>JAJFLO010000276.1 GCA_021772675.1 Verrucomicrobiota bacterium | reverse complement strand
ACGAATTGTTGGCCTGGGACCAACACAACAGGAGGTAATCTACAGCAAGGTGCGATTGGGCGTAAGGATTGGCGAGGAAAAGGCGAAGCCAAGGGCGGCTCGGATTAGGGCAGACACTCCGCGAAGCGGTTTAGTTCAATCGTATTTATATTGAAGAAGCTGGTTGGCATTGGTTAGGGACGTTGTTAATTGTGTTGCTTAATAATAATCAGATTAAATCTAATAACTGGAAAATAAAGGTTCTTAATGAGCACGCAATCAGGGCCCCCCATTAAAGTTCATTGCAAGTCCTGACAGGGCCCAATTGCATGAAAAACCCAAAAAAAGTATATTTTTTGATAATAGAAACGTCTTATTCTGTCAAATAGTAAAAGTTTTATGAGTCTGAAAACGCTTGAATCTACTATATCCACGCCAGTTTTTTCAGGCTTTATTAGCTGAAACGCTACCTCAAGTATTTTTAAAAAATTATTCCGTTCAGTTACCCATCTGGATCTAGCCTAGATAATTCATAAATTTTTGTAATGAGAGTTGTTAGATTGCGTGAAATAAATGAGTTATGAATTTTATCTGCGTACAGGCTTCCAGCTCGTAGAGCCTACAGCTCGGAGAGAATAGTGTTGAAAATCCGCCGTGGTTTATAACGCGCCGTGGTGGGTGGAAACTATTTCAAGTCTTTGGGTTCTTCACAACTTGCTTATATGAAGCGAGATATGCGCACGCAATAGAAGCCGGATGAATTAATCAGGCTAGTAGTAGGTCTTTTATTATATTAATTTTTGCGAGAAATATAGCAAAAAAGTCAATAGGGTAGGGTTTTTACTGATTTTAATACCGCCATAATTTGAAATAACAAACTTACCAGACATGTTATCGAGGAAATCCGTGTCGGTAATATTTCCGATCAATGCAAAACATCGTCTTGGACACATATAATCAAGTGTCTCTCTGCTGGGGCCACTTTCAAATAAAATGGAACAGGAGTAACCGTGATAAAATTAACATGGCGGCGGTCGTATCTCATGGCTTCCTATACGATCCATATCCTTCTGGCGATATGCTGGACCGGATATCCCTTCGGAGTATGTGCGGAAGAATCGTTATCCGATTACCTTAAATTAAGTATTGAAGAATTAATGAATATGGAAATTACCTCCGTGTCCAAAAAAGAAGAACGTAAATCGAGAGCAGCCGCAGCAATCTCGGTGATTACAGGGGATGATATCCGGCGATCCGGCGCCACTAGTATCCCTGAAGTTTTGCGTCGGATACCTGGATTGCATGTGGCACGCATGGATGCGAACAAGTGGGCCATCACGTCGCGAGGATTTAACGGCCGTTTCGCCAACAAACTTCTCGTTTTAATCGATGGGCGAAGCGTTTACACACCACTATTTTCAGGGGTGTATTGGGAGGTTCAAGACACCTTGCTTCACGATGTTGAACGGATAGAAGTGATTCGCGGTCCCGGAGGAACGTTATGGGGAGCTAACGCCGTTAACGGCGTTATCAATATCATTACTAAGAAAGCGCATGATACCCAAGGAACGTTGATGTCAGGTTTGTACGGTTCAGAAGAGTATACCATTGAAGGTCGGCATGGAGGGACATTCAATGACAATGCCTACTATCGCTTCTATCTTAAAGGCTATGAACACGATGAATCTGCGGTGAATGACCGCCGGGCTCACGACGATTGGCGCACGGGCCGCGGGGGTTTTCGCGTAGACGTCGATGCGACACGTAAAGACTCAATCACATTTCAGGGAGACTATTACCGTGGTGTAGCGGGTCAGCGAATTTCTGTACCCAATCTGGTGCCTCCGGTACCGCCATTCAGTACGCCGTTAGACGAGGATATTTTGTTTTCGGGTGGAAACGTGTTGTTGCGGTGGAATCATCATGTGTCAGAAGATTCGAAGTTCACCCTGCAAACCTATTACGACCGGACAGAACGAGATGAATTCGCGTTCGAAGAGAATAGAGATACATTCGATATTGACCTTCAGCATGGCTTTAAGTTATTACGCATACATGATGTCACATGGGGATTGGGATATCACTTTACGGCAGACGATTTCGAAGGGGCCAAAATAAACGTATTCGATCAGCAAACATTTCAAATCGTCCGAAAAGATTTCGTCAGCTTGGCTGACACTCGCCGCAATGACGAATTATTCAGTGCCTTTGCTCAGGACGAAATCAGTCTCATCCCAGATCGGCTGACATTGACGCTTGGATCCAAGTTGGAACATAATGACTTCACAGGGTTTGAAGTGCAACCGAGTGCAAGATTGACATTTGCTCCCAGTGGCAAACATACCATTTGGGGATCAATTTCGCGAGCGGTAAGAACGCCGTCACGAGCCGACCACGACATATCGATCATTGCTCAAAGCCCCCCGGCTGCACCTCTTTTCCGAGGTTTGGCCACCGGCCGTTTCGATTCAGAAGAACTGATTGCTTATGAAGCAGGTTATCGAGCTAATTTGTTCGACCTGATGGGAGCGGATATAGCAATTTTTTACAATGAATATGACAACCTTCAGAGCCTGGAATTCTCCGGGGCACTGGATGCCAGCAACTTGCCAATCATTACCACGGATAACAAAATTGAAGGAGAATCTTACGGCGCTGAGTTCGACCTCTATTGTGATATAACTGAATGGTGCCGGCTTCAATTCACATACTCATTTATTAAGCTTCAATTGCATACTCAAGGCTCCAGTACGGACCGCGGCCAATCCGAGGCATTGTTTGAAGGCGATTCTCCTGAACAGCAATTTGGATTCAGAACGCAGTTCAATCTCCCCGGAAACCTAGAGCTCGATACTGAATTAAAATATGTCGATCAAATTAATACTGCATCCGGAATCCCCAACTACTTTGATCTTGACATCAGAGTCGGTTGGAAGCCATCAGATCATATCGAGCTCTCACTGGTGGTGGAGAATATTCTCGATAGTCAACGGTTCGAGTATATTTCTTCAACGACGTTGAATACTCAAATATCAGAGGTTGAACGGAGTGTATACGGAAAAATTGTATGGACCTTTTAAAAATCAGGTTTTCCGGACATGCTCCAAACACGCTCTTCGATGATCTGTTAGTTTTAGCCAAAATCTTTATTTATTTTGTATTGATCATTCTGTTTTTTCAGGGGGCATACATGGCACACGGAGGCGACAATGGTGACGCTCGCCGGAGTCGGCCTCAAACCCCAGAGGAATACAGAATTAAAGCCGCCTTCCTGTTCAACTTTATCAAGTTTATTGATTGGCCGCCAGAGGTTCTTATTGACAAAAATCAACCCTTCAGTGTGTGTGTGTTGGGCGAAAATCCCTTTGGAGATTTCATCTCGGATCTCGAAGCCCAATCGACTCATGGAAAGAAGCTTCGCATAGAATTCCTTCAATCCTACGAACGTCCGAACGATATCCGGCAATTTCATATTCTATTCATTAGTGCGTCAATGGAGGAACAAACAGCCGCGATATTAAACGATCTGGATGGGTATCCGGCATTGACCGTAGGCGATCATGCGACATTTGCGTTGAACGGGGGCATTATTAATTTCTTGATACACAATAAGAAAGTACGCTTCGAAATCAATTTGGCTGCTGCAAAAAGGACCCGACTCAAGATAAGCTCCAAGTTACTCAGACTTGCTCAGAATATATTTGAAAATTAATTTTCGAAACGCATTATTGTACAATCGATTCAAACTTTTTTGTGGATTTTAGCCCACCAGTGAGTTTCGTTTTTTCCCACTTGGAACAAGTCCTAACCTGCCACCGGACGGCGTTCTCAATGTGACCAAGGGAAGCCGCCAAATGCGATGTCTGCTTGATTGATCGGTTGGTGCTCTTCAAGGTTGATTTTTAACGCTGCGAACTGAGCTTACTGTCCCAAATCGTTGTTCAGCTCGAACCCAGGCTTTTGCAGCCTCAGATTCACGATCTTTTGGCGCGGCGGAAGTGACCAAAGAATTAAGAAGCTCTGTGACGGTAGCTGCTATATTATTGACTGCGCGTTCAAAAGCAGGTTCGTTTACTTTTGACGGCTTGAGGGAACCACTAACTTTCCGTATGAACTGAATAGATGCAGCTCGAATTTCAGCTTCTGAAGCAGCGGGGGCAAAGTTGAAAAGAGTCTTGATGTTCCTACACATGTTTTCTCCTTGTCTTTTGGTAAATATACTGCAAGCAGTAGGTTTTTCGACATTCGTTTGTCAGTCCGGCAGCGATTTTACAGAAACCTGTCGAAAACCCGATGGCATTCGGTATATAAAGGCTGCTACTGCCGTACCCTTCGATACCTTTACGCACATAAAGCTCATACACTATCGCTAGGTTCAAGACGAAATAACTATTAGGTATTTTACAAATTAGCAATAAGTCGCCACTTCGCGGAGGCTTTATTTAAATGCATTTGCTTCGTTAGTAAGCAGTTGCAGTAGTCATTCTGCTGGACAGCAGAACTAAATACTTACTGCCTCGCAACTACATTCAAAGAAAACCTTCACGGATTCAGGTCTATTATACCGATTGCGATTAGGTTTTCGACAGGTTTCTGTAAATTTTCTGCCGGACTGACAAATGAACGTCGAATAATCTACTGCTTGCAGTATAGAGACATAAACTACTCATAGTTATGAATCCGGTTAACTTAGATTGTAGATTTTACATTACCAATGAAATTCTGCAAGAAATGCCCGCCCTTTGGGTTGTTTGTACAGGCGGATTTGCATCCTTAGAAGATTGGGGAGTACCTCAGTACGCCTCGATCCTCCAAAGATATAACTCCATCCAGTACAGAAAATGCACACCCGAAGGACTTACGCCGAGCTTATCTAGGTCGCTATATTGAATGTAATCCAAGGCGTGCGGGAATAGAAGGAATTGACTATCTTTGGGATTATAAATGGTCAAGTGCAAAGTCATTTTGTTTTGATGAAGTTGATCCGTTGGTAAACAAAAGCAATTATTTTTTGTGGAATGAAATGGGCGAATCTGAAGAGGATCGTCAATACGTTTATAAACTTTATCTTCTTGATGAAAAAGAGCGGCAGGAAGATGAAGCGATATTTAACAACAATAAAAAGGCAATTGGTGATAAAGTATTTTTGAGGAATTTAGCTTCTAAATCAGGTCGACTGAGCGCTCGCAAAGTAGGTCGACCTCGCAAGTCAGAAAATAATTAAGATGTTAAATATTATTTATAAATATTAATTATAAATATTTTATGTTGAGTGGCACCTATGCCGTTAACTTGAGACGCAAAGCATTATTTGATAGCATCTTACATGAATTAAAGGCCTCTTCGTCAGGCAGTGAAAACTCGATGATTAACAACAACATAATTTACCTAATCACCTTAAAATATCGGTCAAATCGTGCAGGGAATCTGATGCTACAGACCTATAGAAATCGGCAACCTGTTATAGTAAAATAAGTTGCAATGCATTCCCATCGCCACCATTTGATATGACATTTTCGAGCAATGCCAATTAAACGCAACCTGATTAATAATCAGAAATTTGCATTTTAAGTTAATAGCAATTGGAGGTAACCATTCAGACAAGCCAAACGCATTTTACTGAATGGTTACGTTTTATGCATAATCCAGGCTAAGTAACATGATTGGCTAAAATAATCAGCTCTAATCAATATCTATAATGATCAGGTTTGTATGGACCTTCAACTGGAACACCGATATAATCTGCTTGCTTTTGAGTAAGTTTCGTTAACTTCACACCGATTTTTTCTAAATGTAATCGCGCCACTTCTTCATCTAATTTCTTAGATAAAACGTAAACACCGACAGGTCGTCGATTTTCCCACAAATCAATTTGTGCCAGTGTTTGATTTGTAAAGGAATTACTCATAACGAAGCTGGGATGGCCGGTCGCGCAACCCAAATTGACGAGTCGACCTTCGGCTAATAAATAAATAGAATTTCCGTTGGGGAATGTATATTTATCTACCTGCGGTTTTATATTTAGACTTTTAACACCTGGATATTTTTTCAATTGTGTAACTTGGATCTCATTATCAAAATGACCAATATTACAGACGATTGCCTGATCTTTCATATTCGCCATATGTTCGGCCGTAATAATATCAGCATTTCCCGTTGTTGTTACATAAATATCTGCAATTGGCAATGCATCTTCTATTGGACAAACCTGGAAGCCTTGCATTGACGCCTGGAGGGCGCAAATCGGGTCAACTTCTGTGACAATGATTCTGCAACCTAAGCCAACGAGCGCCTGGGCACACCCTTTGCCAACATCGCCATAGCCACAAACAACGGCGACTTTTCCAGCAATCATCACATCAGTAGCTCGTTTTATTCCATCTACAAGTGATTCTCTGCAACCATAGAGGTTGTCAAATTTGGATTTTGTTACTGAATCATTAACATTTATTGCTGGCACAAGCAATTCACCTTTTTCATGCATTTGATAAAGTCGATGAACGCCTGTTGTCGTTTCTTCTGAAACGCCAACCCATTCGTCAACCATGGAATGCCAAAAAGTGGGATTTTCTTTGAGGGTTTCTTTAAGCAGATTGTTAATAATCGCTAATTCTTCATTGTCGGTTGGTTCATCAAGGATAGATGCATCATTTTCTGCTGCGTAACCACGATGAATCAGCAGTGTTGCGTCGCCACCATCGTCAACGATCAGTTGTGGTCCCTTATTACCTGGAAAGGTTAGGGCTTCTTTGGTGCACCACCAATATTCTTCTAATGTTTCGCCTTTCCAAGCGAATACGGGCACGCCGGTTTTTGCAATTGCTGCTGCGGCATGATCTTGAGTGGAAAAAATGTTGCATGAGGCCCAACGCACATCAGCACCTAGTTCGACGAGTGTTTCAATAAGTACAGCTGTCTGAATTGTCATATGGAGGCTGCCGGAGATTCGAACACCTTGTAGAGGCTTGTCTGGACCGTATTTGTCCCGAGTCGCAACTAAGCCCGGCATTTCATGTTCTGCAATGTCAATCTCTTTACGGCCAAAATCTGCGTCTTTAATATCAGCGACTTTATAATTAGGTTTATCTTCTGCTACGACTTGACTCATTGTCTAATTTCTCCTATTTCGATGTCTGATCAATTGTTTACTTTTGTTAGATTACAGTAAACTAGCAAAAGTTATTTATTTTTGAGGTCAAATTATCAAGATTTTGAATTCAAGGAAATCAATTCTTCCCTGATAAAATCCCATTCTATATCCGGGATTGATGCTCCAGTTTGTTGAACCACTTCAGCGCCAAGTTTGGAACCTGCTAATCCACAAGATCTTAAATCCCAGCCATTAAAAAAGCCATATAAAAAACCGGCAGACCATAGATCACCAGCTCCGGTAGTATCCACGGCTTTAACTTTGTCTGCTTCGACATTGACAATTTCATCTTTATATTTGATAATTGAGCCATCAGCCCCCGCTTTCACGACTGCGACGTCACAATAATTACCGAGATTCTTAACGCCTTGTCTAAGATCATCTGTTCCACAAAATGCGCTGGATTCGTCTTCGTTGGCAAAGACAAAATCAATGTATTCCTCAAGAATTGCATTCAAAATATCCCTATTTCCGTTTACAACTTCAAATGAGGCGAGATCAAGGCTAATCGTACATCCCTTATTTTTCGCGCATTTCAACACTTTGAAAATTAGATCACGATTAAATAAAATGTAACCTTCAACATGCGCATGCGTACAGTCGTTAAAATCATGGTCGTCAATATCATCAGGAGACAGATTCATAGCCGCGCCAAGATAGGTCCTACAGGTTCGTTCAGAATCAGGGGTTATCATACTGAGGCATCGGCCGCTAGGGTCGCTATCGCAATATTTAAATTTATCGATCATTACCCCGGAATTAGAGAATGTATCAGTATAGAACCCACCGAGTTTATCGGTTCCGATTTTTCCAAGAAATGAACAGTTCAGTCCAAGTTTAGCCAAACCCAATATGGTATTTGCCGCAGATCCGCCGGACGCGTGGACGACATCATTTTCACATGAATTAATAATGTCATCAATTGTCTGATGATCGATAAGTTCCATTCCCCCTTTAGCACCGGGGATTTTTGTTAAAAAATCATCGGATACGTGGGCCAGACAATCGACAAGGGGGGAACCAATACCTATGACATGCTTATTTTCCATTTTATACCTAAACTGCCGCTTTGAGTTCTTCGACTTTATCCGTTTTTTCCCATGGAAATATCTCTCGGCCAAAGTGCCCATAGGCCGCAGTTTCTATATAGGACCAACCATTTTTGAATGGGTTCTTTAAATCGAGTGATTCAATGATACCTACAGGTCTCATATCAAAAATATTTCCATCAGTTAGTACATCATGAAGTTTCGAATCGTCGACGGTTCCGGTGCCATAGGTATCAACATTTATACTAACTGGTTTAGCGACGCCTATGGCATAGGCGGCCTGAACCTCACATTTTTTTGCTAACCCTGCCGCGACAATATTTTTTGCAATATATCGACACATATAAGCGGCTGATCGATCTACCTTTGACGGATCCTTTCCGGAAAAAGCGCCGCCGCCGTGACTGCCAACACCACCATAGGTATCGACGATTATCTTACGACCGGTTAACCCTGTATCACCATGGGGACCCCCAATAACAAAACGACCCGTGGGATTTACGTAATAGTTGACATCGCTATTAATCAATTTTGAGGGGATCGTCTTGCAGACAATGTCTTTTACCAAATTTTCGAGTGTATTTCTTTCCATATCCGGTGTGTGCTGATGGGATACAACAATCGATTCTACCGATATAGGTTTACCTTCATCGTAAACGATAGAGACTTGGCTTTTCGCATCTGGAAGAAGATAATAATAGGTATCGGGATCTGATTTTCGTAGTTTTGCCAATTCAGAAACTAATTTATGTGAGTATAAAACAGGCGCTGGCATTAATTCTGGTGTTTCGTCCGTTGCATAACCAAACATCATTCCTTGATCTCCGGCACCTTGTTCAGTAAATAACCCTTCACCTTGAGAAACGCCTTGTGATATGTCAGCAGATTGTTTATGAATACAAACAAATACTTTACAATCGTCAGCCGAAAATCCGATTTCTGATTTTGTATATCCGATCTCAGTAACAGCTTTACGTGCGACCTGTTCAAAATTAACGTTTGATTTTGTCGTGATTTCACCTGAAATAACGATGAGATCAGTTGTCGTCAGTGTTTCGCAAGCGACCCTGCTTTCCGAGTCATTTTTAAGGCATTCGTCGAGAATAGCGTCTGATATTTGATCAGAAACCTTATCCGGGTGCCCTTCTGAGACAGATTCCGAGGTGAAGATATGTCTTTCTCTGATTTTGCTCATTAATGATAATACCTTTCTATATCGAGTTTTGTTAAAAACAATATTACCTAAATTGGCTGAAAAAACTAACTGAAAAATTGCAATGTATTGAAACCAGGAATGTTATGAAGAAGATCAAGTTCTGATTAGTGCAGAATTGATTTTTTTACGCCACTACCCATTCGTGGGATTTTGCAGATCTTTCACTAAATTGAAAGTAAGGTAGTTAACAACCATTTTCGACTAATTCAAACAACCCCAGAAAAGATTCTGATAATTCAATCAGACCTTTTGTTCTAAATCCGGACGTCCAACGGGTAAAAATATCGGCTTGAATCAAGTCCTTTGAATGTCCTGAGAACGGCGCGAGAATATAGCTGAATTTATCGTTGTCTAGTATTTTTTCCATTGGGAAAAATACTGTTTCGTTTACCTGACAGACCCCCGAGATTTTGTAATGAACTTTATCTCTCTTGCATCCCTTATTTAATGCCCTGGACACGCTTTCACAATCGGTCGCTATCTCCTTGGTAGTATAGATTTGCATGCGTAGATTCATGAGATATATAACCTATTATTTTGAACCAATACTTTTATTTTTTCATTGGTAATATTTGCATTACAATAATCTGCAACGGTCACATACCTTTTAGGCGAAATTTCAATTTTGGCATCCATCAGATTCATATTCTCATTTAGTACAGATAGATTGGCTTCATTTAACCAGCGTCGATGTTCAGCCACCATCATTTTTCTGGCTGACTCAACAGAATCAACTCCAGATTTATTTTTCACAGGCGCAAATTCTTGATTGCGCACTGATTCCAATATAATTGTTTTATTCGTTAAGGATAACGCATCGAAGACAAATGTTTCAAGTTTAATCCCGTTGGGTTGATCTGGGCATTTATCTACTCCTGTATTGTTGATAAATGGTATCTTTTTTAATGCTTTGTGAAACGGAAGCTGAAATTTATTCTTAGTTAGCTGATCCACGAAATTCCGATTAATGATATGAATTGCAGGGCTCCCGGAAATGAATCGTAGTTTGCCATTTTCGCCGGTTTTAATTGCAAGTTCTTCTGGTAAATCTGTATATTCAACGATGCCTACTTTGTCTCCGGATTTACAAAATACACCCATTTTTTCCTGAGGTCCCGTTTTCGCGATAGACTTACTGCTCATTTCTGACTGGGTTAATGCGTGGAGACCCACAAATAGGGGATCAATTATTGTAACAAGTGGATTGTCTACCTGGAAGTAAGAAATATAATCAACACCATGTTGTTCCATGTCTGCTAATGCGCCTGAGATCTTTAATGCGTTTAAACTTCCTCCATGTCCGTCGGGCGCTTTGGCAATTTGCCATTTACTTTTTAATATTAGATTACCTTGCAAATCGAAAGCAGGCATCTGTCCTTGCACAAGAAAATTGATTTGGTCTCGCTCTAATCCAAAATTATTTTGTTCCCTAAAATACTCTCTGGTTTCATGTTCGTTCTCATCACTGGTCATGATATACCAGCGTATCGATGTATGGTAAAGTTCCCCAAAGCGAAGAATTGATTCAGCGAACAATTGGAATAGTGATTTGTTCTTTATCGGTGAAATCTTATACATCCCTTTCGGGTGATCAAATCCGAGCCGTGTTCCTTGGCCGCCTGCAACGGTGAATGCGGCGACTTTTCCAACTTTGATTAATTCTTTTCCCCTATTTATTGCTTGCGCGTATAATGTCTTTAATTCACTCGTATCTGGATTAACAGGATAAAATGGAGCAGGCTCAAGCTTGCCATCTAAACTTTGTTCTGTTGAATCCGTTGATATACAATAATTTGACCATTCTTCAAATTGATCCCAATTAATCGATTCCAGATCACGAGTCAGCGAAGATTTTTGGCTTTTGGATAATTCGTCCCAAAATCTTAATAAGTGTTCTTGATTATATTTTCTAACTATCGAGGGCAAATCCATAAATTCTAATATTGCTTCTAGTCAAAAATTAACTTTACTGAGGGTTGTTTAATTTCGCGAATTCTTTACGGTCAGACCATTGACATGTAAAAAGTTGAATTAATGGTAAATTAATGGCATCTTGATAATAATTCCAATTCTTCGGATCGAAACATTTATTAATTAAAGTTAAGCTGAATTTTCTAACCTGGTTAATTCCGCGATTTTGTCGCGAGAGTGCTTAGGTTCCTCTATATGGAGCAAGATACGTGCTCGCAGCAGGAATCGCATGAATTAATCAGGCTAAATGATAATTGTTTATGATAAGCGGGAAGTATTTGGTCCCACATAGTTGCTATCCCTATTTGCCTAAGGTTTCTAAGCAACGTTGAATATTAACCCAATTCAATGGTAGATTAAAAATATATGTATCATATTGCAATTGATTTAGATAATACTTTGTTGAATACCTCCAAAGCCAGCATTTCACAATTTAATAAATTGACGGGAATTGATCTTTTTCCAACAGATGAAAATCATTACCGATATTATGAGTTCTATGGTTGGAATGAGGAAATGTACGAGGTTGCCTACGAGCAAATTGGTAATGAAATTCATTGGCAATCGGATCCCTACCCCTATGCAGTAGAGGTTGTGAAGAAACTTTTCAGGACCTATCAATTGACCATCCTGACTGCGCGACCTGATTTGTTTTACGATGTTACCTTAAAATGGCTTCAATTCCATGACATTCCGTTTCATGATATTGTGTTTGAACGGGAAAAGTTTAGGATATGCGAGTCGCTCAATATCGACATGCTCATAGATGATGCGCCTCATTATGCTATGGAATTCTCATCAAAAGGAAAACGATTTATGATTATGGATCAGCCCTATAATCGGAATATCAATCACAATTTAATACACCGAGTTACTGAGTGGAAAGAAGTTATAGGCATATTATCAGAGTGTTGTGAGACCAAGCTTCAAAATTCGAAATTGAGCAAAATATGATTACAAAAGCTAAGCTAAATGTTTTTATCATTTTTACATTATTTATTCAAAGCTCATATGGTGAATTGGCGCGAGTGATCAATGATGAAATCGATCTCTATAAGAAGTCAAAAATTCGAAATTTTCTTGTGAGAGACGAAATCGTGCATGTGAAAGATAGTCGTCTTGATGATGAATGGTTTGAAGTATTTTACGATAGTCAAACCTTTTTGGCGCGGAAAGATGAATTGCAGACGCTTCATCAGGCGGTTTTGCAGTATGAACGGAACAAATCTAATATTATTAATAATATAGAGCGTCTCAATACCAACATTCATCAAAATGATGATTTTATTGTAGAACTATTTGCTGGCATACTCCAGGTTCAGTGGGACAGAACAGTATTTTTTCAATTATATTTGCCGTCAACAAAACCAACAAAATTTGGTAGAATAAAAAGTGAAGACCAATTGGAAGCGTTGTCTCGCAATAAGTTTCAACGCATAAAACGTGTAGAGAAAATTTCGTTGCGCAAAGCAAAAAAACTCAATCGGAGATGGCAAAAAGAGATTGACCAAATTAATAAAGAAAATACAGATTTCAGGCAGCAACGACTGCGGTATGAAAAAAAAATGAGTCTCATCGAAAATGAATTTGAACGTTTTAATAACCTGGTTAATCAATTCACTAAATCTCCAGATACATACCTGATCGAGCCCTATGTCGTTATTGGTAAATACGCCTCGTTATTTCATAAATTGAAGAGAATTCATGAGATTAGTATGGATGAGATTGTCCTTTGTAACGTGAATAGAGACCATCCTGATCGGCTTAAAGTAGAATATTTTGGAAGTTGGTATGATGCGTTGAAAAAATCCTTCCGATCTAAACACGGTGCAATTAAAAGTCATCGTTTAACGATTAAGGCAATTGAGTCAAAAATTGAAAATTTCCAGGATGAAATTCAGCTGTTCGAACTCCGAAAAACTATGGTTAGAAGTTTCAAACGAAATTTATCTTACTCATCGAATATCAATGATGAATTTGTACGTCTAAAGCAGGTAAATGATTATGGATTTAACACTGTATCAACCCAAAAATATTGGATTGATGTACCTGCGGGTGCGACTGAGGTTATCCATCGATCCAGGGCTCATAGATTATTACGTGATTGGGAGAAAGAACTTGAAGACCTGGAATACTCACTAAATTTGAAATGGCTAGAAGTCAGAAAATTAAAGCAGGAAAAGGTAACCAAAGAAGCAACGTTTGACCATTTAATTTTCCGGATGAATGAACTGTAAATCATGAACTTAGGCTGTTGTTGGCAACAATTATTTGTTAACTGTCAATGAAAAAGCATAAGTATTTAAATGGACAAATAGTTCACAATTATCAATGCAAAATTATTAATCATCAATTTTTAATCGCATGAATTCCACAATGCCGTTGGCTAGTTATATCGCGAAATCTGGTATTGCATCAAGACGGTCCGCACAGATGTTAATTCGATCAGGGCAAATTTCTGTGAATGGCAATGTTACAACCGATCTTTCTACAAGGATTACCGTTGGCCATGACTCTGTGCTATTTAACAAATCTCCCTTAATTATTCAAAAAAAACGCTATTTTCTGCTACACAAACCTAAAGGTTATATCTGCACTGTAAATGATAAGTATGCATCTAAACTCATTTATGAACTGGTAGATTCTGAAGTCAACGAGCGACTATTTTCTATTGGCAGATTGGATAAAGATAGTGAAGGTCTATTACTCCTTACCAATGATGGCGAACTCTCTAACAAACTGACCCATCCTAAGTATCAGATACCTAAAGTTTATGTCGTTATAATATTGGGAGTAATTAATAAAAAAGAATTATATTCATTGAAAAAGGGCATTATAGAAGGTGGCGAATTGTTGAAAGCAAATTCGGTAAATGTCGTTTCGACCGCAAAAGGCCGATCGACACTTAAAATCTCTGTTAGTGAGGGAAAGAAAAGAGAAATACGTCGAATGTGCAGTTACTTTGGGTACCCGGTAAAACAATTAAGAAGGATTTCTTTTGGCCCATTAATACTCGGGGAATTTAAGCCAGGTCTTTTTAGAGAACTTACCGTAGGTGAATTGGCAAAATTGCAGCAGAGTGTATGCCCAAATTGAAATATTTGACATTGGCATTCCAATGAGCCTCTTGCACAAGAGGCTCTAACCTGGATAATGCATAAACTTACTATTGCGAGTCGTTATATCACATAAGATCAACGAGTTCTAACCTGAATAATTCATCAGTATTCTGCTGCGAGCCCTAATCTCTGCTCAAATAAGCCAATTAACTCAATTTTACATCTCAGTGAATGAAAATTCACTTTCATCGTTAAATTTTCTCTAATCTAGTTATTATGAGCGAGTTAAGTGCTCTCGCGACGAATCGCATGAATTAATCAGGCTAAAGATTTTCGGGTTCGAAATAGTTTCCACCCACCACGGCGCGTTATAAACCACGGCGGATTTTCAACACTGTTCTCTCCGAGCTGTAGGCTCTAGGAGCTGGAAGCCTGCACACAAACGATAATCATAACTCATTGATTTCACGCAATCAAATAACTCTCATCACAAAATTTTATGAATCATCCAGGCCAATTAATTTTTGTTTTTAATAAGGGTGACAATTTTATCCCCGATTTCCAATGCGTTTAGAGCGTGTTGAGCGGAAATGTTTTTATCATGTACTGATCCATTATTTATTGTGTACTGACATGATGTTATAAAAAACTCAAGCTCTTTTTCAAGTGCATTATGATCTTCAATAGGTACGTCCTCCCGTTTAATTGATTGCTTATTCTTGTATACCAATTCTCCCTTTTTTTCTTGATAGTCGAGTGATAGGTATGCATCAGATTGAAACACTCTAATTTTTCGCATGTATTCCTGACTCACTCTACTCGCGGTTAAATTTGCAACGCAACCATTTTTAAAATTAATTCGTACATTGGCAATGTCCTCAGATTCACTTAGAATGGGAATTCCAACTGCATCAATCGCAGCCACTGGGCTGTCGACGAGATTTAATATAATATCAATATCGTGGATCATCAGATCAAGGACAACACTAACTTCTGTCCCTCTGGGTAGAAGTTCGGATCTGGGTGGTGGGTAAGGGGCCAACCGGTGAGATTCAATAAATCTGGGATCGTTAACTTTTTTTTGTAAATAATTAATTATCGGATTATAACGTTCAACATGTCCGACATGAAGAATGAGGTTGTTGTTTTTTGCATAACTTACTAGTTCTTCACCTTCGTCGACTGTTGAAGTCAATGGTTTTTCGACCAGGATGTGTTTGCCCTTTTTCAATAAGCATAACACGGTTTGATAATGAAGGTGAGTTGGAACAGCAACACTTAGACAGTCAACATTATCCGCGAGTTCATCTAAGGATGAATATGCCGTCGTCAGAAATTCTGATGCGATTTTTTGCGATTGTTCCGGGTTTATATCGTATAACCCGACGAGTTTGCATAATTTACTCTCTCGGTAAAGGCGGGTATGATGACGACCCAGCGACCCAACTCCTGCAACACCAACTTTTATTTTATTCATAATTAATAGGGCAATTTTAAGTCAGATTATTTTCTTTGGGATCGTTATCCTCTGGCGGGAATTTTAAATAGAATTAGATCGATTTAATCGAGATGTACGATTTATTTATGGACAGCTTCTTGGCCAATGTTTTCTTATTTGGTCTCACTACCATCTAAGTCTTCATTCGAATCTTCTAAATTTTTGGATTTAGGAGTACTTTCTTTTAATCCCTTTTCAAACTCATTCCTAGCTTTGCCGATCGATCGTGCTAGTTTGGGGATTGCGCCTGCTCCAAAAATAAGGAAAATAACGGCACATATTATTAGTATTTCTGGTGTTCCTATCATGGTTTTCACCTAATTTTTTTTAATTATAACGATGTATCTAATAGAGTGTGTATTCAAAATGTGAATGACAAATAGTAAATCGGCCATTCCTGGCTGAATAACATGTGTGCAGCCAGAAATGACCGCGTTACTTTTACCCCAACCCGGGCATTCACCAGAGTCACTCACATTTTGAATACACACTCATATAATGAGATAAAATAACACCTTGAAATAAATTAAACCATCTATGCGTGCATTTAAACTATTGAAGGCAGTTTCTCTGACTTTTTAAATCCCATAAAAAATCCACTCAGAATTCAAGTGCAGACTAATCGAACTCAGCCCCAAAATTGAAAAGTTTGGCAATTAACATCGTGATGTAAAAAAGTATTATCAATGGAAGTGCCAGGCCGATTTGTGATATCACATCAGGCGGTGTAATTATTGCAGAAATAATAAAAATTGAAATAACGAAATATCGTGAATTTTTGAGTAAAGCTGCTCTTGAAATTATATTCATCATCATCAATGATAGTAATACCAGTGGCAATTGAAATAATACCACAAATGCAAGTATAAGTTGGAAAACAAAGTACATACTTTCTCTGAAATCAAGCCAGGTTTTGACATTGACAGGCACAAATGAGTTGCTTTTCAGAAACTCAATGGATATTGGAAGAATTTTGAAATAAGCCATATAACTGCCTGCTAAAACAAGAATGAGGCTACCGATTAGGAAAAAGAACAAAATTCGCCGTTCCCTTTGAATCATTGCAGGCAGAATAAACATGATAATATTATAGATATGAATTGGGAATGATATGATCATCCCAATGTAGGCGGAAAGCTTAATTTTTGTTGAGAAGCCGTGTTCGATTTGGGTGATATAAAGGTCTTCACCAAATGGTTTAATCATAAAATCAATGATATTATTATAAAAAATAAATCCAATAATAAATGAAATAAATAATGCCGTAATTGAAGATATCAGTCGATAGCGCAATTCCGCAATATGTGCCAGGAACGGTTTTTCAATGTCTATTTTATCTGGATTTGAACTAATCATGATTAAAGAGGTTATAAATGAATCATTATAGAAAAGAGTTATGGTTTGAGATAAAAAATAGAAGGCAATTAATAAATATAACACCGATTCTGGTAGAATGTTTAGTCGAAAGTAAAATACAAAATGGATTGTTGCTGTGTAACGCAATGCATATCACCGCTAGCGTATTTATTAATGATGACGAATCGGGCCTGCATCATGACTTTGAATTATGGTTGGAAAAATTGGCTCCGGAAAAGCCCTATTCCCAGTATAAACACAATGGATATGAAGATAATGCTGATGCCCATCTCAAACGTACTATTATGGGACGAGAAGTTGTTGTTGCAATTACCGATGGTGAAATGGATTTCGGCCCATGGGAGCAGGTTTTTTACGGTGAATTTGATGGCAAGCGTCGGAAACGAGCTCTTGTGAAAATTATTGGCGAATAGAGTTATGATTAAAGTTAATGAGAAAAAACATCCGTTTGAAAATGGAATAACGCTTTTTCAATTAAGGGAGAAGTTTAAGCCCGATGCCGATATTGTCGTTTATAACGGATTTCCGGTTGCCGATGATTTATCTTTAAGGGATGGAGATCAGGTGTGTTTCATTCGTCGGGGAGAGATTCCAGATGCCGAGGAAATGAAGCAATTGATTATTTCACGGCATTCTCCAAAGGTACATGAAAAAATTCAAAATAAATGTGTCGGGATTGCGGGAGCTGGCGGTCTTGGCTCATCATTAGCTATTGCTTTAGCACGACTTTCCGTGGGCAAATTAGTTATCGCGGATTTCGATGTTGTTGAACCCAGCAACCTAAACAGGCAGCAGTATTTTATCGATCAAATCGGATTATTTAAGGTTGATGCTCTCAAAGCCAACCTTGGGAAAATAAATCCGTTTTTAGACGTTGACCCAATCAATCGAAAATTAGATGAGTCGAATCTTGGCGCTACATTTAAAGAATGTGATGTAATTGCAGAATGTTTTGATAATCCGGAATCTAAAAGTATAATTGTCGAGTTTGTTTTAAGTAAATTTAATAAACCGATTGTAGCGGTTTCTGGAATAGCAGGTTTTGAAAATGCCCATGAGCTGAAATGTAGAAACCTCATGAAAAATTTATATGTGATTGGAGATGGTTTAACAGCAGCAGCTCCCGGTATGGGGTTAATGGCACCAAAAGTCGGTATTGCCGCCCATATGCAGGCCAATAAAATACTTGAACTTTTATTAAAAATGTGAATTATATAAGGTCGCTCAGCAAATTATGAATATAGTTGTAAATGGAGAAGATATATCGATTGAAAATACTTCAACTGTCGCCGATTTATTAAAAAAGTTAGATCAGGATTCAAAAAAAGTTGTTGTCGAACTTAACGAAACAATTGTTAGCAAATCAGATTATTCTGAAATCAAAATCAGTGACGGTGATTCTTTTGAAATTATCCAGTTTGTTCCCGGGGGGTAATCATTAATTAAGACAGAAATTTCAATTTATCCTTTTAGCCCGATTAATTCATGCGATTCGTCGCGAGAGCACTTAACTCGCTCATAATAAATTGATTAGAGAAAATATCACAGTGAAAGTAAATTTTCATTCACTGAGAGGTAAAATTGAGTTAATCGGCTTATTTGAGCAGAGATTAGGGCTCGCAGCAGAATACTGATGAATTATTCAGGTTAGTCATTAGTCAACAATCATAATTCATTAATCAACACTAGGAGAGGTGGCCGAGTGGTCGAAGGCGCAGCATTGGAAATGCTGTGTACTCTTACGGGTACCGAGGGTTCGAATCCCTCCCTCTCCGCCATACTTCGTCCTCGTTCCTCCTCATTAAATGAGTTGGAACTCCTAACTTCGTCTGGCTGCGCCGATAGATGAGCTTTACATGATTTTCTTGGACTTTGCTTTCGTTATGATTTCACAGAATTCTTCGTTTCGTTTCGCACTATGAATCTTGCATTGCATCTTATGAAGTGTTTACTTCGCCAAAGTCGTAGGTTGATTGAATATATACCCGATCTGAACCGCTGAATCTATGTGTGTGTAAAATTGATCTGAGTGCATGTTCATTTGTTGAATACGCTGGTTTTGAACTGGGTGGAGAGAAAAAGTAACGCGGTTTATGTGGAGCTCCACATAAGCCAAGTTACTTTTTTGCATTCAACAAATGAACATGCACCCAATTGATTTTAACCCTGAAGACTGAACGCTGTGAGCAGTTAAACATCATTTCTGTCCTTTATTATCAAGTCTCATTAAATGGATCGTTTGGTATGGAATGAATGATTGGAATTTTGTTTTTTCCCCAGATTTGACTACTTGGATACTTCTTGATTTGTTTCAGTCAGGTTTTTCGGTTGTATCTAGTCTGTTCACTTCACTTCGATTGGTCATATTCTGATTTTCATCTGTTTTGTCATTGGCTACCGTAATCACTTCAGCCGGGCGGTAAATGAAATCATTCTTATGATAACCATTGCGAATAATCGTGACTATCGTTCCATTTTCATGTTGGGGATCTTCCTTTGCGTCCACCACTTTGCACAATCCAGGAAGCGCTTTGCCATCCATGAATTCTATTTTTTCAATCTCCAAACTTTCGAGCAGTCGGGTTAACTTCCGGTGGATTGCACGAAAACTGTTCATTGTTTTTTTCACAGACTTTTCAAATCCATCTTCTTTATCCTGAAGATTGGCAAAAATATTTTCAAACGCATCAAGAACGTCTAAGATCTCCAGTACAAATTCCTTTTCCCTATCGAATGATTCCGCTTTCTCCATCTTTAGATCATGGGACAGTTCAATTATCTTTTTTTGAAAACCAATAAGTTTATCTTCTAACAGTTTTTTACTCATCGAAACAACGCAATAGCTCCCCCTCAAATGAATCGGTCTTATTTTCCATATTGTCCCTTTGCGGTTCTATTAGGCCATCCAATTCCAGAACATGAATAAATTCTGCAGCTTGTCTTCTAACAGGATCGAAGAGTTCCTTTTGAGCTTCCGCGATCAACTTTAGATCATACTGTTTCTCCCGCATGGCGATCGCCACCTGGCGAATTATTTTCTCTTTAGAGGTCTCTGGAGCAACGTTTAGAATCTTAAATGGATTATTCATTTGCGGTTTTAGTTTAACTCGTTTTGGATTTTTAATACGATTGGATGGTGATCATCAAGTTGGCAGCATTGCTGGAGAAAATATCTCAGCAGTTCCTTTCTCCTGACCTCAAACAGTCTATCATAATTTGTCTCGTCATAAAATTCTTCAACCAATTCGAAATACAACTGCCTGATATCGTCCTGATCCGTTTTTCGAGCAATGGCCGATGCTTTCTCGAAATTTCCCCGGCAAAACGCCTTTTCCAGTTCATGAAACTGACAATCATTTTGACCTTCGGTTAACGTGTCATGTGCCAATTTACAGTTGGGGTCAATCATGAGCGCTTTTTTCAGCATGTTATTCAGAATTTTCAAACTAATCGAACCGGCGTTGTACAATTCGATGGCATGGATGCAAATACAGGTTGCTGCAGCCTGCTCGAATGCGGTATTTTTTATAGTGGAACACATTTTTTCCAAATAATTTGAAAGAGTTCCCGGCATCTTCCGGACATTGCCAATATATACAAAGTCGATTAATTCTTTTTGTAAATCTTTGTCCTTTTCAACGAGCGGAATAGCCTGGTTCAGACATTTGGCAACCTTGCCATTTTCAATCCCATGTTGCAATTTTTTCATGGCGTAACGAAAACATATTTTTCTTCGGCACCAGATTGAAATTTCATCGGTTGCATTTTTGACAAGTTGTGCCAATGCCTCATCCACTTTCCCTGCTTCAGATAAAATAAAAGCCGTCGCCGTCGGTGAATAATATACTGCCGTTTGAAAATAAGACGCTTCATCAATCTCACCCGAAGCCCGCATTTTTTGCAGTTGTCTGGAAATTTGTTCTGACAATTGAAACCTGGATGCGAACGCAGGTGTACACACAAGGATGTCACTATTATTGGTTTGAGGAATTAAGTTTCTTAATTTTTCGATTGTTCGCTTTTCCGCTTCCCAATAAAAATTTGTATCGGTTGAAATCTTGTTTACACACAGCAACGATTCACTGAATTGAGATAATAGACAATAACGCATATCCTGGGATTTCAGGTTGTAAATGGCCGTAAGAAAAAACGAAATCGCATCATCAATAAATTCAGGAGACTGAATGCAAAGCTGTAGATACAACTTCGCGTAAATATTCAGTATATTCCCAGCAAATTTTATTGGAGTTGGTGGTAACAGTGATAAAAATTCCTCATACTTTTCTCCGGCCCATAAGCTTGCCAGTAGACAGGATCGAAAGGAATTCAGATAGGGTTTTAGGTTGTCACTGCGTTTGGCAATAGTATGTGCATTTTTGATTTCTTCATGCGTGTACTGCGCTTTTTGCATTTTCCGAACAACCAGGAGCGCCAATTCAATGAATTGTTCTTGAAAAGCAGTTGGATACTCCCTGTTAATTTTGGACCAATGTTCAAGAGCGTGTAAGAAATTTTCCGATTTTGCCAGAGCGAACCCATAATAATAAAGAGCCTGGTCGTCAGTCAATGACAGCGTTGAGAATGCTTGAACCGCTTCAGAGTAACGCCCGTCAACGACCAGACAAGCAGCCTTTTTCTTTAAAATCAGCGTATCATTACTGGTATCAAGCAATCGATTGTAAATTAGTATTTTTTCTTTGACGTCTTTCTTTTCAATATCGTTGAGTTTGCTGTGGAGATGCAACTGTTGAATTTGGTTTTGCAATTGCATCACTTTTTTTTGCAGCCATTCCTCTTCGCGGATCACAGCTGCCTTTTTGAAATAGTCCAATGCTTCGGCATATCTTTTTTTCTTGACGTGCTTGTGCCCGCGACTGATCAAATCTTTTCGATTTCTTAAATCAAGTTCTCGTTTGCAGTCCGCTATTTTATCTGCTAATTCTGAGGTTGGGCTCACACTGAACGCAGTTTCATATTCTCTGATAGCGAATGCAAAACTGCCTCGACGATAATACGTTTCAGCCTTCTTAAGTATTACGTTTAATTCTATCTGTTCCAATCTCTGTCCGTTCTAACCCGCGTTGCTTACAATAATGAAACGATTAGTAACAACCTTCAGCTTTATAATGACTTACAGCCATCCTCAAAAGGCCGTTATGGGTATTCCTGTGGATTTTGTAAGTCGTTATAAATCGAAATGTTGCCACTCTTCATTCACATTTTCGAGAGCAATGAGGATTAATCTTTTAATAAAATGACGATTCGATGTCCAGAATGAAGTTCCTTGACTGTCGGATTGAGTATTTTTAAATGGTTAATGTTATGTCGGTGAGTATAAAATTTTTCAGAAATACTTTCCCACGTATCATCTTTGGTTACCAGATATAGGAAAAAAAGCTGGTCGTCGCTATCAAAAACGATTGACTTGTAAAGGTGTTCCGCATCATCGCGATTTTTTAAGATTTTTAAAGGCAGATTGGTTATATTTTTGTAAATATTTAATTTCGGATTCTGCTCAAGGAGCACCGGATAGAGGTCGGCGTTGCCATAATATTTTTCTGCGACATCCCATAATGTTTCATTGCTCTGTAGTGTATGTATCAGATATTCATTGCTGAAATTGAACCGGGAAGAATTTGATTTGTTCAACTCCGATTCTATATGTTTCAACTGCTGAAGAACGGTTGTTCGTTCATGCTCCTGAACATTCATGGAACGTCGCATGTCTGCCAACTGATTATTAATGGATGTAACTTTTTCTGTTACACCGTGGTTTATTAAATGATAACAGAAAATGATCACCGCTGCTATAAACAGGGCGAATAAAATCCATTGTCTCCAGTTAACAGAATGATTTACAGGCAGGGTTTGTGCCGGAGGCGTTATGTTTTGTAGGAGCAGACGAATTTCTTTTATGATAACAGCGGTCTGATTTGTTTCATTATTTATATCAAGTCGATCATTTTTGCCTACTTTGTCCAGCAAATCGAAACACTCCAAATCGGAGCCGCATTGGGGGCATTGTGTTACCCCTTCCTCCATACCTCCTTTGCAGCAGACCGGACACGTGTTTCGATTCCTCATTGTTTGCCTATGCCTTTCCAAATCGTTTCATTTGTTTCTGCGCGCTGTTTTAACACATCGCTGACTTCCGGTAGAATTTCATCGAATAATTTAGTTATTTGACTTACATTACCTTTTGTCAATTCGGAAAAAATTTCGGAATAATATTCACCAAAACGCGCAGCTTTTTTGGGATCCGTTCCATAGCAGATGTCGGCTGCCTGATTAATATTCAGCAATGCTTTGAGGGTTGAATATCGATCAAGTTCTTTATATATATTGTCCAGCTCCGTCTCAATTTCCTCAATCGTTCCGGATAGATTCTTTTCTTTGAGATTTGCCAACATTTGTTCCAGCGTTTCTAATTCAGCGGGTGGTAGAATATATTCAAACGTTTGCATAAAGTATTCGACATAATCGATGCAGCTGGTAGGAGCCAACTTCAGATTGACTATTTTTAGGGCGGTTTTTTGCAGTGTTGTCACACGTGTCAAAATATCAGGTCGGACTTCATCTGTGTTTGGATCCATCACGCGATTTATTTCCCGGGCAATCCTAACGGCTCGCTGTCCAAAATCATAACCCACATAAAGGTCATGTTTTTCCAGATTTACCTGATCAATAGACCGTTCTAATTCCAGATACAATTTTTGATCAATGCCGCCACGTGATAATGTCCGCGTAACATTGACTTCAGGACAATCTTTTAAGCGAGCGGAAATGGTGATGATATTATCAGCGTCAATATTCAGATCAAGTATCACCTGTGGGATTTCGCTCTGGTCCTCATTGTTATCTTTTTTTATCATATCATAATCAAAGCTTAACCACAAATCGCCGATTGATTCGTAATGATCTTCTACCTTATTGTGAAATCTGAAGTGTGCCAACTGTTGATGTTTGTGAACCAAACTGAATACTTTGCTTGTCTTGGAAGGCAGAATGGTGTTTCGTTCCACCAGCAAATAATACTCTTCGTTTTCCAGTTTCAAATAATAGTCATGTGATGTTGAATGGACGATTTCAACAGGTGTTGCCGATGAGGGAAGCAGGGGCTGATCAAAAGGTGCAAATTGCTTCTCTGATGAGGAAGAGCTGCCGGAGTCAACAAATTTTTCACTGGACAATCGATGAGCCATTATCGCAGCTCCCTCTGCCACGGCAAACATTGGTCGCGGATGGACCAAAACTTTATCTTCTCCGAATAGCGATTTCACTTTTCCCACTACCAATGGAATGCATGAGGAACCTCCAATCATCAATACCTGATCAATTAAGGCAGAATCAAAATTAATATCCTTGAGAATCTCTTCAGTAAGCACAAGCGTTTTCTCTACCATCGGCGAGATTAGTTCATCAAATGTGCTTCTATTGATTTCGACATCCACATCAATCATATCGCCATCGTCATCCTTTAACAGGCCAATGATTTCAACGTTTGCCGTTTTTTTCAAGCTAAGTGTAATTTTTGCTGCCTGTACCTTTGTACTTAATTCACCTGAAAATCGTTTCCTTACTGTTTCTGGTAATTTTTCAATCAGCGGAATGATGCTTTCCAGGTCGTTAGCCTTGCTCGTTTGTTCGTATACATAGTCAATCATGAGCGAGTCAATGTCATCACCGCCCAACCACATATCGCCGCCTTTAGCCTGTTCAATAAATTGACAATCAGCGATCGTCAATACTGAAACATCAAATGTGCCTCCACCAAAATCATAGATCAGGACGGTTCGAGATTCCTCCGGCGTCAGCGAGTCTACACCAAAGCAGATTGCGGCCGCTGTCGGTTCGGGCAAGAGTCTCTCTACTTTGAGACCAGCCAATGCAGCGGCTGTTCGGGTTGCATGCTTTTGTTTATCATTGAAATATGCCGGAACAGTGACTACGGCATATTCAACAGTATCTTTTAGAGACTTTTCACAATCCTGTTTTATCTTTTCGAGTATCTTTGCGGTTATTTCTTCCGGTGAATATTCATCGTCACCAAGGAGCACAGCAATACTATTTTCCGAGCCCTCAGCCAGCTGTTTAATTCTATAATTAAATCGGCGATCTTTGATTAGCCGTTGGACTTCCGGATCGACGAAATTACGTCCCATTAATCGCTTTATAGACACTATTGTGTTGTCGGGATCCTGAATCCTCCAATCAAGAGCGGGTCTGCCAACAAGAATTGTTTTCCTCTTAAATAATCCCGTTTTTTTCATCCCAACACAGGAAGGCGTCAACTTATCACCCTCCCTGTTTTTCATTATTTCCGTTTCAAGTATTCTTAGGCCCGCAACCGAATTTGTTGTGCCCAAATCAATACCAATAGCTTTGCCCATTGTTCTTCCTTTCTTAAATTTTCAGAATATGATAAGTCTTTCGCATGAAAATTCAATTCAGATGACATTACATATCTCACATTCCCTACCTGAAAAGAGTCCGTATTCAAAATGTGAGTGGCAAATAGTAAATCGTTTGCAGCAGCGAATGAATAACATATGCCTAGCCTGAAATTGCCACGCTGCTTTTACCTCAACTCAGGAATTTCAGGAACCACTCACATTTTGAATACGGACTCCCTGAAAAGAACGAATTTGGCCTTAATCACTGGATTTAATCTATGCAGGGTTGAATTCCCCGTGGCTCGCCACGTTCCGATTTTAGTATTTTATCCGTAGATACCCCGTCCGCTTGCGGCGGGGTGGTTCATTTTTGTAAAATCAGAATTTAAAATAGCTAAAAACACATGATGATAATCTAATTCATGTGGAAGCTTCAGGCAATTTAGACTCAAGTCTAATGTTTTCTACAAAATTGATTTTTGAAAAGTTGTATATTCGAGTCCGAAAATATCGATTTTTAAGGCTGGCTCTGATTTGAATTTTAATTCATGCGCCACCTCTATAGTGGTAAAATTAACGATGCCCACACCATACAGGGTGTGAAGTGAGACATATAGCGGATATAGAAATGAATGAACTTAACCGGCTGCGTCGGGGTTTTTATCTGCAAATAGTAACGACTAAGAATACAAGTGCTTATACAATCAATTCAACGCAAAACCCGGACAGGGTAAGGTTTGTAGTCCCGTTCCACGCAGTCACGGGACGGAAGCCTCAGACGAGCTTTAGCGAGTCAACAGTAGCACGCACTCGCTGAAGCGTCGTTAAAACTTCCGCCTGAAGACGGGACTACAAACGCACGCTCCTCCAAGATAATAATTTCACTAAATATGTACTTTTACTGCAATAATAACGACTTAGAATACACTACCTATACAATTAAATTGTTACTTTGTATAACAGTATCTCTGCGGTTTCAATAATACTTACAGAATAAGTAAAATCAGATTTTGACGCCTCTCAGTGTTATGATATCCGACATTCTATTGAGGCAATAGCCGATATCACACGAGTTCAATCGCCAATTTATTTTCAAATAAGCCAATACAGCTTTTTCCGACTTCAGCAGTATCAATATAGGCATACGCCCCAATACCAATTGCTCCAATGAGTGGCATCCATCGTGCCAATGACTTTCCAGTTGCGCGGTGTATAACCTTAACGCCAACTTTACGCATCATTTTATTCGTTAATTGCGTGGACAAACTTTTTATGATTATTCGTTCCCCCGCTCTTACCGTAATGTCTCTAACAACCTGACCTGCAGAGTGCTTGAATAAACAATAAATCATTTGTTCTTGAGTTAATGTTGCCTCCCTACCAAAGGTTGCTGCTATATCAACCACCATTTGATTTTGAATTCTCCAGATAGCAACGAGATCCGGAATAACTGTCAACATACCCAATGGCCCAGGTGGAAGCGCGAGTGTCCCCGCAAAAGTAGCCGATTTAATTGCCGCACTATTTATGATGGATCGACTTTTGGCTATCGGATCGCTTTGATCAACGACTTCTCGTGATCGTGGAGACGTAGAAATAATGCTCATTAAAGCGTCATAAACTTTATCAATCAATTTGTTTTCGATATTCAATTGTAGCACCTACTTATGTTCTAAAAATATTGAGATCACGATTGAGGCTGAGATTCATTTCATCCCCTCTTGTCGGTATTATTAAGTAAAACCTGAATCCGTGAAGGTTTTCTTTAAATGTAGTTGCGAGGCAGTAAGTATTTAGCTGTAGTGACTACTGCAACTGCATTTAAAGAAAGCCTCCGCGAAGTGGCGATGTATTGCTAATTTGTAAAATACCTAATAGTTATTTCGTTTTGAATCCACCGTCACGGATTCAGGTAAAAGTATAAGTTATAGGCTATAGTATAATAATGGAAAATGTATATATAAAATTAACACGCGAATTTAATATTGAAAAAGTCCGTGCAATCATTTGCAGTGGCCAGGCTGTTGTTCTCCATCGTTTGGCAATAATGAGTAAAGATGGGGATTGGATTTTACGTGAGGATCATGATTCCATATCTCATATTCTAAATATTCTCGATCGTCATAATTCCCGATATCGTTTTGGAGCACCGTTAGATTTACGATGGATGATGGGGGGATGGAGTTCTCATTTTGAATTTCGCACTGATGAATTAAGAGTTCGCACAGATTTTTTTACTAGGCCACCACGGTTGACTTTGGATGATCTCACGAGAATTTGGGAAGAACACAAAGGAAATGAAGTCCCTTATGTAAACGCAATAGACCTGGCAAATTTAAAAAAGACAAATCGAGAAAAGGACTACGCGGTTATTGGTGAACTTGCTAGGAAAATAGTCTCTCCTACTGACCAATTGCTTTTTTCTCGCAGTGCTCGTGATATTTTAGACTTGGCTGAAAATTACCCGGATTTGATTGAATCTTTGTCAGTAAAAAGATCATTGCTAGTGCCCCGTCTGAAAAGTTCTGTCCAAAAGAATGGCAAAAATTAATTTTGTAACTCGTCTTGTATTTGACCTAATGTCGAATAGTTTTATCTAAGACATTCAGAGAATCAATGGCTGATTGTCTATCGGACAGATTG
>JAJFLO010000275.1 GCA_021772675.1 Verrucomicrobiota bacterium | reverse complement strand
CTATAGCGTCAAATTTGAGAAATATATAAATAACGCAATTTCAAATAGTTACATCCCGCCATTTTGCTAATTCTTCGTCAATTTCACAACCTAGCTTTTTTTCAGCGATATTTTCTTGCAATATATCAATATATATTGTATATTTTTTTAATTAAATTATGCTTAATACAATTTATATATATGGAGGCGTTTAGAGAGTAGTGAAGAGAATATGCACAGATCAAGGGATTAATTTTTTTTTTAAGGATGGAATACCTCACAGCCTTGAGGAAATAGAAAAGCATTTTAACATCAGTCGGCTGGTTGCATATAACGAGATGAATCGTTCAAAAGCACTTATGGCGATCAATAAAACCAGTTATTATGTTCTTCCCGGCACAAAAAAATTTGGTCGTAATGGATTCTTCAAAATAGAGGATAAAGTATTCTTTTCAGGCGGCACCCTGTCGGACGCATTAGTTAGCCTTGTTTCCAAAAGCCATTCAGGAATGAATCTTAAAAAATTGGAAAAAATTGTTGATACCCGGATTGAAATTCAACTTCTTAACCTGACCAGGACAGGCAAATTATACCGTCAAAAATTTAATGGGAAATATTACTATTTTTCGTCTGACAAGGAGATTAGAAAGAGTCAGCTTGAGGTTTGCGAAAGAGAATTCAGAAAAGTTGATCGTAGTTTACTGTTGAAAGAGATCGAAGATATTCCTCTTGAATTGATTATTAAAATTCTCGTTACCTTTATTCAGCATCCTGATTTCAGTCCTAAAAGCATTGCTTTGTCACTGGTTCGTCGAGGAGAGAAAATTGGCGCCAAAGTGGTGGAGTGTGTGTTCAACAAATACGGCCTCTGTAAAAAAAACTTCTAACACTCTTATTTGTCATCTATCAGTTAAAAACGATTTTCAACGATGATAATGTTTTTGATCTAACTGATATACCCAAAGTAATATCGGTACATTTATCTTCCGCAGAAAAGGAAAGATGTGTGAAAACGCGTTTTCAAACACGAAGTATCAAATCGGTTAGGTTGGGTGAAATTAGCACAAAGTATGAAGTTGGAAAAATTGGAAACGGCCTGCAAGTGTTGCCGGCCGATTTGAAATCACTTGTGCCTTTCGGGAAAAATTTTGCGTATGATACAATTCTGCTCATCACACAAATGCGTTTCACCCTGCTGATGCAACGAGAGGAAATCCAACGTGATATTGCTCTGAAATGTGGCTTTTCCATTTCTACAGGATCAATTTCGAATCTTTCTTGGATGGGAGTGGCGTACCTGGAACACTGTCATTTCGCACAAGCGAAAAAGCTGGAGAAACTCTATCGCCAAAAATGCTTTTTCATTCACCTGGACGGGACTAATGAGGGAGGAAAATATTGTCATTTCGTTGTTCGCGAGGGGATGAGTCGAAATGTCCTTTATGCCGCCAAGATTGTTTCGGAAAGTGAAATTTCGATTGTACCGATACTACAGAAAGTCAAAGAGTTATTCGGTAATCCGGAAGCCATCATTAGCGATATGTCACCGGCAATTAAAAAAGCCGTCAACGCAGTTTTTAAAAATGTTCCGCATCGACTCTGTCATTTTCATTTTCTAAAAGATACATTTTCTAAAAGATATAGGAAAAGACATGTTGCTTGATCTTCATCAGCCATTGAAATACTCTGTTAAAAATTTACAGAAACAACTTAAAGAGTTAAGGAGTGAATTGGACACCAAACTCCTTAAGATCAGTTCGGCCAAGTCACCAGAACGCGCTGAACTATTCGAATACTATTCATGGTTAATCTCAATCATTGATCGAATAAATGACTATGAAAATGATCTTAGCGCAGAAGGCTTTCCTTTTGATTTAAGTTACCTGACTTTCTTTAAGCGTTGCCAAGAACTTTTTAACACTATGGATACTATGTTAAAAGAACCAGGTAAGCTCAAAAAAGTTGACCGTAATATCAGCACAAAGTTGTGTTTGATGTACAATACTCTTCAAACGTTTTTAGATCGACTTAAGCTTTCAATTAGTCAACTCACCAAAGTGAATACCATTTTTCTGGAACTAAGGGACATCCTTCATCCCCAAACAGAAAAAGACCGAGTCCCACTTAACTGGGGAATGCTTGATAACCAATCCAAAGTCGAGAATATAGGACAAAAGCTAGATGAACTAAAAGAAAAAGCCGAAAAGAAGGCAAAAGTAAACTATCTGCCGAAATATGAACATAATGCATGGAAAATTATCTATAAGCATCTAAAAAAGTATGCCAAACATCTGAACCCAGAAATTCAGGTGAATGGTCAAACCGTACTGTTACCCAGAACTAATAATCTTTCTGAAACAGGATTCAGAGATGCTAAACGCAAAGCCAGAAGGACTATTGGCAAAAAAAATCTATCCAAGTATATGGATGAATTGCCGTCTCAATATTTTTACATCATCAATCTTGAAGACCCCGACTATGTAAAAACGGTTTATGGAGACAGAGAAATTCATGAAAGTTTTTCTCTGATCGATAGAGGGGAAATTGGCAAGACGATGGATAAAATGAAGGCTCAAAGACAATCGCCTAAAGCAATTGACTATAAATTGATTCGAAATGATCACTACCTTCAACTACTTGTAAATCATTTCTCTAATCAGGATGACAAATCAAAAATAGCAAGCTAAAACATTATTTTGACGCTATAGATGAAATTGATTCAGTTTGTCAGATCGCGGATAAATCCTGACGGCACACGATTCGACATTTGTAATCCGTAGCTCGAAACCCCTTCAAACAAGGAGTCGTTCGATTGTGACATCTTTATAATTTTCAGTTTTACAGCTAAAAAAAAACGAACAAGCAAAGAAAAATTATTTTATCATTTATAATTACTTATAATAAAGCATTTTAACTTTCGCCGACCACTAATTTGCAGCCCATTGATTGGATGGTTGATTAGTACCGCAGGCGTTGCCTTGTTTGTAAAGAGATACCTTGAATTTCGGATGCAACGCAATCGAATCCTCGATGCTATTGATTCTCAGATTGAAGGACGCAACATGCAAGCCTCCCTTGTAGAACAAAAGCCCATGCAAGAAACCGAAGGCTTCACCGTACGAGGAATGCCCGAACTCAAACGCAAAACACAAGAAGAACGTCAAGACTATCTAAAAGATATCTTTGATCAATTCACCCGACCTAATCCGGATATTTCCGGGACTGTTGCGGAAGTTATGGGGATGTCGGGAACTTAGCTTTCTTACAGAAAAACAGTAGGGAGATCAAATATCATACCAAATTCCCAGGATGGTTGGGGCATGCGAATGTTTCTACAATAAGTTTCTACCACAAGTGTAAGACCCGATCGGAAGATTCACTAACATTCAAAGTGCGGTATTAGTGGCTTATGACGTTTTTCTCTATAACGTAATCGGACAAACCTAGCTTTAAGTATTTTATTCGGATAGTCTAAGCAGAAAATAAGTGAGAAATGAAGAATTAACGGTATACAGAATGTAGCAGGGTTAAGTGGAATTTTTCTCAGCAATAAGTTTCTTTGCCATATTCAAAATATTTCGAGCTTCCTCCCAGTTTGGTTCAATCTCTAATGCTTTCGTAGCATGAACTAAAGCTAAATCCGGATCAAATGCTAATTCAACCGACGCAATTATAGTATATAAATTAAAATCAGGATGCAATTTCAAGGCATTCTTAAAATTTTTGGCTGCCAATTCATTTTTGCCAAGATTCATTTGTGCTTTACCCAAACCATACCACGGCTCAAATCTCTCAGGGGAAAACTCTGTTGCTACTATAAAATTTTTTTCTGCTTCTTCAAATTTTCCTAATTCACAATAAAATGGACCTTTGGTTGTCTACAAGACCGTAGCAGAAGGTAATAGTAAAATTGCTTTCTCAAGTTCCTCAATTGCTTTTTCAAAGTCTCCCAAATCATCCGCAATGTCGCAAGCAAATCTAAAAAATTCTCCCGCTCTAACCTTCGCTTCATAATTCATCAAGACCTCTTTGATACTTTCTAAGAAAATTGTCCCTATTCTGCTTTGATTTCTTAATACTGTCAATAGAACTTCTATTACGACGCTGTTCCTTTGCGATCTGATTATATTGATCAATTGGATTCTTTTTTGTCCCGTCTGGATTACGGAAAGTACTCTTCTTTTTGATATCTAGTTTCGGTAAATTATTATTAATCGTATTAAGTATTGTAGTGGCACTAGTTGCAAGATTTATTATCCTTACTCCTTGCATCAAAAAATAGGTTTCAGTAATAAAAGCACCCCCGACGATGGCCCCTGGCGAAAAATGAAAGGCAACTTGTTCCCTATGGGGAAGTTTGAGTTCGATACTTAGTGAAACTCTATAATCCGTCGAATAATCCTCATACATTTGCGAGAAAGAATTGGTGATCGCTCCATTGGAAAACGATCCACCACCCAGCCTCGATGCGGTGCCCCCAATCACCACGGCGGCAAGGGTTCGGTATCCATTGATTCCTGGTGATGAAGGGTCAATGTCCCCAATACTTGGTGAAAATGTTTCCATAAATGCAGACGCTACGAACCCATGTCCAAACTTTCCACCCTCAATGAGTTCAATCCCTCCGCCAGCAACGCCATGAGCAACAACAGATTCTGCACCCGAAAAATTAATACCAACCTGATGAAAGATTCCACCATTTAGACCCCCGATAGCACCCCCTCTGAGTCCTGAAGAAAAAGCATCCGAAAAACTGCCTCCACCAGCTAATGATCCGGTAAAACTTCCAGAAAATCCTCCGACAACACCTCCAACAATTGCCGCCTTTGCGGCCACAATAGTCGCACCAGCCTTAACGGCTGCATTTATTGTGGCAAACCCTGAAGCGTTCACAATAGCACCCGAAGCCCACCCAGCAGTAAAAGTGGAAACGGCTACAGCAATCAAAACAACCTTATTATCTTTTACAAAGTCTTTGATTGAATCAAAAATCTTATCAATAAAAAAACCGCTTGGATCCGTGAAAGCCAAAGGGTTATTTAAGACATAGCTATACCGATTCAGATTTTGGGTATTGTCGGGAGTTTGAACAAAGGGATCAGGACTCAGAAATCGGCCGACAATGGGATCATAGACGCGGCCGTTCATATGAATGAGTTCAACCCCATCCAGATATTCATGGCCGGTGAATCCGCGATCTAGCAAAGAAGAAATCGGCGTTGTCGGCGACGTTCCGTTAATCTGCCGACGTTTTCCCCAAGCGTCGTAACTCAACTCTTCGACCACATTGCCAGAAGCGTTCGTAATGGATTGCACAGATCCCAAATTATCTTTATGCAAATATCGGGTGGTCTCCGTCCCCACGTCTTTTCGGGCAAATACGGCTATGGTTGAGCCATTCGCTTGAATATAATGAATTTCTTCCGTTGTCGTACTGTCTGTTTTTTTCTCAAAAATGCCGCCTATATAAATCTTTGTTGTGGTCCCATTGCTATCATGAATGACTTGCTTATAACGGGAACGATGTGGACCATAACTGAACTGAAGGTTTGTGGTTCCACTAATAATGGTCGATGGCTTATTAAAGGACGTATAGGTGACACTGCCATTTTGACTGGTGATCCGATTCCCATTGGCATCATAGCTGTAACTATTTGGTCGTGGTCCGGTGATGGATGTAACAGCATGAATGCCCGCCCCATTCTCACCGTAGACGTATTGTCCTACATCGGACTTACTCGTTATGTTTCCATGATCATCATAAGTCAACCCCACAGCCGATCCGTTGAAGACACTGCTATTCACCAAACGATTCAGGGAGTCATACGTAAAATCTTCCAACAAACCATTCCGAACATCTGTTCGGCGCGTCAGGTTTCCAATATCGTCATAGAAAAATTCTAAATCCTGGATAGTTCCTGTCTGAATGCGGTTTAAGTAATTGGTGAGCGGATCGAACATTCGTGTTGTGACCAACCCATTACCAAGGGTTTCTTTTTCCAACTGGCCTTTTGCATCAACCTCATTTATCTGCCAATGCAATGCACCAGTGCCATCACGAACTTCTATTAAATAGCCTTTTGCATCATATATATTTTCTACCTGGAAACCACTGGGGTAGGTTAGGGTTTCAGGACGACTATAGACATCATAGGTTTGCTGCGTGGTGTAGTCTTGACTATCAATAAACCGGCGGTTTGCCGTCGGTCGGCTCAGAAGATCGTAGGTATACGACTCCTCATAACCATCCGCACCAACAACTCGAGTCGGTTTACCAATACCATTTGGTTGCGTATCATATTCCCAGTAGGAAGTTCCTTCCGGATCAACCCGCCGAATGAGGCGACCAATTCGATCATATTCAAATGTGACGGGCTGATTTTTGGCATTGGTTTGTGATATCAATTCACCCAATGCGTTATACTGATAGGAACTATCCCCTGAGTCTGGATCCGTCATGGTGAGCTTATTTCCACTTAAATCGTAGGTCATACTCGTTGTATGACCTGAGGAATCTTCAACTTGGAGGAGGTTGCCAAAACTGTCGTAAGTATAAAAGATAGATTTGCCCAGGGCGTCAGTACTTTTGACGAGTCGACCAAGAGAATTAACTTCCTGGATATTCATTTGACCAAGCGGATTTGTCGTGGTCGTGGTCCATCCTTCATATTGCGTCGTACTCACTCGGTTTCCCGGCAATGTAAGAGTCATAGGCCGTCCCAGGACGTCATAGGCTGTTTCGGTCCATACGGCTGATTCATCTGCAAAATATGGATCGGAAACCTTTATGACCTCACCAAGGTTATTGTAGTGTCGATCGATTAAAATCTGACGCCCATCAAATCCTATGGTTTCACGCCGAATTTCCCGATCCAGAGAATCGTAGTAGATGATTTCATAGGGGACGGCGAAGCTATCTGTCCGGATATGATAGACTTCGTTGTTTGGCCCATTGCCATCAGCAAGATGATATAAGGTTCTTGTTTTAGTGGTATCCGGCCTGGTCTCCTGAATGACTCTACCAAATGAATCATAACTCCATCGGGTTGTGAGACCATTTAGACCGGTACGTCTTATGACTAAACCAGTTGCCGAATCATAAGAGCTTGTTTCACTGTGCCCCAGGGCATTTGTAGATTGAATGATAAAACGGCCTTTATCATCATAAATTGTTTGCTGACTCGTGCTATCAAAATTAGGGCCACTGGTAATGCTGGAAATGATATTGCCAAAGGAATCTCGCTGGTAAGTTTTGATAATCTCTAAGGTGGCATGCCCTGGCTCAGATTTTTCCTCTTCCAAAGCCCCATTGAACAGATTGTATCGAAAGCTTGAAGATCGTGTAAGGGGATCTTGGCCAGGTGCTTCTTTAGTCACCTGGGCGGCGATGAGACGACCTAACATCCAGGTATCAGGATCATTGGTGTAGGTACTTGTCGTCTGTTCAGTGTGAGCATCGTTGTAGGTCATTTCAACGTTAAGCGCGTTGCCGTAATCATCGTATTGAGTGGTCGTGGTTGACGAGCTGACGAAGCTACTGTCCAATTCATACTTCTTTGTCTGCGTCTGCCGAATATGGGGAAAATATCCCCCATGATCAAAATGAATCACGTCCCATGTATGCTCGCTACTTTCAATTAGTGTCCCGTCAGAAAGATGTGTTTCAGACTTAAAGGCCATACTTTTGAACGGATGGTCCTGCCGGAAATGTGTGGTTGACTGGATACCGTTTTGTTCATTGGTGGCAATTGTACGTGCAAAGCCACAAAATCCCCTTCCGTCCAGTTGAATCCGCAATCCTTCGTAAGTATGTGAGACTCTGGATGTACCCCCTATTCCATTATCGGTTTCATAAGCAGCCACCACGTACATGGGAGCCTGTATATCACGATAGGGATAGGCGGGACCTTGAGACTTTGTATAGATCGTATCATTTGTAAGAGGTAAATAGTCTACGGTCACTGCGGATCCGTGACCGTTCGTGATGGAAACAATTCTTTCATTAGGGGGCATTTGCGATACCATCATCCAAGAATTACTTGCAACAGAAGCAAAGGGATGCAAATGGAGAATATCCAATGCCCCATCACCGTTAAAATCGCCTGGGAGCATTGACCGATAGGCGAGATTTACATATGCCGTTTGCGCGGTGTCGGGAATGATATAGTGAAAGTCAAATGTTCCATCACCCTTCGATAATGCGACCCAGGAATTTTCTTTGATTGCTGCCGTCGTTTGAGGATGATAGTGAACCAGGTCTGTTAATCCATCTCCGTTCCAGTCGGCGGCAAACACTTCGGGGTAATTTCTGTTGATGTAAGCAGTCGTGAAAGTTGAGGAAATTGTAAACATGAATTCAAATGATCCATCTCCTTTGGACAATCCTACCCATGAATTCTTGACATTTCCTGCTGTCGTTTCAGGATGGAGATTCATGATGTCAGTTAGGCCGTCCCCGTTAAAGTCCCCCGATATAACATTGCCGTATATGGTGTTGATATAAATGCCCCCATCAGAACCACCATCTGTTGCGGGAATCGTGTGCAGAAAATCAAAGTTTCCATCCCCTCTGGAGAGTCCTACCCAGGAGTTGCTCGCATTCCCTGGTGATGCCAGAGGGTGAAGATTCATGATATCGGTCAAACCGTCCCCATTAAAATCTCCTGTAAGAACATTTTTGTGGTCTATATTGATATAGATTCCCCCAGCTGAGCCGTTTGTTGTGGGAAGTGTGTGAAGAAAATTAAAAGAGGCATCCCCGTTGGAAAGTCCCACCCAAGAGTTGGTACGATTATTAGAGGTGGTTTGAGGATGAAGATTGAGAATGTCTGCTCGACCATCGCCGTTAAAATCCCCGGTGAGAATGTCTCTATAGGTAGCATTGATATAGATTCCCCCCACAGAGCCATTGGTGGCTGGAATCATGTGATGAAACGTGAATGAACCATCCTGATTGGACAATCCTCCCCATGAGTTGGTACGATTATTAGAGGTGGTTTGAGGGTGAAGGTTGATTATGTCCGTTGCCCCGTCCCCGTTAAAGTCGCCAGCCAGAATGTGCTTATATATCGTATTGAGATAAATGCCTCCTTCCGCTCCGTCAGTTCTTGGAATGGTATGAAGAAAATCGAAGGATCCATCGCCTTTAGAAAGTCCCACCCAGGAATTGGTGCGATTCCCGGCAGAGGTTAAGGGATGAAGATTGATAACGTCAGCCAGACCATCGCCATTCCAATCACCAGTGGTGACGTTATTATGGTCAGGATTTAGGTAAATACCGCCGTTTGTTCCATTGGTCACTGGCAACAAATGCCGGAGATCAAAGGAAGTAGGATTTTCCACCTCCCAAGAAAACTCCGTCGGATTCATACAAAGTCCGTCATCATCACATTCTGTCACAGACTGAAGTTGCGAATAGGATGAGCCTCCTGTCTGTTGGTAGGAAAGTCGGTATTCTCTAAGCAAGTTGCTCTCGTGATATACCTCGACTTTGCTTAATCGCTTGGATCTCTGGATCAAGGCCCCTGAAACATAAGCAGGAAAAACATCCGGGCGATCCTCATAAATAAACTTTATCGAATTGTATGGAACCAGGTTTGCAGAAACATTGCCCGTATAATCAATTTGGGAGACATAATTTTCGCCTGTCGCATTGGTCTCATTATAAGAAATAGTGAGATAGTTTCCAAACCGATCTTCAATCCTGTTTACCCTCCAGGACAACATATCCGCCCTACCCTGTGCCTCGATCTGAGAATCTCCAGTCATCCCATATTCATAGATTAGACCATCTTTCGTCCACGTCCTGAATGATGCCGGCCCAGAAGCAACATGACCATACGAGATCACTTTGGTAAAACTCTCGTTTTCAGTCCGATACTCAGTTCCGTCTTTGCCGTAGATACCTTTGGAAGCCAGTAAACGTTGACCATCAAGACAAAACTTATCGTTGTCATCAAAGTCAACACCATCAATGAAGCCATCCTGTGCTTGTGTGGTTGCACAACGCGCAATCATGGAAAGTCCTTGTAATGACCAACCCATTCCCAATGGGCCATTTCCACTGCGACTGTCGTAAGATAGGGAGAGTTTCGGCGCAATGCCGTTAGTTCCTGGAGGCAGAGTCAAGGGGATTTTGTAATTAGCACTGCCTCGTTCATTAACTCTGAAATCCCCCTGGAGATATCCGGCCATCTGACCGGTTATTTCTGGAAATGTATCAAAAACCGGGGCCACAGGATCAAAGCCAATCGTATCAAAATAAAAGTGGCCGATTCCACCAGACGTTCCGTCATGATTGCCGTCTACGGGGTGATTTTTTTCATCAATCAGCCCATCCCCGTCCACAACTATTCGGACGCGACGGTTTGCCGGTAAGTCATTGGTATAGTGAATGGAGACACGCCGCCGGTCAGGAGAAACAAGAAGCTCCATGGGAATTGTCTTCCCATCGCACAGAACATGAATGTCATCATCTGTTACCGAAGTTGCTGCCGAAAGGGGTTTGCTAAAGGTGACGATGGTCTGGCGACCTAATGTGACGTTCTGTTCGCCATTATCGGGAGATATTACGAAAGATGTCACGGGATACCGGAGTTTGTCTGACGCATCAAACCCGAAGGCCAATTCCTCTAAATCCCTATAATTATCACCGTCTGAATCTACCCTGTCAGGCCTCGTTCCAGACAAATACTCCGATCGGGCACTGAGGCCATCTTCATCTCCGTCGAAACTGACATCACTCGGATCATGAGGATTTAACTTCCACAAAGACTCCCAAAAGTCAGGGAGGCCATCGTTATCAGAATCCAAGATAAGGTTGCCTGAAATTCTTTCAGAATCTTTGCTTGAATGAATCCAATACCCAACGCCGGGGGTAAGTATATCATTTGTTGTATGAAAAATTCCATCCCTATAATACCAAGCATTTTTAGCAGAAAGTGGTAGCTCCGTGGGTGATAGAGGCCCAGAGAGATTCCACCCGACTTTAAGGACATCAAGGGAATCTGTAGAAAGCGTATCAGTGCGTACGGAAAAGTCAGTTTCAAATTCAGAATGTAGATATATCCAGTATGCCTTTCCGGCTTTTATGGTATCAGAGGGCCGGAGGCTATTATTCTCAAATGTCCATAAACTCCCTGCGGATACACCTTGGAAAAAGTCATTTTTATCAAAATTTGGTGGACTGACTGGGAGAGAGAATAAATTCCACCCTTTTTCCAGTCGAACTGGAATCTGGACAGAGTTCGGACCCACCCCTTGAGCAATGAATGGAATGATGGTCAGGAAAGAGTAACATAATAATAGTGACCTGAGTAATTTAATGTTGAATTTCATGCTAGAAATTAGTGTTTGGGTGACATAAGTCAAACAATGACCACACTCGACAATGGATGTCAGTGTTATCGATTAGAATGGACAAATGTCCCTACATTTTATTTCACACCCAAAAAAGCCCTTGGAATTGCCCCCGGTTTAACTTGCTCTGGGCCGCATTTAGTCGCCAGAAATGGCCTCTAATGCTCTTCCTTTGATGCCTAATAATGTTATATTCAGTCGTCCCTGGGTTCCCCCTATCACCAATCATAATAGTGGTCGGCGAAGGTTAACTAATTCATTATAAATAGGTTAATAATACTTTTTTATAAATTCCAGGTAAAGAATCACTGATTATCGCTATGAAATTGATTTAGATCGTCAGATCACGGATGAATCCAGATCGTGCACGATTCGACATTTGTAATCCGTAGCTTGCAACGGTGTCAGACAGGGAATCGTCGCCAGACTGTGACATCTTGATAATTTTCACCTTTCCAACTGCTATCCGTTTCGCCATATCGCCGATCCAATCGTGGTCTCCGACTGCAGCGCATTCGGTCCACATCGATTCGCGTGACAGATACTTAGTTTCAATCTGCTCGACAAGGGTTTCCTGATACCATTTGTGAAACTGCTCTATGGTGCCAGAAAAATCGATACACTAGAGCAAACGGTTTAGATTTACCACGGAATGCTTGTTATTTTCCCCAGCAATTTCGTGATAACCGCAACATTCCCACTCACTCGGATGTACAACCACCTTGGCGCGAACCATATTCAACGCGATATAAAAGAGGCAGCGTGTGAGATGCGCTCCGTTTTGAATTAACGTTGGGTGATAACGCCCACTCCAAAATGCGCCTTCGCGATTCTTTCGGCGATTGAAGTCTCGCCCCGTTGTACCCTGAATATACTGCATCACCTCAGATATTATCGAACCACTATTTGCCCACAAAAGTAAGTGGACATGATTGCTGGTAACCACAAAATCCAGAACGTCAGCGCCATATTTTTCAGTCCCTTCTTTTAATCGCTTTACAAAGTTTCGGCGATCATTTTGAAACTGTAAAAGAAAACGTCGTTCCTGACAGCGACGTGTCCCGCCGAAGTCCCGCGTGCGGGACGAAGGCGGATGTGTTAAATGAATACGACATTTTTCTACTTGTCGAATTCGACCTCGTTTCATACTCGTTTCACCCAAATAAAAAGTCGTAAGATCTCGTAATTCATTTAAACACTTTACTGGGCAAAAATCAATTTATCAACAAAAAACAAAACCAACGAGCAATAATATAATAGAATTATAAATCATAACATACTGCCTTAGATAATTTTAGCCTTCGCCGACCACTAATGTCCCTGGACTGCCGGAGCGAGGTACGAGCGGCGGCGGTCCAGCGATAGCTGAACTAAATTGTTGGGCCGATCATTGCGATGCAGTTGCGATTTGGCTTGGATTGAGATCAAAACCAAATTCTTTTAGCCTTTGGCATAATTTAGGAACTATTTCCCTAATATGGTCATTAAAACCTAAATGTATTATACCTTGAAGGTCGGAAGGCATTTCGAGGTGCCCCTTCACTAGAATCGCCATTCTTTTTCGAGTTAACGATGCAAGTAACATTCCCGCTTCGAGTACGACATTTTGTCTAGTTCGAGGTTCTGCCTTCGTCTCACCGTCGTCCTTAGAGTAGCCAAAATCATCTGGAGTCATTAAAACTATTCCGAAATCTGAAGTGTGATCTCTTCCAATTTGCCCCTCAAGAGCCTCTATAATTGTCTTGCCTCCTCCTGAAGTATTCATCAGAATAAAAGGTTCAAGCCCCAGCCTCCGCAAAGCCAACTCCAATTGATCTCTTGCCGTTGCATCATGTCCGTGGACAATGAATATCTGTTTCCGGGCGGAAACAAATTCAGCTGTAGGTGCTTCAGAAGTACCTTGTTGGAGTGCGTCGGGTATTTGTACCTCTAGTGCCGTTTCGAGTTTGTCTTTCGCTTCCTGAGGCCCTTGAAGCTGAACCGTCCCGGTCTTAGGCCACCAGTTAAGGATTCCGCTATTCTCACCGCGAAATATGTGCTTCCCTTTGCCGTCGTCGGACCACTCACCACAAATATGTGCGCAATTGACACGATGCTGAAGATCGTCAATTTTCCCATTCCACTTCATACTTATTTCGCCTTGTATTAATTCTGAATTCTATGTGCCCAACAAGTTATTATATAATTTTATGATATCACTCCCATATCGCGTTTTGTAACGTAACAGGATCAGATTTAATTGGCGTATTTGAATTGACAAGTAAGAACAGGGTTTTATTATTTTATGATATCATTACAAATTAGACTACTCAAAATGTTTTAGCCTATCACTCATTATTAATGTACCTGAGCAACTTTGGCGGAAACTTGACAAGCAGCTAGGCTTGATAGGGCTGGACCTCTAATTTTAAGTTTTCTTGGATGAATTGGGGTCAAGTCTTATATTTGACCTCATCTCCTTGAATTTCAGGAGTACTTCCGCTCCATACACCATTCTGCCTACAGTAAAAGCGATCACCTTTATCACATGACGTTTAGAATATACCCCGTAAATCCCGGGTTTCCACGAGGAATTTCTTATCCATCTCCCCTTATACCAACTTTTAGATAAAAGTTGGTATAATAGAATAACCTTCGCACGATTGGTAACAACTGTTTTAGCTAAAAAAACATAGGGCTTTGTTTTTGAAAATGCTAAGTTACATTGATCGTAACATTCAACTCAGCAAAAAAAGTCTAATTCTATGCACATCAAGGATCCAAACCACCCCAAAAAAAGGCGACTGCATAAAAGTCGAAACGATTCGAACTAAAAAAGCTATTAGGAAAATCAAAAAGTTACTCAATCCTCGTGACCGCTGTTTGTTTACGCTTGGTATCAATACTGCCTATCGAGCAAAAGAATTACTGTCGATCACGCATTCTCAGGTTCAGGGTGTGGTCGCAGGCGATACACTTGAAATTGAACAATCGAAAATAGATAAATACAGAAGAGTAACATTAAATAAGTCCTCTATAAGAGAGATTGAGTATTTCATTAACCACGATGACAATTTGAATATCAGGGATAACAAAGGGTTTTTGTTCTATTCTAAGAAAGGTGGTGTGCACAAAGTGTCTACTGCGACCAGAATGGTTAAACATTGGTGCAGTGCAGATGGATTGTCTGGTAATTACGGTTCTCATACGCTTCGAAAAACATGGGGTTATTGGCAGTATAAGCGAGGCATCAATATTCCGCTTCTAATGGTAGCATTTGGCAATAGCACCAAAAAACAAGCCCTCGCGTATTTATGTACTCAGGAAAAAAATGTTCAGGAAATTTACAATTTGAAATTGTAACACGGGAAACACAGAGATAAACTTTGCCATTAGTTGGCATTCCGGAATTGGAAATGACAGTTTGTAAATGTCCTAATGTCGTTTATTTTTCTCTACGTTGACATTAATTTGTGGGTGATTTCCTGATGCCAATGTTTATCCAAAAGTTGGCTTTTCGTATGAAAGAATGATTTTATTTATAACCATAATTCTCTTATGCACACGGTAGTGAACAAATTTCGTAGATCGCTTTCTCTGAAAATTTTTGTAGCCGTTTTTATAATCCTCGGACTTCAAACAGTATTCGGAATGATAGTCTGGCAGAAATTCGGGCCGGAAAATATGGGAACCTTTGGTGATATGTTTGGTGGACTGAACGTCGCGTTCTCGGGATTGGCTTTTTATGCCATCGTCTACAGCTTAGTTCTGCAACGTGCAGAACTGGAACTACAACGAAATGAACTTGAATTGGCAAGGAAGGAACTGAGTAAAGCAGCAGAGGCGAATTTAGAGCAGGCGAAGCACATGAAAAAAGCCGCTCAAATTGATGCCATTAGTTCTAGTGCATCCATTTACACACAATTATCTTTATACAAGAATGACGCGGGCAATCGAATTTTTGGGAAATATGATAATGAAAGAACCGCAGCATTATATCGCTTGGACAAAATATTGAATGAAACAGAGTCACATGCCGAAAAGGAGGGTGCGTAAATGGGGACAATTTTTCCCGTAGACCATTTTGAAGAATATGTAGATTGCCATAAAGCTATCATGGGTTACGCTGTCGACACTGATCCTACAACAGAAATTCTTGTAGAGGGTCTCGGATCTATTGACCTGAATGAAGATTTGTTCGGTAATCATCTATACGTTCCATATGGAGAGGAAGGTTACGAGGCATCGTTGCTCGACTTTATGATCAAAGCAAAATCAATGATTTGTCTTTGCGGATGGCCCGGATCTGGAAAGACTTCCATCCTGTGTTACGTGAGAAAATTGCTAAGAGAAACTCCACGATACAGTGGAATTGGGTTAAATAATATAAACCTCAAAGACTATTTTGTCGGGGGCTTGCTTGACAGAATACATAGGTCGGATGATCCCCCTTCAGACATGAAAAAAGCTTTCGCTGAAATTCTTCTGTATGAATTATTTCCCACGTTTGATTCTCGATTAGTTCTTCTTGCCTGGTCACTTTCGGGTGATGAAGACAAGAATGAACCGTTCTTGTTTAAGAAGTCCCTCAAATCTGGGTTAGTTAAACTCTCCGACCAAGCCCTACGCTCAGCGAATATTTCACCAAGCATTCCGCGTCGAGAGCGTTGTGCCCGATTAGTTGATTGGCTAAATGAAGAGCAAGATGAATATGCCAGTTATTATGAACGGGTGTTTGAAGTATTGTCCGTACCGGTACTTACCGGAGCATTTTTATATATTAACAACTTGAAGAAGCTAATAATTATATATGATAATGTCGATCGAGTCGCCAAACAAAACCAACCTGATCTGGCAGATGTAATTACAGATTTTCAGAACGCAACTGGTAGCTGTTGCACGAATGTAATTTCTATTCGGCGAGAGAATATTCGTGGTGACGTAACCCGTATAAATTCTTTTGGAAATTTTAGAGCACAGATCAATCACGTTGGTCGAGGAACTTGTGAGGCGATGTCACTACCTGAACTTGGGGATGAACGGACGATTGAGATCCTCAAAAAACGCCATGATTATATAAATAGCCGTTACCTAAAGTTACACGGACAAAAAATAAATAAACTTAGCGACCTAGACACCTCCGATCTTGATGAATTGTATGAATCGATAATGCACGAGTTGGATGATAATAGAATCAGTTCGATTTCGAACAATAGCATACGCACGGTTCTCTTAGTGTACTCGCACTTTGCTACATACATTGATCGATTAATTAAGAACAAATTAGTCAAACATGATGCCATCCTATACAAATTCGAAAATATGGAGAGGCATTTGCAAACGCTATTTTACCTTTGGCTACGAAAATACGGAGAGGATCACAATATAAGGATCTATGACATTTTGAATCCGAAGATCGCTATACCTATGCATCCCTCCTTCGATAAACTCGCGTATCCTGAGCATTTGTTGATGACATGTATAAATAATATGACCGAAATGGCGGAAGGGTCGCTGGAACGGCCTGTGTACCCGAGGTACTCTGACGTACTGTTATCAATGGAGTCACTCGGATTCAGTGAGTATAGAATTTCCCGTGCGCTCGAAAAAATTATGACGAGTAAGGATCACGAACCAGGTGCAGTGGAATTTACCCACTCGGATGTCAGACCTGACAAGCTGAATCGAGATGCGCCGGACCGCTTGTGCCTAACACGACTTGGAGACGCTCTGGTTAACGACATTTTGAACAAAGTTGGTTACGTTTGGTCCGGTGCTATCAACTACCGAGATCAAGAGAAAAATGATTCGTCGAATTTCATTGTAAAGTATTTGGAAATGAATACTGCCGAACGAATTGAAGTGTTATTCAAATTTGTTAGGAATTTGGCTCGGAAACATATAGGCTTAATGTCTTGTTTAAGGGAACATTTCAACGGAAGAGCTAACTGGCTCGCTGACTACAGGAAAAACTTCGGCGTATCCGAGAAACTCCAAATCGAGCGCATGGCTGATTCCATAGGCTCTTTCTACTCTTCCAAATTTAGCCGTGAGGCGAATCCATTTTTCGCGATAAAAAAAGAGTATCAGGCGAAGCTAGACGATCTAGTTGCCGGCATGAAATATGAGGACATGGATGTGGCTCGTCTGGGCGTAAACATCAAAACCAATACCAACTAATAGGTAAAAGTTGGGATTGCTTAATCTCAAACTTCGTTTCACTACCAACTTTCTTGATAGTGCTTTAGTTTCTCATAATAGTCAATAATATAGTCATAATGGCTGTCAATACTCTTGTATACTGAGCTCAGCCCATCATCCAGGCTTGTCATGTGGGAGTCAACAAATCTCTGATATTTATCATCTGCCCACTTCCCGTCTTTGTTGAGTTCTTCTAAACGTTCATGCACAACTTTGTGTAATCCTTCTATGTCAGTTTTGTATTCAGTCAGTTGTCGAGCCAAACGCTCGATTGAATCCATATCTGCATTGACATATGAC
>JAJFLO010000274.1 GCA_021772675.1 Verrucomicrobiota bacterium | reverse complement strand
ATTGCATCGGCAAAATTAACGAATCGCAATAATCTTTCATTCATCCTTTCAAATTTCCTGTGAGAATTACAATCAAATCAATGGAATTCTATAAATATCACAATTTTTTGTCAGAATTCCAGTTCGCCCATAATTGCTGCCCCTAATCCATCTCCATCTCGCAATTCCATCGTCGCCGAGCCATTATATGTTGATGTTGAATGAATGGAAAAAACAAACCGGCTTAGGTTTCCTGAGTTATTAGCCAGAAATGATTGTACAATTTCACCGGTACTTGAATCATTTTTCATAGTCTGAGTCTGGTCTTCGACCTCGACGATATTGATAATGTCATTCGAACCACCGGTTCCACCAACGCCTTTAATATCCAATCCGATTGTACCATCCGTATCATCGGGGATGTCAACAGCTACATCATAAACGCTCGTGCTCACCGGAGTGACCCCGGTGATGCTGCTGGTTCCTGCCAGGGTTTCGGCAAGGCTGAAATCACTTGTATCGACGTTTTGTACTCCTTCACTGAAGGTGACACGAAATGTAACGCTATCTGCCGCGGTTATGGAAAATATCGGGGCTTGTCGATGAATTTGTAAAACTGATGGCACTGTTATTCCAGTCCCCTGGATGTTAAAATTATACGGATTTTCATTGGCATCGTTATTGGCGATGTTGACCGTCGCCGTACGCAAACCGGTCGCTGATGGATCGAACGTAATGGTAAACGTCGTCGTGCCACCGCCGCTGGCGACGGGGGTGGTGGCATCGGTCGTCAGGCTGAAGTCCGATGCGTGCGTGCCGCCAATCGTCACGCGCGTTGAATCGGTGAGGGTGAGTGCAGCCGTGCCGCTGTTGGTGATAGTAAAGATATTTGCATTGGTGACGCCAGCCACATTAAGGCTGCCAAAATCGGTATCATCACCTGTTGCAGGCGTAGTATCACCATCTGTGATCGACATACTGTTACCCGAGACGTCCATTTCAGGGGCACTGCTAACAGAAAACATGCCGCTGCCTGGACTGCTATGCGGAAATTGATTACTGCTAACATCAATCGCGCTCGTGTTATCCCTTAGCCAGTTGGCGGGATTGTTAACACGGGCCAGCCAGCCATCTTTATCCGTGGCAGTTTCGGGACCGGTGTACTTTATATTGTCGACTTCGATACCATTGACGAAAGCAAAACCAAAGGCATTTCCGGTCCCGCCAGCCACCTCTACAGCCGTACCACCCGGTGGTAAAGCAGACTCCGATGTCGTATTATCAGGCGGTGTTCCAGTATTCCAGCCAAAGGAATTGACGCCCGTGTCCAAGTTCATGTTCAATCCGTAGATCAGCGTCGGCGTACTAGTCGCATTGTTATCCACAGTCTGATAAATTAGAACCTGATCGCCGGCTGTGGACAGAATCCCAAAACTCAGAGGCGAAATATCAGTCCCCAAGTCTTCATCATCCAACACCTTCCCGGCTGACACCCCGCCACCGGGCACCGTGTACGTGATTGTGAACGAAGAGGCAGATGCTTCTGCCAGAAACGCGCTGCTGCCGTCCCATCCACGATCGGTGAAAAAAATCGTATCACCCGCTGTCAGATCGACCAGCGGCATCACTGCGAATTCGTCAGTACCACCATCAGAAGAATAACCGACAAAAACGATGTCGCCTGCCGACAGGGTTACTCCGGACGCCGCCAAACCGGTTCCCTGGATATTAAAATTATACGGATTTTCATCCGCATCGTTATTGGCGATAGTGACGGTGGCCGAGCGGGTACCGGTCGCGGACGGATCGAAGGTGATGGTGAAAGTCGTCGTTCCGCCGCTGGCGACCGGGGTCGTGGCATCGGTCGTCAGGCTGAAGTCCGAGGCATGGGTGCCGCCAATCGTCACGCGTGTGGAATCGGTGAGATTGAGGGCAGCTGTGCCGCTGTTAGTGATGGTAAAGGTATTCGCATTGGTGCCGGAAGCCACACTCACACTGCCGAAATCGGTGTCATCCCCTGTTGACGGAGTGGTATCCCCGTCCGTAATCGATGTGCTGTTGCCAGACACAGCCATTTCAGGAGGGGTTGACGGTGCGACTGTGCCGTTAATTTGAAATCCGTTATTAGACCCGGCTGAAGTAGACCAGGAGGTTCCACCATTCGTCGTTCGTTTGTATGACACAAAAGTGAAACTGCCGGACGGTTCATTGGCAGGGCTGCCTTTTCGCCATTTTATGCTGGTACCCGTGGTCGAATAAACGAGCCAATACGTTGTAGTTGCAGAAAGCGTGACACCTGAATTCGTGAAGGTGAGTTCTTCGAGCACTCCCGTTCCCGTTCCGGAAAATGTTCCCGCGACGACACTGCCAGGATCGCCGCCACTATCGTTTACAATTTTCACAGACGCCTGGTTCGTAACACTCTGGACGTACATATCGATTGACGTGATAATTGTGCCACTGGTCCCCGTTGTAAAACCGACAGCTCTAAAGTCAGTTGAAGTTATCGTGTTTCCTGAGCTGGATAAGGTATTAAAATTGCCCAGGAGAACAGAACTGCCACCCGACACCGTAATACCGTTACCGGTGGTGTCGGCAATATCCACCCTCTCCTCTTCACCGGTCAGCCAGTCTTCCGCGGCCGCTAAGTTGTATGTTGTGGTATCGGTAGAACTGGTACCATTCTTGTTCAGTAACGCATCAACACTTGTTTTGTCTCCACCAGTCAAAGTTATTGTAAACGAAAAATTGGAGGTAATTTCAACATCGGTACCGGTCAATGTATGGGTGCTGCCTCCATCGCCCGTAATCGTTAAGCGTGACACGTCCACGTCATTATCGGCTCCGATGTTACTGACGAAATTAAAACCGGTGACGACCAAGTCACCGCTGCCGGGGTCGTACGCGGCTGAAACGATGGTCGGAGTCGTATTGATAGCTCCGGATGCACCTGCCCGGAGGAAATTAGTCGAGGTACCATCGGCTCCGTCGGTTCCCATGTCCCCAAAGTTAACGCCACCGCTGCCGCCGCCGCCGCTACAGTCGGGAAACGACACGGTGTTGGAATTATAGTTTAATATTCCATCAATAAAAACACCGCCCGTTCCATAGCCGCCATCACCGGCTGATCCTGAGCGCGTCGAACCGCCACCACCGCCGGCGCCATAATTACTCGAAATCGTTGAGTCGGACAACGTGACCGTAGCGCCAGTTGCAATATAGATACCACCGACCGCGTCACCCCCGTCACCAGCCATAACTGCACCAGTACCGTAACCGCCACCGCCGCCGCCACCGCCGCCAATCACATTTGCGCCGGCGGTTCCACCGTTGCCACCGGTACCGGAGCCAGCAAAAGAATCACCTCCAGCACCTCCGGTAGTGCCACCGCCTTTCCCGGTGAAGGCAGCCGGTCCGGCGTTAAATGACGCTCCGCCACGACCACCGGATCCGCTACCACCGGCGATCCCTGTCGAATTATACCCAGCTCCACCATTTCCGCCACCGATGCTCATAATACCGCCACCGCCACCACCACCATAGCCAATACCAGAACCGCCGGTAGCGCCACCGCCGCCGCCGCCCGCAGCATAGTTCTCCGTCACGGTTGAATTGGAAATTGTCAAGCTGCCCGCCTGGATGCGAATACCGGCGCCAAGCGCATTTCCGCCCGCCTGACCGTTGGCGTTACTCGCATTTCCGGAAGCACCACCGGTACCAGACAGAAGACCATGTTTGACGGTGAGATTTGATAATGCCACATTGCCGCCGGACACATTAAGGACCCGGCTGAGGTAATTGCCATCGATGGCGTTACTGCCGCCGACAATCGTCAGCGTCTTGCCATCGGTGACATTAATGTCCACCTCGGTACCGCTTAGTTCAATTTCGGTGCTCAATGTAATAGTATCGTCGCTACCGTCGGCCACCGCTGTCGCGATCGCGGTAGTCAATTCGGCCAGACTTGAAACGGTGGCCGTGTGTAACACCGCATTGTAATTCTTGAGCGCTTCCTCGATAAACGGCGTGGGTGTTTCAATGGTTCCGGAAACCACTTCAAGGTCCCAGTCACCGTCCATCATTGCAGAGCCGGTCAAATCGTTGGAGGCGGCGACGTCGGCTCCGGTAATGGTGCTTAATTTTGAAACGAACTGCTGACCGACGTCACCGTCACCGGTTCGACAACTGTAAAGAAGAACATCTTTATTTCCGACAAGGCGATCGGAAATATTCTTCAATGCGTCGGTATAGTAGTCCAGGTTATCGTTTGTCAATGTTGTGCTGCCAAGCCGAATCTGCCCGGGATCTCCATGGGCGATGATATGCAATGCATCAATTGGATAGCGGCAATTCTCAAGTGCGCTGCGAATCTGGTCGATGCCGTCGACGGCTCCGTCGAGGACGAGGTAATTTACGTTACGGTTGAAGCTCCGTGTTAATAACGGAAGTTCAGCAACGCATGGATCGAAAACAACCAGCTCCTGACGATGGACAACTGAATCGACCTGCATCAATCCTTCCAGTTGCTGCATCATCCATTTATTTTCCGAGATTGCGTCAGCGCCTGTGCTACAGTATAAACAGGCAATGAACAGCATTTTTGCGGATGCTCCGGAGATCATGCGTAAAATGTCGGCCTGATTCTTGAACGGCTTCAGCAGGCGGCGTACAAAACGGCGCAGAGATCTCAGGCCCTTATTCCAAAGGGGCTCCAAATAGTTGACAACGGCCTTTACACACGATTTAAATCGACCTGTATGTAAAAAAGGGTTGATTGATGGTAACCCCAGCGGTTCTTCCGCAGGCCGCGAGAATTTATTCAGTATACTATTTTTACGATCGTCATTCATACTCAGACTCCTCTAATCCCCACAGTTATGTTTATTCAATTTAGGTGAATTAAATTCGCCGCAATCCTGTCCACCAACCGAGGATTGTCGCTAATTTACGGAAATAAAAAACTTAACCGGCTGCGCCGGGGCTTTTGTCTCACATCAATAGTAACTTAAAATACAAGTACTTATACAATCAAATCAACGCAAAACCCGGACAGGGTAAGGTTTGTAGTCCCGCCTTCAGGCGGAAGTTTCAGATGAGCTTTAGCGAGTCAATAGTAGCACGCACTCGCTAAAGCGTCGTTAAAACTTCCGCCTGAAGACGGGACTACAAACGCACGCTCCTCTAAGATAATGGTTTCACTGAACATACACTTTTGGGGCAATAACAACGACTTAAAATACAAATTCCGATACTATCAAGTTATTAATTTTCTAAAAACGCCCCATTGCTTGCGCAGGGTAGCTTATTCCTGAATCCGTGACGGTAGGTTCAAGACGAAATAACTATTAGGTATTTTACAAATTAGCAATATGTCGCCACTTCGCGGAGGCTTTCTTTAATCGTATTTGCTTCGTTAGCAAGCAGTTGCAGTAGTCACTACAGCTAAATACTTACTGCCTCGCAACTACATTCAAAGAAAACCTTCACGGATTCAGGTTATTCCATACCCGTTAGTATGTTACTACCTGATGACAAACAATTATATGCAAACGTGGTCAATCTGTTCAGGTTTGAGATTCTCCTCCGGGTTGAAGTTTTATCACATTGGCTTCACTGTTCGCACCATTCAACCAAAAGGTTAATTTATCGAATTCCTGAAATACATCCGGTGGTAAAATGGTATTGCGTTTTCTGAATTTGACCTTGCCTGATATTTGATGAAGCCCTTTTAATCCAATCCATTCGTCAAATGCCGACGCCTTATACGACACATTATCAAAATCGTGATCGTAATAATCTTCTTCAAGGAACTGATAAATAAGCTGCATCGTTTTCAAGGGCATTGCTGTCAACAGTTCATAGTCAATGAGCAGCAATGATTTTGCGTGCGCGCAGTGAAACGCTTCCTTTAATGCATTATAGGCATAACCAACGATTCTATCTCCCTTCGCCAATGTTTCACAGCGTGAATAGACAGTGCCCCGTTCGGACGGATTATTGAATAAACGGGAATGATTAAACGCGTTTTTTTTGATCATGCGTTCGAAACTATCCATAATCCAGGCCAGGCTGCGAACGCAGCAGACGAATTTTGCATTGGGAAATAGCTCTTTCAATGCAGAAATCTTGGTGCACCAACCGCGGCTGGTATCGAAGACGACGTCGACATCGTCCATATCTCCGTAGTATGCTTGGAATAGACCGTGAAGAATGGCCCGGCGTTTTTCTTCGGAAAAGAAAACGGAATACTCGCTATCGGAACTCATGGTCCCTAATGCCGCGTCGAACAGCGCAGACACCGGACTGCTCATCTCGGCATGGAATCGTGGGTTCTGTCGGAGAATGGCTGATAAGAGCGTCGACCCGGCGCGGGGAAGCCCGGCGATAAAATGTATCTTAGAAGGCATAATCGGCATTTGTGTTATTTGTAAATGTTTATGTTAATAAATACGATACACACAGACAATAATTTTTGATTTAGAATATAAGCAATTACAATGCCTAATTATAAATAAAATACACAACTTATTTATTTCTAAATGCTTTAAACAAATAACAATTCATTGACACTATTATTATTAGCGACAAAAGTTTACAGCGAACACACCAAAAGTTTGAGGTGTAGACACCTGCTTAAATTGGTTTCACAAACTAACCTGAACAATTCATCAGTATTCTGCTGCGAGCCCTAACCTCTGCTCAAATAAGCCGATTAACTCAATTTTACATCTCAGTGAATGAAAATTCACTTTCGTTGTGAAATTTTCTCTAATCAATTTATTATGAGCGAGTTAAGTGCTCTCGCGACGAATCGCATGAATTAATCAGGCTAAAACAATATTGAATTTAACGTTTGTAAGATATCATCGTTAAGATAGAAATTGATTATGTCATCTTATTTTTAATTGTCAAGTTTCACATTTGTCATATTTGTCATATTTGTCACATTTGCCATATTTGTCACATTTATTATATTTTCCATGCCAAAAACTATTTATAGCAGTCTGTTAGATTCCCGATTGATTTCACGCAATCTAATAACTCTCATCACAAAATCTTATGAATAATCCAGGTTAGATACTCAGACTTATTTATTGTATTAATTCCTTTGTTGTTTGTGATTTTAATATTGGCAAATTCAGAATTGAAAATGCACGGTGGGGTGAAAAAATTGATTCGCAATGTAAATTGAATGTTCAATGATTAGCAGGCTACCAGGATATCGATATAAAATCTCCCAATTAGGTATTCGATTTGAAGGGAGTGATGATATGATTTTTTCTCTGGCCTCTGTCATTTAGGATTCGATAACAGAAGTAATTATGGATGAACTCTCACGAGCGCTTCGACATATATATTGCTTTATCCAAGATTCCCGGAATTATACGAATTGTTATGTGACTTTATCAAATTCAATATCTGAGAAACGTTCACCCATAATTGCTGCGATAACAGAATCTCGTGTGTTTATTATCGCTCTAATAAGGGCTTCAATGTGAATTTAAAAAACCATGTCTGCAATTTAAAAAGCAACCAAATTGAAGAAATTATTAACATGTCCAAAACTGGCAATAAATCTGTCCCCCCAATGGTAAAAGATGATCCATATCTTGAACCTTATCTTGACCAAATTAAACGCCGAATATCCTTAGTCAAATCACGTCTAAATCAAATCTGCAAGGAGAATGAAAGTCTTGAAAATTTCGCGTCCGGCCATGAATACTTTGGCCTTCATCATGATGAAAATGAATGGATTTTCAGGGAGTGGGCTCCAAACGCGACTCGCCTATTTCTGGTCGGAAACTTTTCCAATTGGCATGATGATGAAAAATTTGAGCTGCATCGCATTCATGACCATGGAATTTGGGAACTGAGATTGCCGTTAGAAACCTTGCATCATCTGGATTTATACCGTCTCAGTATTCACTGGATTGGGGGAAATGGCCAACGTATCCCTGCCTATGCACGACGAGCAGTACAAGATGAACACACTAAAATTTTTAATGCTCAAGTATGGCACCCACCTAAAAAATTCACATGGATGAACGCTACGTTTAAACGTTTAGATAAACCTCCCATTATATACGAGGCGCATATTGGCATGGCCCTCGATGACGGGAAGGTTGCGACCTACACTGACTTCAAAAATCACATTCTCCCCAGAATTGTTGATTGTGGCTACAATACCATTCAATTAATGGCCATTCAAGAACATCCTTATTACGCATCGTTTGGCTATCATGTATCTAATTTTTTTGCGGCATCTTCACGATTCGGTACTCCAGAGGAATTAAAAGAACTTATCGATGCCGCACATGGGCATGGCATTGCGGTGATCATGGACTTGATCCATTCTCATGTTGTTCGTAATGAAGTTGAGGGATTAAGCTTCTTTGACGGTACTGATCACCTTTACTTTCATACCGGAACTCGAGGTTACCATGACGCGTGGGACTCACGATGTTTTGACTATAACAAAAGTGAGGTGATTCATTTTTTGCTGTCAAACTGCCGCTATTGGCTGGATGAATTTCATTTTGACGGATTTCGATTTGATGGTATCACAAGTATGGTGTACACCCATCATGGTCTGGGTAAAGCATTTACTACCTACGATGATTATTTCGATGGTTCAGTTGACAGTGATGCTTTGGCATATCTAACTTTGGCTAATAAGTTGATCCACACGATCCGACCTGATGCGCTGACAATCGCCGAAGACATGAGCGGTATGCCTGGTCTTGGATCAGCGATCGTTAAAGGCGGCATAGGATTTGATTATCGCCTGGGAATGGGCATACCCGATTATTGGATAAAAACCATTAAACATGTCAAAGACGAAGACTGGAATTTAGGTGAACTCTGGCATGAATTAACCAACAGACGTCATAACGAAAAAACCATTAGTTATGCAGAATCCCATGATCAAGCCTTGGTTGGTGATCAGACACTAATTTTTCGCTTGATTGGTGAGGACATGTATCACCATATGCACCGTGATAGTGACAGAATCACAGTTGACAGAGGCGTTGCCCTACATAAGATGATTCGACTGATCACGTTGGCCATTGGTGGTGAAGGTTACTTAAATTTTATGGGAAATGAATTCGGTCATCCGGAATGGATTGATTTCCCAAGAGAAGGAAATAATTGGTCATTTCATCATGCGAGACGCCAGTGGCGTCTTCGTGATGATCCTGATCTGATTTACAGTCATCTGGCCGAATTTGATAAAGAAATAATAAAAATAGCCACCGCATGTGATCTTCTTGATGCTGAAGATCAAGGGCAATTAATCTGCCATAAATCCTCTGATAAATTAATCTGTTTTAAACGTGCACAACTCATCTTTATCTTCAATTTTAATCCCAGCCAGTCATTTAATCATTTACCAATCTACGCGAATTCGGGTACGTATAAACTACTTCTGGACAGCGATGCTAAGGTTTTTAATGGGCATGGACGATTAGACACGGATCAGCTTTATCATACACAAGAATGCGAAAATAGTAGTGATACATCAAAGCACTTTTTCTCCGTCTACATTCCAACCCGAACTGCAATCATCCTTTGTCACGAAGCTTGATCTTTATCATAATTCGTCGCCCAATGATCTCAGCAGAATGCTAAAAACTTAGAAAAATATGTTTTTATCTGGAATATGGCGTTGTATGATATAATTAGAAAACACTGGCATGTAAATTTGATTTGGGTAAGGTTGTTGCCATAACACAAACAGTTGAAACTTTATATCAATTGGCGGGATAAAATAAGTAACTTATTAAAATCAGGAATTACAAATGCCACGAAACAACAAAAAATTACGTATTAAGGACGTTCCTGACTGGATAATTTTTCCAATCCTCAACAGCATTCCGTTTTTTAAGAATATACTTCGTAAAAATCCAGAACAGTTAGATTACCTTCTTACTCATTCGGAAATAGTCGATATCCCGCCTGGCGACGTTATCATTAGAAAGGGAGAATGCGATAATTGGATTTATTTTGTCATTCAGGGACTCCTTTCCGTATACACTGATGAGCTGTCTAAAAATCTTATTAGCTATATAAGACCAGGTGAACTTTTTGGGGAAATTGCTATGATTAGAGAATTGGAACGACAGTCTACAGTGTGCGCTGACTTGAATAATAAGAGAGTCGTGTTATTTCGAATCGATTTTTCACCATTTGATACTCTAAATAATAGTGATAATGCAACGCGAAAAACCAAACTGATTTTTTATCGCGCAGTCATCGATATCCTTACACGACGAGTAAGAAGTTTTGAAACGGATTTTTCAGATGAAACAGATATGTTCGAATCATTAATTTACAAAAAATTCACGGGTAGGAAAAGTACTGAAAAAGAACTTGACTATCTTTATGAAAAAGCTAAATACTTCGCAAAAATGTTAAACGAATGGGATCAAAAAGCTGAGCAGCTAAAGGAAATTCGAGGTCTTATGCCTAAACAGGCTGCGTTGAATAATCTCACATCGCTATTAGACGGAAAAATGGAGTCTCATAAATGACAGGTCTCATGCAAAAACGCTTTTAACCCAGATTTCTCACAAAACTTCTGTTACAAAAGCGAATATCACCTAATTTCAAAGTCTTAACTTGTCTCGCGATTCTGCTCAGCAGAACTCGACACACTGTTATCCACTCACCTACGTCAACCATTGAATATATGCAATCTAACCTGGATAATTCATAAACTTTCTATTACGAATCGTCATATCACATAATATCAACGAGTTATAAAGTTCTTCGGGTTCGAAATAGTTAACTATTCCTGCACGCAAATAATATTCATAACTCATTGATATTACGTAATTTAATGACTCTCATTACAAAACTTTATAAATAATCCAGGCTAAGCTTTCTCACAACTAAGTTTGTGAGAAAATCGGGTTAGCAATACGGAATAACAGTGTGTGAGTAAAACCTGATTCCGTGATGACTATTCGGATATTTTAAAAAGTAAAATCCTTTACGTCACTGATTCTAACCCATAATGGACATAGAAGAATTGGCAAAGCGACAACTCGCACTTAAGTTTTTATGCTAAATCTATGCAATTGGACAAGTTCCAGACAACGACGATATTAACATTTCAATTCCGAATCATCCTGCACACAAACACTGCATCCGAATTTGCTTCATGAGGCCAGATTCTCACCATTCCCTTCACGTTCTCTTTTGAGATTGGATGTGGAAACGAATCCAACTCGAAATCATCTCGATCAGTAAGAAACTTTTGAATTATACTTTCGTTTTCGCGATCAAACACTGAACAGGTGGCATAAACCAAAATCCCACCTTTATTCACGCCTTTGGCAGCTTTATTTAAAATCTCAAATTGAGTTTTCGATAATGTTTTTATATCGTCATGTTTCATCGTCCAACGCGCATCTGGATTTCTACGCCACGTTCCTGAACACGAACAGGGAACATCTGCAAGTACTCCATCAAAATTGGCAGATCGCCCCGGGATACCTTTCCCATTCCATGCCCGAATTGAAATATTCGAAAATTTGGCGCGACGCATTCGGCGTTTCAGGTCATCGAGTTTCCATGATCTTATGTCAGTCGCAATAACAACACCCTTTGTTTGCATCATTGATGCAAGTTGTAAGCTTTTTCCTCCAGCCCCGGCACACATATCCCACCATCGTTGACCGGGTTGAGCGTTGCACACATAACCTATAATTTGAGACGCAAAATCCTGAATTTCGAATTTACCGGACTTAAATGACTCCAATTCAAATAGATTTTTATTGGGATGTTCAATCATAATTGCATCACCTAAATATTCAGAACGTCGCGCAGTTAGCCCTTCCTTTTTTAATTCATCCCGTAGAGCCAGTATTTGTTTACATTGTCCCCGGATCCAAATTGGCGGTCGTTTTTGATACATGTTAATTAGCAGGGAGAGATTTTCCTTAGGGATATAACATTCGTCCGCAAACCACTTTGGTATAAGATCGCTCTCAGTTAACGTTTGCACCTTAAAGATTGCACATAATCCCCGTGCTTTTTCTTCAATGTTTTTGTCACCTAGCACTTCCAAATACTTAGAAAATGTTCGAAAATCCTTTAAGGAATTTTTCCACCGGGCAGCAATTGGGTGCAATGCATCTCTATCTAATAAATTTGCAGCTAGAAGAATACTCAACCAACCCTGGTTCGTCGCAACATTATATTCCTTAATGTTCCATAAGACTGATTCTGATTTGATCAATTTACTTAACCAACCCCACCAGCGAAACAATGAAAATACCGTTTCACTTACAAATCGACGATCGGAAGAACCAAATTTTTTGTTTTTCCTGAAAAACGCAGCCAGCTTGCGATCGATTGGATATCCTGTGGTAAATGCACTTTTTACAACTTCATAGACGACTTCACTATACATACGTGCCTGATTATTTACTCGATCCGAGGTACTTTTGCCCATTATTTTTCCTTGTTGAAATTCATTTATAAACTGACTTTATCCTGCCACTGTCATTTAATAATTATTTACTTGATCAAGGTAAAATATAGATTAGCTGGATAATCCTCAATCCTCAATCTTCTACAGGTCTTGAACTTGAAAAAAAAGATATTATATACTGCAAGCAGTAGGTTCTTCGACATTCGTTATTCATTTCAGGCAACAATTTTACAGAAACCTGTCGAAAATCTCATGGCTGTCGGTATAGTGGGGAACGGGGAACGACTAATAACATGTGAAATAATACCTAACCTGGATTTCTCACAATACTTGTGTTACAAAAGTGTATATGACCTAAATTCAAAGTTTTAACTTGTCTTGCGATTCTGTTCAGCAGAACTCGACACACTGTCACCTGCTCGTCCACGTCACCCCATTGAATATAGGAAATCTTAGCTTTCTCACCACAAAGGTTGTGAGAAAACCGGGCTAACCTGAATAATTCATCAGTATTCTGCTGCGAGCCCTAATCTCTGCTCAAATAAGCCGATTAACTCAATTTTACATCTCAGTGAATGAAAATTTACTTTCATTGTGAAATTTTCTCTAATCAAGCTATTATGTGCGAGTTAAGTGCTCTCGCGACGAATCGCATGAATTAATCAGGCTAAATATTACCACAATACCATAGTGGAAGAAATCGGGTAGTCATCTAGTAAAAAAAGTAAAATTATGAATATTAATATTAACAAATTTTTATTTGATAGAATAATGATACTTTACGCTAGACAAATTGGAATATTCATCGAATAATTTTATAGAATCTCATCTATGTTTAATCGAAAAACTGTACCTAAAAAACCGACAAAATTAACCATCAAACATTTTAACGTTGTTTTGATGAGGGGGAAATTACATGTAAAATTTGAAAAAAGCATCATACCAATTGATCGTCTGCAACATTCTGATGAAATAGAAAATCTGAGTAGTGCACAGATGCTGACGATCCTATCTCATTTACTGAACTATTTAAATACCCCGGGACGACCAATCGATGTTTATTTAAATATAATTGGTAAATTTAATAAAATAATTTTTGAAAAGAACCGAAATAAAAATCCCAATATTTACAGCATCAGTTTTGGAGAACGATTTAATACCCGATACTTCCTCGAAGATCAGATCATTCTAATGGGGAATTATTTTGATGGTACTGGCCCCTGTGAACATATGGTCCAATTTCCTCTGCCAATTGTAAAAAGTACTTCAGGTACGATAAGTCATTTTTCACAAACCATTTCGAATTTTACTGGTTTTATCTGCCTTAGCGGAAATCAAATCACATTCAAAGTCGGGCTTGGAACAAAGGGGAAATTTGCAATTTCAACGCGTGGAGATGACTTCGATTTTGTTTTGGATGGCAAAACATACATGGATGAGCTTCTCATAACAAATCTGGATTCTACCATAACCTTTCATATTGGAAATCATAAAGAAGAATTGGGAATTAGACGTCAACCGTTAATATCTAAAGATTATTTCTATAATAGGAAAGATCAGGGTGATACAAAAAACTATATAGAGTTTGATTCATTTTATATTCAAAAACGAATTTTATTTTCTACAGATAAACCATGGCTTGCAGAAATCGGTGACCATAACGGGCATTTCAGAAATTTTGAATTGCAATGGTTTCAGGGATTAACCATTTGCGAATTACAGGAAATTATTGAACAGGCAATCCATTCATTTTATTTTGATTTTGAGGGAATGGAGCAATATATGAAGATTATATCCTACATAAACAATACGCTAATTTCGAATCTTAATAATCAATTCTATAATGAAAAAAAATCATCCTCAAAGAGTGTAAAACTCCATGTGGATGTAAACGGTAGATTAATGGATTTGTTTGTAATACCCAATCAAATTCATTCGATTGGTAGAGTTGATTTTAATTTCATCAATTTATCAAAATGCTTAGACAAAGATCCGGCAATTAAAAACATCGTGCCAAGAGTTTACGCAATGGTCAAAATCGAAAACGACGAACTTTACATCAAACAAGTTCACAAAACCTCAATTGATCACTTTCAATGGGAGAAATTTCCTGAAGATGGTCAATTAATTCCAGGGGGCAATATACTAAGGATTCGCATAGGAAAATCTTGATTTTTCCTTTATATCGTTTGTTATAAATGTGAGTTCTATTTAGCCTGCATTATGCATAAACTTTCTATTACAAGTCATCATATCACATAATATCAACGAGTTGTGAAGTTATTTTGGTTCGAAATGGTTCACTATTTCTGCACGCGAATGAAATTCATAACTCACTGATCTCACGCAATCTGATGACTCTCACTACAAAATTTTATGAATAATGCAGGCTAGTATAGCTAAAACAAAAAATTTGGGAAAAATCAACATGGCTTGGTTATCAAAATTATTAGAAAATACTGTCAATCTCGTGTCATCCGGTCCCCTCGGCTATATTGGTAATGGAGCATTAAAGGCGTGTACCAGAAAAACCTCAGGGAAATTTGAAAATGATTCGATGACCAATTCGGGATCATTGCAGAAAACAGAGGAGCAACAAGCATTTTTTTTCATTACAACCTTTTCGTTGTTAGCTGAATTATCAAAAGTTGACGGGGCCATTTCCGATAGTGAAGTCCAAGTCGTTGATCAAATCATGGTTGACGAACTAAGAATGGACGAAAGGGCGCATAATTATGCCGGGCAAATATTTAATTTCGCAAGGAAATCTAACAATGATTTTATGGATTATATTAATCAATTTGGAAGTATGTTTGCGGGTCAAAGTGAAGTGTTATTATGCCTGATTGATCTATTATTACGAGTTGCTGCAGCCGACGGATTTTATCACCCTGAAGAAGAGCTTCTTATTAAACATTCTTTAGGACCGTTAGGTATAACAGAGAAACAATATAACTTTTTAAAGCTAAGGTACGTAGAAAAAGAAAACCTTGAATATTCTATTTTGTTTGCCTATCCAAACGATTCCGACGAAGTGATTATTGAAAACAGCACCAAATTAAAGCGGCGATATCATCCTGATGAAGTGATTAAAAATGGATTTCCACCCGAATTTGAAAAGTTTTCCCAAAACCGATACCAGGATATTATAGATGCCTACGCAAAAGTCAAAAAGGCGAGAGGACTTCCTTGAAAATTGATAATGGACTAGAGAATCTCGGCGTAAGTACTTCGGTAGTGCATGGAGCAGTTCTCGATGGATTTGTGCCGCGCTTATCTAGTGTGTGGTGTACTTAATTCATAGTGTAATGATTCTGCTAATTTTGAGTGCAGGAGGACGGCGAATACGGAATTATAATTTCTTTGCGTCCTGCCAAATTTTCTCCAATTCATTCAAGGTGCAATCTTCAAGTTCTTTATTCGCCTTTTTTACCACATATTCAATATGATGGAATCGCTTGTAAAATTTTTGAATATTATTTCTCAGCAATTCATCAGATGATTCTCCTTTATATCGAGCTAAGTTTACAACAGAAAATAATAAATCTCCAAGCTCTTCATTAAAGTTCTTTTTATCGTCATGCTTAATGCTTGCCTTTAATTCCTCAAGCTCTTCTTCGATTTTAGCAATTACTGCCTCAACCGACGGCCAATCAAACCCAACTTTTGCAGCTTTTTTTTGCAGAAGCTCCGCTGTCATTAATGCCGGAATTGTTTTAGGAACACCATCCAATATTGATCTACGTTTACTATTCCCAGGCTCCTTTTTTTTTAATTTTTCCCATTGTTTTAAAACAGCGTCAGCATCATTTAGTTTCTTTTTACCAAAAACATGAGGATGCCGATGGATCAATTTTTCACAACATCGCCGGGCTGCCGTTTGCAAATCAAACCGGTTTGATTCTTTGGCAAGCTGACAATGGAAAATGACTTGAAGTAACACGTCCCCCAATTCTTCGATCATATTTTCATCATCTTCGTCATCAATAGCATCAATGAGTTCGTAAGCCTCTTCGATGAGATAATGTTTTAGTGATTTATGATCTTGTTCAATGTCCCATGGGCAACCATTTTTTTTATCACGCAGCTGCTCCATAATTTTTTCAAGCTCATAAACCCAGTTTTTTAATGTATTTTTTCGATCCATAGAGTATGTTATTTGATATTAATTCACTGGCAATTACAAGTCTGCCAGGCATAAATGTCGCAGGAAGTCTCAGATTTTACAAACCGTATTAGAAAGATAATCTATCATGATTGATCAAAACCAACCGTCGACCCAGGAAATACAACTTATCGAAGAATCAAAAAGATTATCAAAAAAATTACTCCAGCGTCCCAGAGGCCCCCAACGTTATATCACTGAAAAAGAAATTGGCCGAGGCGCAATGGGCATCATTAACAAAGTATATGATCAAGATTTACTACGAATTACAGCGATGAAAATCATCCAACCTCAAATCGTCGACATGTACAGTCGTTTCAATGCATTTGTTTCAGAGGCAAGGTTAACTGCAGAACTAGAACACCCAAATATCGTGCCAATCCATCAGCTTGGTATTATTGACGAAAATGGATCTCCATTTTATACCATGAAATTAGTAGAAGGAGAACCATTACATGAAATAATAAATGAACTTAAGGAAGCAACTACAGAGTATTTGATAAAGTATAACCGCCACAATCTCCTAAATATTTTTCGAAGTGTATGTAACGCTATTGCTTACGCTCATTCTCATCAGGTGATACATCGAGATATCAAACCAGAGAATATTATGATTGGTCAATTTGGAGAGGTTTTGGTGATGGATTGGGGACTGGCGAAAAAGCTTGGAGAAGATGATCAGGATATTGAAGATGCAAAAAGGGAAATTACTGAAACTAAAAACTTATTAAAAACGCAAGATGGAATGATTAAAGGCAGTCCTGCTTATATTTCACCCGAACAAGCCTACGGTGAAATCCAGGACGTAGATGAAAAAACGGACATATTTTTACTTGGAAGTACTTTATACCATATTCTTTGCCATTATCCTCCATATGAAGGAGGGAATATTATGGAGATCATTGAGAAAGCAGAGACATGTAACCATCCTCCCCTGTCTGAGCGAAACCCTAAATGTAAAATTCCACTTGAATTAGAACGAATCGTCAATAAAGCAATGGCCCCGCTAAAACAAAATCGTTATAAAGATGTGAATCAGATGATTGCTGATATAGATGCTTTTATTACAGGCAGGCGGGTAAGCGGCAGAAAACTGTTTTCTCCTGGAAACCATCTAATCGAAGCCGGAAAAGAATCCTCTGAATGTTATATTATCGTTGACGGAAAGGTTGAAGTTCATCGAGAGGCAGACGGGAAAAAAATTTCAATTGCCACATTTGGTGCCGGTGAAATAATCGGGGAAATGGCTGGCATTACACAAACGGTTAGTTCGGCAACCGTGACAGCATTAGAAGCGACAGACACGTTGGTGATCACTCATGAATTAATTGAAGAAGAGTTACAGAAGTTACCACCATGGTTGGAACATATTATAATTTCAATGACAAAGCGTCTTCGAACATCGGTAAATCAGGCGAATCCATTGCTTTTGGAAGGAAGGGCTTTCCCAATCATCAGTCAATTAAATTTAATTTTCCAATCAGTTTCTCTTATGACAAGAGAAGAAGCCAAAACGATTTCCTTAAATATTATTGATGTGATCGACGAAGTAACAATTCATATTCATGTTCAAAAATCGGTAGTCGAACGAATTATTGCTGTGCTAATAAGTAGTAAATTATGTGCGGTTGGGAAAAACAATTCTTTGGTGTTACCAAATTCTGATATATTTGGAGAATTTATCCTCTATTACCGACGGATTATAGGAATCGACAAGGGCATTAAAAAAAGCCTTAAATTGGACCTGCCTACAGCCACAGAGAGCCGATTTAACAAAATCGTGATCAAACTTAATCAACTATTCCCAAGCAGATAACTTGTGAAAAATGTCCGGTTTTTCTGACGATTTTAGTATACAGATGCGACAACTCAAAAAAATGAATTTTTTCCTCTTATTTTTGGTCTATGCATCGATTGGTTATGGCATTATTTTTATCTACGGAACAGGTCAGCAAACCGGAGGTTCATTTAGTGGATTTTGGATAAAACAACTGGTTTGGATGAGTATTGGCACTATCATCATGTTAAAAATTGCATCAATGGATTATTTGATACTAGGAAAATATTCATGGCTGATATATTTAGTAACACTCTTTTTATTAGTCGCTGTTTTATTAATTGGTTCGCGTATTAACGGTGCAAAAAGTTGGCTCAGAGTTATACCAGGAGTGACAATACAACCTTCAGAATTTGCAAAATTTGGACTGATTACAAGTCTGTCATGGTATACCTCAAGACCGTCTGTAAAATTCCAATATATAACCGAGATAATCCCAGCCTTATTTTTAACACTAGTCCCTATCGGTTTGATTCTACTACAGCCTGACCATGGTAGCGCCAGTATTTTGATACCAATCGCACTATCAATTTTATTTATAAGCGGAATTAAAAAAAAATGGATTTTTTATGGCGTGATCTTAGCTCTTGTAATGTCTCCATTTATTTATAAACATGGGTTAAAAGATCATCAGAAAAAACGTTTGGAAATATTCCTGAGCCCCTCAAAAAATACGACGAATGAAGGATGGAATGCTCGCCAATCACTATTGGCGGTGGGGAGCGGCGGTTTATCAGGTAAAGGATTTATGAAGGGTACTCAAAATGTTCTCGGTTTTTTGCCAAGAAAAGTTGCACCAACAGATTTTATTTTTTCGGTCATTGCCGAAGAGACAGGTTTTATAGGCAGTTCGTTGTTAATCATAATCTTTTGTATTATAATTTTAACTGCGTTATATATCTCTATCAAAGCGAGCGATAATTTTGGCCGGAATCTCGCCTGCGGCATTGCAGTATTAATCTGCGTACATGCATACGTAAATATTGGAATGACAATGGGCATGGCCCCAATTATTGGCATTCCCTTACCCTTTGTAAGTTATGGTGGATCCTTTATGATTCTTATGTTAAGCTGTGTTGGAATTCTGCAAAGCGTCTATATAAAAAAACGTGCTTATTAGTCTACCAATCAAGTGATCACTCTTCTCTAGCTTGATTAATTCATCCGGTTTCGTCTTGAGAGTGCTTAGCTTACTTTAGATCAATGAGTTATGTAGGTTCCGAAGGTGAAGGGATAGTGAACTATTTCAAGTCTTTGGGTACTTCATAACTCGCTTATATGAAATGAGATATGCGCACGCAGTAGAAGCCGGATGAATTAATCAAGCTAAAGGATATCGAAATATTTTTAAGATACAATTTTTAAAATTCAGAGTTTCAGATGATAGAATTTATGACGCATTTGGTGTAGACTTACTGTATAATCATTAAACGGTCTAAAATTATAAATAAGATGTATAAACCAGTCAACGATTACTTGTCCAATAATAATACCTCTGATGAGAATTCAAAAAACTCAACGGCGATAAATCATGGGATTTATGCCGGACTGTTTTGTTTACTCAAACACCTAAAAAGTTATCACAGCTTAATTGATTTGGAAATTGACAGTCAATCTCCAGCAGGGTTGTATTTAAACGAGGTAAAAACGACTGTTGAGCACATGAACGATATACTTAATCTGCTCGACGGTATTAATAATCAGCAACCAAAAGATTTTGAATCTATCGACTTTGGGGTACTGATAAAAGCGATTGTTAATCGCATAAACAAAATTGGAACGATTGAAATCACAGCTAATCTTGATGCATTCGAAGACAACAATACGTTTATATCAGGTAATTTATTCTTACTTCAGCAATTATTTTTTGATTTATCGCATATTATTGATGATACTCAGCCTGACAACAAGAAAAATATTAGATTTAATTTTAGCACTGAAATCGTCGATGAAGATAATAGCAGAAATCAAAAAGTCTCATTAGATGGTGGTGAATACTTAAAGGTGACTATAACACAAGATAAAAATGCATCTGCCAGCCAAAACAAAAATCTTTTCCGAATTTTTGAATCTCAAATACTGTCATCGAATCACCTATCAGAAAGAATGTTGTACATATACGGAGTTATAAGGCAGCATAAAGGAGATATGTTAATAGCAAAGCCAGACAGCCACACAATGTCATGTGAAATCTACCTACCGTTGCTTCAAAACACTGTGTCAATGTATACTGAAAAAAGTATTGATGAGACAGACTTAAAAGGCAATGAAACCATTCTACTAGTTGATGATGAAGATATAATATGGGATGTTGTTATCGACATGCTGCAAAATATGGGTTAAATCGTTGTATTGGCGTCAGATGGTCACGAGTGTGTTGAGATATTTAGGGAAAATCCGGGAAAAATCGACTTGGTTTTACTTGATATGGTAATGCCAGAGATGAATGGTCACGACGCATTTTTTGCGCTAAAGGAAATTGACCCCAATGTAAAAGTACTTCTGTCCAGCGGCTATGTAAAAGAAGAAGATGCAAGAGATGTTCTTAATGCGGGTGCAGCGGGATTCTTACAGAAACCGTATCGCATGATTGAACTTGCAAAACGAATTAAACAGATAATAGAAATTCAGCCTTAGTTTGCCATAAAAAGCAGCCTATCTTTATTAGGCTGTATCTAAAATCATTTTTATGTAAGCCCATGACATCGGCCTTGTCGCGAAAGAGTAGGCTACTTTGTTTCACCTATTTAATCATTTTGACTAATTGATGATTTTTTACCTTACTGAGGCTAAAGAAACACCCTTCCGCAGAGGTGAATAAAGCAATTAATAAACACCTATTTCTTTACTTACATCCATATTTTTAAAATTCCACTTTTTATCTTGCAACATTCCTTAAACTAAATTACAATGCTTCAAAATGGGAAAATTGCAGATAAATCAGTGATACACCAAAAAAATTATAATAAAGATATATTAATTTTGGGCTTAGGAATCAGTGGTTTTGAGGCCGCAAAATTAGCCTTATCTTTTGATGCCAAAGTAAATGTCATCGATGCGTACAATAGCCCTATCCTAATAAATCGCGCAAGAATACTAACAACAAAAGGCGCTAACGTTTATTTAAATTTTTCAGAAGCAATTTGGCATTCGAATCTGGATTTAATTATAATTAGCCCCGGTATAAATCTAGACGGATCGTTTTTTAAATTAGTTAAAAATGCAAAATGTCGTATCGTTAGTGAGCTTGAATTTGGATTCTGGTTTTGCAACTGCCCAATTATCGCAGTTACCGGAACTAATGGAAAAACAACCACTGTTGAAATGATTAATCATTGTTTGCTCGCTGCAGGAAAAAAGAGTTTAGCTGTTGGTAACAATGGTTATGCATTAAGCAAAGCAGTCAAGCATAGCAAAAATTTAGATTATCTAGTTACCGAAGTCAGTTCGTTTCAATTGGAATACATAAAAGATTTTTCCCCTGAGCTGGCCATTATATTAAATATTTCAGAAGATCATTTGGATCGGTATTCATCATTTAGTGATTACATTCTAACTAAGATGAAACTTTACAATAAATTTGAAGATCCAAAACAAGTAATAATAAATGCAAATTTATTAGATTGTTTTAGGAAACACTGGAAGCGCTTAAATTTTGAAAATCCAAAAACTTTTAGCGCAAATTCAGTTTATACTCACGCCGATTATTTTCTGGACGATGGTAAATTATTAAATTTCCGAGATGGATCCTTAAAAGTTGAAACGCTGGCTGATACGGCCAAAATCAACCATACCGGAGACCACAATATTGAGAATATTCAGGCGACGTTGGCAACATGCCAAACGTTAGGTATAAATCATTCAACAACCCTATCAGCTATAAATACATTTTCGATTTCTGCTCATAGGCAGGAATTGGTAACAGAGGAAAACGGCGTACGTTTTATTAATGACTCGAAATCAACAAATCCAGATTCTTTAATCCAAGCTTTAAAGACTCTTAGAAATGAGTTAAATAACCGCCGGGGAAAAATTATATTAATCGCTGGCGGATGTAATAAAAAAATGAATTTTGAACGAGTAATTTCGTATCTGCGATACTATGTTAAAACTATATACCTGATAGGCGAGATCAAGGAGCATTTGGCTTCAATTTGGGGCAAATCAAGTATTTGTTTTCAGTGCAAAAATCTAGCAAATGCAGTAAAAGATGCCACGATTTCAGCAACTCCCGGAGATATCATTCTTTTTTCACCAGGGTGCTCAAGTCATGATATGTTTTCTAGTTATGAAGAAAGAGGCAATTTATTTATCACAGAAGTTAAAAGGATATCAGAAAAATGAATTTTTTATCTAAGACGAAATTTTGTTCCAAGTTAACCATTCACACCACAGCTTTAGTTTTTATTCTAATCCATTTGACCAGCTGTAATACCTTTATTGATAAGGACAAAGTCAGAATCCTTGAACCCAGGGGAAATGTACCTCCACCATACCCCGATCCAACAATCAACATAGCTGACACCATGAACAATTCCGGCACGGTTGACGTCTCACCCAAAAAGCCGGAAATAATGACCAGAACAAAACGTCCATCAGCAGTAATAAAACCTGTCATGAACCTGGAAGATATCGTTCCAATTAGAAATACAATCATAGAGGCACCCGTCAGCCGAAAGTCAATAGCCCTCCCCGAGATTGAAAAAAGACCAAAAATAAGCCCAGTAAAACTAAAACCCGAAACATTACCAACGATAGATGAAGTTAAACAAATTGCTTATACAGTGAAAAAGGGTGATTCTCTCTGGAAAATCGCAAGAATGTACGGCATAACCTCTCAGGAATTGGCAAGTGAAAATAATATAAATCTCTCTCAAATTCTAAAGATTGGCATGATATTAATGATTCCTCCAGGTGGGAAGTTTATCCCGGCAAATCAGAGACCTGTTGTGAAACCGAAAAAATCGAAAAAGAAAGTAAATAAGATTGAAAGAAAATCTGTTCCTGGTTCTGGCATGTACACTGTTGTTAAAGGTGATTCTCTCTGGAAAATTGCAAGAAAGTTTGGAGTTAAAGTTGAGGAGTTAACAAAGTTAAATAATTTAAAATCAGATCGGCTGAATATAGGCCAAGTATTATTTCTTACACCAATCGCCGAAAAAGACTTTCAATCACCGCGAAACATACCAACAACAACGCAGCCTGAAAATACCTATCCCAAATTTAACCAAATCAACAACTCTGAACAAAACAACCCCACAACAGAAGTTGACGTAAGCATCAATGTACCGGATACTTCAATTGGTAAAGCCTCAGCCCCCAAAAAACCCTCAAAATTTAAAAATTTACCACACTATATCGCTGGTGGTGATACCCTAGAATCTATATCTGAAATGTACGGTTCAAAAGTTGAATGGATATTGGAATCAAATCCCGCAATAAAATCCAATGACGATTTAGCAATTGGAATCGAAATTCAAGTTCCCTGTCCTGATATTGAATAAAAAAAAATGGATTTCAACATCAGACCACCTGCTGCTGCAGGTACTTTCTATCCTGATGACAAAGTGGATTTGTCGAAGTTTATAGACGAGAATATTAACTATAAAATTATTGATCAACATTTAAATACAAACGCCATAATTGTCCCCCACGCTGGATATCGATTTTCCGGTAAAACTGCATCAAAAGCATTTTCTCTAGTTAAACCCGGTTCATTTAAGCGCGCCATAATAATTGGCCCCAGCCACTACGTAAGTTTTCACGGTGTATCGATTGCTCCCTATGAAAAATATTTGACACCATTAGGTCCGATTAATGTTGATACGACAGCTGTCCGTAGCCTGACTAAGCAGTGCAAATTAATTGTCCAGCAAGTAGATGTTCATGACGATGAACATTCCATTGAGGTCGAACTCCCATTCATTCAAAAATTAACACCTTCCTGCAAAATCATCCCTATGGTTGTTGGAAGACTAGATTATGGTGAAATCTTGGAAATAGGCCAAATTCTCAGCAACTGGTGGGACGAACATACATTAGTTGTCATCAGTTCAGATTTTGTTCATTATGGGACCGAATTTAACTATTCCCCTTTTTCGGTTGCAAATGCCCCTGTAAAAATAAAAGAACTGGATATGGAAGCCATTGGATTGATCAAGGACAAAAATGCAGATCAATTTGTGGACTTTATTCATAGAACCGGAGCCACAATATGCGGGAATATTCCGATTTCCATACTTTTGTCTATAGTTGAAAAATTTCGATTCAAAACAGAATTTAATTTGGTTGAATATACCAATTCGGGTGAAATTCTTGGTGACCATACCAATTCAGTTAGCTATGCTGCTATTTCACTTGATTTTGATACAACATATCTTACTAAATCAAAACCAATTTTTTTATCTCATTATGATCGTGTATTTTTACTTAATTCAGCATTTTGTTCAATAAAAGCAAGATTTGAGAATACGTGTTATAGGACACCAGATGAAACACCACCCTATCTCCTGGCATGCCGATCCGTGTTTGTTTCACTACACATAGATGGAGATTTGCGAGGATGCATAGGTTCATTATCTGACAAGGAATCTATTATTGAAGGCGTTATTGAGAATGCAGAGAAAGCGGCATTTGAAGATCCAAGATTTTCGTGTCTATCATTTGATGAATTTAAGAAACTAAATATAGAGATATCGGTACTAACACACCCTCGAAAAATAAATTCTATCAATGAAGTAATATTAGGAAAACACGGCGTTATTCTTAAAAGGAACAGCAATCGAGCTATTTTTTTACCCCAAGTGGCAATTGAGCATGGATGGTCATTAGAAGAAACATTAGAAATTTTATCGCAAAAAGCAGGCTTAAATAAAGATGCCTGGAAGTTGTCAGATACATCTTTGTCAATTTTCGAAACTAATCGATTTGAATGTGACTACGTGAAATTTTTATTAAATTAATGACTAGCCTAAATAATTCATAAACTTTCGTAGTGAGAGTCATTAGCTTGCGTGAAATCAATGAATTATGACTTTTATCCGTGTTCAGGAATAGTAAACTATTTCAAATCCAGATAATTTTGTAACCCATTGATATCACATGATATTATGGCTCGTAATAAAAAGTTTTTGAATTATTCAGGTTAGATTGATTGATTAGTTAATTTTGCTATAAGAATTAACCATTTAGCAACTGTTTTGCATGTTCTGACACCACCTTATCTCCCTCTTCCCCTCCCAACATTCGACATAATTCCTTTACTCTTTGGTCATCGGTCAACGTAATGAGTTTAGTATGAGTTCTTGATTTTTTTATAAATTTCTCTACAGCAAAGTGTCTATCAGAAATTGCTGCAACTTGAGGTAGATGAGTGATGCAAATTATCTGCCGTCTTTCCCCTAAATTCTTCATTTCATAACCGACAGCGGAAGCAGTTGTCCCACCAATATTTACATCGATTTCATCAAACACAAGAATTGGAGTTTTATCACTATCAGCTAAAATGGTCTTTATGGCCAACATAATTCTCGAAATTTCACCACTACTGGCAATTTTACGCAACGGTTTCAAATCTTCACCTTGATTTGGCGATATATAAAATTCGATTAAATCGACACCTGTTAAATTGAGCGATTCTTTAGAAAAATCGATATCAAATTTTGCTTGCTTAAACCCCAATTTTTTTAATTTATTGACAATTTCTTTTCCAAGAATTTTCGCGTGTTTTTTGCGTTTATTTGATAATACCAACGCAGACTTCAGAGCGATTTCTTTTAGCGAATTTGTATCACTGACAAGTTTGTTTAATCGACATTCATAACTTTCGAAATCGTTTATTTCCATTTCCATTTTTTCAGAGGATTCTAACACAGATTGAATGTTTCCCCCATATCGGCGTTTTAAATTTTCCACCAAAGTTAATCGATCTTCCACTATTAATAGTTCATCTGGATCCACTTCAATATCTTTTTCAAACTGCACCAATTCATGTTCAAAATTTTGAACATCAACAATAATACCTTCAAGAAGTTTACATAAGTCTACAGCTGCCTTTATTTCCAAGATCTCAAGCCGTTGAATATTATGCCTTATATTAGATAGACCAGCCATAACGCCTCTTTCTTCATTAAGAGACACCGTACATTTACTTAAATTTTCTAACAAATAACTATTATTTGCGACCAATTTATGCCGTTCCCTCAGTTTGCGATCCTCGTCTATATTTAGACTCGCATCTCTTATTTTTTCTAATTGCATTTTAATAAAACCAATATGTTCAATAGAAATATCCCTTTGTCTAAATTCTTTTACTCTATCTTTTGCTTTGCAATAATTATTATACACTGTTTCGTATTCTGCGAATTCAGCTTTCGAATTTGAATAATCATCTAAAAGCTCCAATTGCCTGCTGATCTTAAATAACAATTGATGGTCATAAGCCCCGTGGATATCAATTATAAAACTACTGATTTGATTAATAATTTTAACCGTTACTGGTGTAGAATTTATAAAATTATGAACAGATTCGACCTTAAACCTTCGGATAATTATCAGTTGATTATTATCACAATCAGAAATTCCATATTTTCTCAATAATTGGTTTAACTCTGGTAATAAATTAATTTGAAAAATTCCACCAATTTCACACTCGTCAGCATCTTTACGGATTAATGATTTATCCGCCCTTCCACCTAACAATATTTGAAGTGCACCGATGATAATAGATTTTCCAGCCCCAGTCTCTCCGGTAATAACATTATGGCCTGGGTGAAAATTAATTTCCTGATTGTCAATTAAAGCAAAGTTTTTGATAGAAAGTGTACTAAGCATATATAAATTTGTATTTATTTTTTAACCATTTAGAAATTGAAAATCAAAAAACTCAGAATCCACAAACAGGAAAAAAATTAAAATTGGAATGACGGAGAAATCAGCAAGTTTGGTATAAAATTTGTTAGAGACATATTAAATTCTCATTTCAAATTAATTTTGAACAATAATGTCCAGCCACTACGGCAAATAATCCAACAATAACTTGGACACACACATTAATAATCGCTTTGAATATTTGATCATTTCTAAATAATGAATATGTATCAAATCCAAAGGCTGAAAATGTGGTAAATCCCCCCAATAATCCAGTGATCAATAATAATTTTAAATGGGAATCAGCTATTGATTTTATTTCGATCAATCCACCAAATAAACCGATAAAAAAGCACCCTACGATATTGACAATTAGAGTGCCCATAGGAAATTGAGTAAGAGGAATAATTCTGCGGGAGATTTCGCCAACAACAAATCGAAATATAGAACCAACAAAACCTCCGATACCAACAATAAAAATCTGTAGAAAATATTTTTGGATCATGAAGATAATAGAATTCCTACATTAATGGATAGTAATATAATAACCGGGACAGGATGGCAATCAGTAGTAACCTGTGATAGTTTATTTTGATAGTACCTTAAGTCCATCGTACTGGCAGCTAAAACTAAAACACATAAGCCTATGATGCCATATACCATATATAAAATAATTCATCTGACTGGTATAATGATGATTTTTCTATCTATAGGAGGACTAATAGCTATTAATATTGCAAAAATTGATCCAAAACCATCATTGTCAAAATTAGCCGGTTTAACCCTTGGCATTGCATTAATATTGACGCTAATCAGCGGATTCGGATTAATAGCGACACTGAAATTAAAATTTCAGTCGTGGATCGTCTTGAAATTGCTTATATGGTTTTCGTTCGGCGGGATGATTTCAATATTGAAACGACGGGAACATGCCGGACGGAAATTGTGGTGGTCGGTAATATTCCTAGGAGTCTTTGCCGCATTCCTAGCGCTTCAAAAACCATTCTAAAATAGGTATGGTTTTACCTCTGAAGAAGCCTAGTTTAATTTGGTACTCACTATTTTCCGGAAATGGCACCATGACCACGAAAATTACGGGTCGGAGCAAATTCACCAAGGCGATGCCCAACCATATTTTCGGTGATAAAAACCTGAATAAACGTTTTACCATTATGAATCTGAAACGTATGACCAACGAAATCTGGCATAATCATTGAACGCCGTGACCAAGTTTTAATCAATCGTTTGTCTCCACTGGTATTAAGTTTGCTTACTTTCCTAAATAAATGCTCATCATAAAATGGGCCTTTTTTTACTGATCTACTCACTTTTTCTTTCTCCGTTCAATAATGAATTTGTTTGACGGTTTACTTTTCTTTCTGGTTCTATATCCTTTTGCCAGTTGGCCCCAAGGTGACATTGGATGCCCACCACCGCTGGAACGACCTTCCCCTCCCCCCATAGGATGATCCACCGGATTCATAGCAACTCCACGGGTATGAGGACGACGTCCAAGATAACGCTTCTTGCCTGCTTTGCCAAGTACCTTATTCATATGATCAGTGTTACCAACTTGACCAATAGTTGCCATACACTTTAGATGAATTAATCGAATCTCCCCGCTGGGAAGCCGAAGCTGTGCATATTTTCCTTCTTTGGCTCTGATAATTGCCTGTTGACCAGCTGACCTAACGAGAGATCCACCTTTTCCTGGAATGAGTTCAATATTATGAATACTCATCCCTAAAGGAATCGTTTGCAATGTGGTTGCATTCCCGGGCTTAAAATCGATTTCTTTATCGACGGAACTAGAAACCGTTCCTCCAACCGTCAATCCGATTGGTGCCAAAATATATCTTTTTTCACCGTCAACATAGTGTAATAAAGCAATTCTTGCACTTCTATTAGGATCGTATTCAATCGTTGCAACTCTTGCAGGTATATTATATTTATTTCGCTTAAAATCTATGATCCTGTAAGATTTTTTGACACCACCACCCCGAAATCTAACCGTCATTTTTCCTTGGTTATTTCGACCACCACTTGATTTTTTCCCCTGAACCAGTGATTTTTGCGGTCCAATTTGTGTAATTTCGTTAAAGCTAGACACCTTCATATGTCGTCTAGAGGGGGTTGTTGACTTATATTCTTTAATCGGCATTATTTATAGATCCTTAAATATTAAACTTAAAATAAATCAATAGCCTCTTCACCATCTTCCAATGTGATGATAGCTTTTTTCCAATCGGCCTTTTTGCCTAAACCAAATTTGTTTCTTTTTGTTTTTCCTGTACAATTCATGACGTTAACGTCTTTTACTTTACGTTCAAACAATTCTCGGACTGCACGTTTTATGTCATGTTTTTTGGCATTATTATCAACAATAAAGGTGTACTTATTGTCTTCCATTAATAGGTTACTTTTTTCTGTAACCGATACTGTTTTAATTATTTTATAGACATCATTCATGAGTTTAGTATTTTCAAATTGGAACTTTGCTATTAAAATTGTTAATTTTCATCTAGTTTAGTTTGTCAGAAAACCCTTCAAAGGCACTTTTTGTAATTACAATCTTATCAAAGTACAAGAGATTATATACATTTACTGCGTCTGATTTTACCAGTTGGACATCTGGTATATTCTTAAAACTCAGCTCCACATTTTTGTCATCGAAATTTTCCACTACAATTAATGCATTTGATGATATTTTTACATTTTTTAGTATAGCAACCGCATTCTTTGTTTTAGGGTTGTCAAATTTAATTTCATCAACAACAATAACTTTGTCTTCTTCAAGTTTGGACGTAAATGCCCGTTTGAGGGCCAATTTCCTAACCTTCTTGTTAACCTTTTTGCTAAAATCGCGAGGCATTGGACCAAAGATGACACCTCCACCCCGCCAAATTGGACTGCAGTTACTTCCTGCACGAGCTCTGCCTGTCCCTTTTTGACGCCATGGTTTTGCGCCGCCGCCTCTAACATTTGTACGATTTTTTGTCGATGCCGTACCGCTTCGTAAGCCTGCCCGATAAGCGACAACGGTATCAACTACCGCTTGATCTCCATTCTTGAATTCAAGGCAAGCTGGATTTATTTTTACCGTCCCAGTCTTAGTTCCAGAGGAATTTATAACGTCCAATTCCTCAAAATCACTCTCAGTTTCAACTTTTTTATTCACTTTTTCAATCCTCAAATAGGCTTTGACAACGTAATTTCGAATATCCGTATAGGTACGTGTTTAAGTATTCTTTATTTTTTGGGCTTCTTTAATGATAATATATCCGCCGTTCGGCCCGGGAACGCTTCCTTTAATTAATAGAATGTTATCATCAATAATGACTTTTGCAACTTTCAGATTTTGTGTTGTTTGTCTCACATTTCCCATGTGTCCAGGCATTTTTCTCCCTCGATACACACGCCCTGGATTTACGCACATCCCTATTGAGCCACCCCGGCGCGACCAGTCGCCACCATGACTTTCTCTACCGCCAGCAAAATTATAGCGTTTTACCACTCCTTGAAATCCTCGCCCTTTGGTTACTCCGATTACATCGACATATTCATCTGCTTTGAAAATTTCTGTAGTAATAATATCTCCCACTTTTTTTTCAGAGTCATCATTTAATCGAATTTCTCTAATTTGAGACGGAACCGAATCTTTACACCCAGCGGCAGAGACATGTGCTCTCATCGGTTTATTTGCATTTTGGGGATTCTTACTGCCATAGCCCAACTGCAAAGCAGAGTAACCATCTCTTTTTTTTGTTCTGACGGTAAGAACTTGACAAGGACCTGCTTCTACGACCGTAACCGGTATAACGTTACCACTGTCATCATAGTACTGGGTCATGCCAATTTTTTTTCCAAGTAAGCCTTTCATAATAATGTCTGTATTATTCCCTGTTAAATTTTCAGATTTTTAATCAGTGTAGATCGAATTAAATTTTAATACTAATATCAACGCCTGCTGGCAGATTTAATTTTTTTAAGTCATCGACTGTTTTTGCGGTAGGGTTTACTATATCTAACAGTCTCTTATGAGTACGAATTTCAAATTGTTCCATTGACTTTTTATCTACAAACGGCGACCGATTCACTGAAAACCGCTCAAATTTTGTAGGTAATGGTATTGGACCAGCCACTCTTGCTCCGGTTTGTCGAGCCGTGTTTACTATCTCAGCTGCTGATTTATCAATAACACGATGATCATAAGCTTGTAGCCTAATCCGTATGATCTGATTTTCCATATATTTCCTTACCTATTATATTTCTAATATCTTTTCTTTTATTGTTTCAGGTACCAATTCAAAATGAGATGGTTCCATAGAGTTTGATGCCCGTCCTTTCGTTAATGATCGCAGTGCTGTAGTATATCCGAATAACTCGGAAAGGGGAACTTGTGCACTTATTTCTGAAAAATTTGATTGTGTGTCTACTTCTATGATATGTCCACGGCGACTTGAAACGTCTCCTATAACGTCACCCATATTATCTTCCGGTGCATGAATCTCTAACTTCATGATTGGTTCCAATAACACTAATCCAGCATTTTTAACTGCTTCCCTAAATGCAATTGAAGCTGCTAACTTAAATGCTATTTCTGAAGAATCAACTGTATGAGACGAACCATCTAAAATATCTATATGTATATCAATCACTGGATATCCAGCTAAAACTCCTGTCATCGCAGCTTCTTTTAAGCCGTTTTCTACAGGCTTAATAAATTCCCTTGGTATATTTCCACCTTTTACACGATTTTCAATTGTAAGCCCTTCCCCTCTGCCTTTAGGACTAATTTTAATGGTCACATGACCGTACTGTCCCCTACCACCAGTTTGTCTTATAAATTTTCCATCTGCTTCTGCATTTGTTGTAATAGTTTCCCTATATGCAACCTCTGGTGCCCCGCAATTCGCCTTTACCTTAAATTCGCGAAATAATCTATCACGCAATATTTCAAGATGCAATTCGCCCATTCCGGAGATAATAGTTTGTCCAGTTTCTGGATCGACTCTGGTTTGAAACGTGGGATCTTCTTCCGACAAATTGTGAAGAGCGACATATAATTTGTCTCTTTCTGCGACTGTTTTTGGCTCGATAGCCATTGAAACTACGGGATCAGGAAAGTTCATCGACTCCAAAATAATCTGTTCATTTACATCGCAAAGAGTATCCCCTGTTGTTACATTTTTTAACGCAACTGTCGCTGCAATATCACCATTTTCCACATGTTGAATCTCTTCTCGAGAATTTGCATGCATTTTTAGAATTCGCCCGATTCTCTCTGTATTTTTTGTCCGTGGATTAAAAATTTTCATTCCAGTCTTTAAAGATCCTGCATAAACTCTGAAAAAAATTAGTTTCCCAACGTATGGGTCGGTCATCACCTTAAAAGCCAAAGCACAGAATGGCTGATCTTCATCATTAGTTCTCGTTATTTTTTTCCCGGACGTTACATCCCAACCTTCAGTTTCCTTTATATCAACGGGAGAAGGAAGATAATTAATGACTGCATCAAGCAGATTTTGCACCCCTTTATTCTTAAATGCAGATCCACACAACACGGGAACTATACTACCTGCAACAACACACCTTCGCAAAGCGTTCATTAACACTATATTTGACGGCCTGTCATCCATTAAATAATATTCCATAATTTCATCATCGCTCTCTGCAACAGATTCAATGATATAGTTATGTGCTGCTTGCACGGCCTCCGAAAATTTGCTTGGAACATCTTTCTCAACGACATCAATTCCATGCTGTCCTTCGAAATAATATGCCCTATTTTTGAGAACATCAATAACACCGGAAAAATCTTCTTCTGATCCAATTGGTAGTTGAATAGGGACAGCCGTGGCACCTAACTTACATTTGATATCATCCACAACATGTCGAAAATCAGCTCCTACTCGATCCATCTTATTTACAAACGCAATAATTGGCACTTGATATTTTTTTGCCTGTCGCCAAACTGTTTCTGACTGAGGTTGCACACCACCAACTCCGCAAAATACTGCAATCGCACCATCAAGTACGCGTAAAGATCGCTCAACTTCAGCGGTAAAATCGACGTGACCAGGTGTATCGATTAAGTTAATTTTGTAGTTCCCCCAGGAACATGAGGTCGCTGCACTAGTAATTGTTATCCCACGTTCCTGCTCCTGAACCATCCAATCCATGTTTGCATTGACATGGTGGACCTCTCCAACTTTGTAATTAACTCCAGTGTAAAAAAGTATACGCTCAGAAATTGTAGTTTTGCCAGCATCAATATGAGCCATAATTCCAATATTTCGAACATAACTCATAAGTTGCTTTGAACATTTCGGTTCCTGGGCAAGCGGCTGTACTTCCTCACTCATTTTTCTCTCGGAATTAAAGATTTCACTTATAATGGGTTCCGATTCTATTGCTTCTACATTCATAAATTCTTCAAAGCGTTAAATTTGTATTAAAGTATACTTACTTACCACCTGTAATGAGCAAAAGCCTTATTCGCCTGTGCCATCTTATGTGTTTCATCTCGCTTCTTGACGGCAGCGCCAGTGTTATTATAGGCGTCAAAAAGTTCAGCAGCTAATGCCTCTGCCATTGGTTTTCCTTTCCTACCTCTAGCAAATGTAACAATCCATCTCAATCCAATTCCAACTTGTCTCGTACGGTCAAGTTCGACAGGAATCTGGTAATTTGCGCCACCGACTCTCCTACTTTTCAGTTCAATTAGTGGTTTGACATTATCTAACGCTTGCATAAAAATTTCTAATGGCTCTCTTCCTTTTTCTTTTTTTGCAATAATATCCATTGCAGTATAGACGATCCCTTGAGCCTTAGATTTTTTTCCTTTTGTCAAAATAATATTGATCAACCGGGCGACTAACTCACTATTGTATTTCACATCGGGAGTTAATTGACGAATTTCTGCTTTTCTTCTTCTCATATTTTTCCCATTACTATATGCGTATTAAATAATTCAATTACTTTTTAGAAATTTTTGCGCCGTACTTTGAGCGTCCCTGTTGCCTTTTATCAACACCTAAGCTATCCAAAGCTCCACGAACTACGTGATAACGAACACCTGGTAAATCAGGAACCCGCCCACCACGAACTAAAACGATAGAATGCTCCTGAAGATTGTGTCCTTCTCCACCAATGTAAGCAGTGACTTCCTGCCCATTACTTAGTCGAACTCGAGCAATTTTTCTTAACGCTGAGTTTGGCTTTTTGGGAGTTCTCGTTGTAACTTGCAAACAGACGCCTCGCCTTTGTGGGCAGCTAGAAAGTGCTCGAGATTTGCTTTTAGTACTCTTTTTTTTTCGGCCTTTTCTAACTAATTGATTTATTGTGGGCATAAAATTTCCTTTTGGTTCAATATGACTTATTTAATGCGTATTTAATCATTAACAGTGACATCTCCTAATCCTAACGCTTCAATTGCGGCCATCTGTTCAGAAGCCGCATCAGCAGGAGAAATCGTATTCGCCATATCTGATTGATATCGCTCATCTGGCTCTCCACCATTCCCCATCGGTAATTCTGGAAGAATAGCTTTTCCAACCTTCCTTATTTTCAAATTGCGGTATTTACTATATCCTGAACCCCCAGGAATTAAATGTCCCATAATTATATTCTCTTTGAAGCCAATCAGCGGATCAACCCGACCCAAGGTCGCGGAGTCAGTTAATATCCTTGTTGTATCTTGAAAAGAAGCCGCCGAAATAAAACTATCAGTTTCCAATGAGGCTTTGGTTATACCTAACAATATTGGTTGCGCTTCTGCAGGTTTACCCCCTTCAGCTAGCACACGATTATTCTCCATAACAAATTTTTCTTTATCGACCTGATCTGCATAAAGAAACTCTGTATTGCCAGGTTCAGTGACTCGTACTTTCTGCAACATTTGTCTAACAATGAGTTCAATGTGTTTATCATTAGTATCCACACCTTGTAGTCGATAAACCGCTTGTATTTCATTGACCAAATATTCTTGCAAGTCCTGAGGACCACAAACCTCCAAAATTTCATGAGGAACAACTGAGCCATCTGTTAATGGCTGTCCTTTTTTTACAAACTCTCCGTCAAATACTACAATATGTTTATTTGCCGGAAGTAAATGCTCCTCTACCGTATTACTTTCACTATCTCGAATTAATAGCAATCGTTTTCCTTTTGACAGTTTGCCTAATTCAACAGTCCCGTCAATTTTGGCGATTTCTGCGGCTTCTTTGGGGCGCCGCGCTTCGAATAATTCAGCGACACGGGGTAGCCCACCCGTAATATCTTTTGTTCGCGCAACTTGCCTAGGTGTTCTTGCAATGGTTACACCAGGAGAAATTGTAGCATTATTTTCGACCATGATATGTGCTCCAGCAGGGAGACTGTAATGACCTGCCATTTCACCGTCCTTGTCCATGATCAACACTTGAGGAAATAAATCTTCTCTATGCTCCAATACGGTTGTTTCACGAGCTCCTGTTGATTCGTTAATTTCTTCCTTCATAGTTATACCCTCAACAAGATCCGCGAATTTAATCGTACCACCATACTCCGTGATAATAGGAACGTTATAAGGGTCCCAGCGTACGAAAATTTTATTCTTTTTTATCAGAGATCCTTCAGGTTCAAGAATAACAGCACCTGAAATTAATTGATGGCGTTCTTGCTCAAAACCATTTTTATCACAGAGAGCTACTGAAGAGGTTTTGTTCAAAATGATTAGATGTCCCTCTAACGTCTTCACCGTACGAGCTTCAATAAGTTTCAAATAACCACCTTCTTTTGCCTTAATCGAAGGTTGCTTAAACGAGGACGATGCCGTACCCCCATAATGGAAGGTACGCATTGTTAACTGTGTCCCTGGTTCACCAATTGATTGTGCAGCAATAATACCAATCGCAGACCCCTCTTGACATGGGCCACTGGTAGCAAGATTTCTGCCGTAACATTTCGCACATATTCCTTTTTCACTTCGGCAGGTTAATACGGATCGAATTGAAACCCTGTCTATACCGACATCAACAATTTTATCAGCAATTTCTTCAGTTATTTCTTCACCACCTGCAACAATTAATTCGTCTTTCTGAGAAAGAGGATCTCGAATATCATCGACACTGTACCGACCAATGATTCGATCAATAAGTGGCAACATATCTTCGTCGCCTTCTCTGATGGCACTAACTAAAATCCCCTGGGTAGTCATGCAATCCAGTTCAATGCAAATAACATCATGTGCAACATCCACTAATTTACGTGTCATATATCCAGAGTCAGCAGTTTTTAATGCTGTATCTGCTAGCCCCTTACGTGCTCCATGTGAACTTATAAAAAATTCTAATACAGACAGGCCTTCCCTAAAACTTGACAATATCGGTCTTTCGATAATCTCACCCGAAGGTTTTGCCATTAAGCCTCTCATACCTGCCAATTGGCGCACTTGGTCATTGCTTCCACGGGCTCCCGAATCAAGCATGGCGTGGACTGGGTTTATCTCATCAAGATCCTGATTTCTTTCTAGCCCTCGAAACAACACAGATGCAACTCGGCTATTGGCTTGTGTCCAGATATCAATAAATTTGTTGTAGCGCTCACCTTCAGTGATAACCCCACGCTGATATTGTTCTCGAACCGTTTCGATTTCTTCATGGGCTTTATCCACAATTTCCTGCTTCTCGTCAGGAATGATCATGTCCGTAATTCCTATTGAAAATCCTGCTTTAGTCGCATATTGATAGCCTAATCCTTTTAACTTATCCAAAACGTCAACTGTTTCTAAACGACCCAATTTTTTATAAGCGCTAGTAACCAATTTTCCCAACGACGATTTGTTTGCAATTTGATTAAAAAATCCCAATTCATCTGGCCAAATTTCATTGAATATGCAACGGCCTGGCGTTGTTTTTAGAAAACGACTTTTACTGTCGCCCCAAATAGTCTGTTTCCCGAAATCTTTATTTCTCACCAAAATCACTCGATTCAGTTCGAGATGTCCCAATTCGTAGGCTAAAACGACTTCATCGCTATCATTGAAGGCTTTGGGATTGGTAGTCCGTTCCATCTCGCCTGGCTTGACATAGGCTAAATAATAAGATCCAAGTGTTATATCCTGTGATGGAGAGCAAACCGGCTTCCCACTTGACGGGTAGTAAATATTATTCGGTGCCAACATCAGTAGTTTTGTTTCCAATTGAGCCTCATTTGATAGAGGAACATGCACTGCCATCTGGTCACCATCAAAATCAGCGTTATATGCTGAACAAACCATTGGATGAATTCGCAACGCTTGGCCTTCAATTAAAATGGGATCAAAAGCTTGAATACTTAAGCGATGCAATGTCGGAGCACGATTTAACATTATTGGGTGCCCCTTAATGACTTCATCGAGAATGTCCCAAACTTGCGGATCGCTTCTTTCAATCATTTTTTTGGCACTTCGGACGGTATGGACTAATCCAATTTCTTTTAATTTCCGAATGATAAATGGCTCGAATAAAGTTAACGCCATTTTCTTAGGCAGTCCGCATTGGTTCAATTTCAACTCAGGACCAACAACGATAACTGACCGACCAGAATAGTCGACTCGTTTACCTAATAAGTTTTGCCGAAATCTACCTTGCTTTCCCTTTAACATATCACTTAGGGATTTTAGTTGACGATTGCTGGCACCGGTAACTGCACGCCCGTGTCGACCATTATCAAATAATGCGTCTACAGCTTCCTGCAACATTCGTTTTTCATTACGGATGATGACTTCTGGCGTACGGAGACTTAAAAGATTTTTTAACCGATTGTTTCGATTTATAACACGTCTGTATAGATCATTCAAATCTGAAGTTGCAAATCGCCCCCCTTCGAGAGGCACCAATGGACGCAAATCAGGTGGTATAACAGGCAATTCCACCAAGATCATCCATTCTGGCTTCATACTAGCCAACAGAAATCCCTCAGTAATACGAAGTCGTTTGGCAATTTTTTTTCTATCCGCCTTACTCTTAGTTTCTGCCATTTGTTCGGTAAGTTGCTCTTTTAATTCGGAAAGGTTAATTTTGGTTAACAACTCTCGAATTGCTTCAGCTCCCATACCAGCTCTAAATGCATCACCGTAGGTTTCTTTTGCATCTCTATATTCATCCTCAGTTAAAAGCTGTTTTTCAGTAAACGGAGTATCCCCTTTGCTGATTACAACCCAACTTTCATAATAAATCACTCTTTCAAGGCTTCTATTGGTCATATTCAACAATAAACCAATCCGACTTGGCATGCATTTAAAAAACCAAACATGAGATACGGGAACGGCTAATTCGATATGTCCCATTCGCTCTCGTCGAACACGAGAATGGGTCACTTCTACTCCACATCGATCACATACAATTCCTTTGTGCTTAATTCGTTTATATTTACCACAATTACATTCCCAGTCACGTGTTGGACCAAATATTTTTTCACAAAACAATCCACCTTTTTCTGGTTTAAATGTCCGATAGTTAAGGGTTTCTGGGTTTTTTACTTCTCCGCGACTCCAAGAGCGTATTGTTTCAGGTGACGCCACAGAAATACTAACAGAACTGAACTTATCAGTAGCATCTAATCCAAGAATTTCTCTGACTGCTGAATTATTACTTGTCACTCTTCCCTCCTTGTATTTATTAATCACCATCATATGGTTTTAACGCTTCGGGAAAACCCATATTAAGTGCCAATTGTGAAATTATTCTTCGGTGCAAACCATTAAAATTGACGTAAATTCGCTATTTGACAGCTCCTTTCAACGTCCTTATATCAAGCCCCAGAGCTTTCAATTCATTCATTAAAACGTTAAATGATTCAGGGACATCTGCTTGTAGGGAATTATCTCCCCTGACAATAGACTCATATATTTTTGTCCGCCCTGTCACATCATCACTTTTAACAGTTAACATTTCCTGCAATGTATATGCAGCTCCATAAGCTTCGAGTGCCCAGACTTCCATTTCTCCAAAGCGCTGTCCTCCATGTTGTGCTTTACCTCCCAGAGGTTGTTGAGTCACAAGAGAATACGGTCCAACAGCTCGAGCGTGAATTTTATTAACAACTAAATGATCAAGTTTCAACATATAAATTTCGCCGACAACAACACGTTGGTTAAATCGTTCTCCAGTTTTACCATCGTACAAAACAGTTTTACCGTCTTCCTCTACAAAATAATCACGTCTCAAACGTTTTTGATCGTCAAATGCATCATTATTTTCGTCGGTGGTCCAACCTTGATATTCACTAACTTTTTTCAATTTTGCTTCAACCAACAATTCATGAATCTTGCTCTCAGGTATACCATCAAATACAGGTGTAGCGATTTTCATTCCCAAGATTTTTGCGGCGTAGCCCAAATGTGTTTCCAAAACCTGTCCTACATTCATTCGGCTAGGGACGCCAAGAGGATTTAAAATTATATCAACTGGTGTACCGTCCGCCATAAAGGGCAAGTCTTCAATCGCTGCAATCCTCGCTACAATTCCCTTATTACCATGACGACCTGCCATTTTATCTCCAACGGATATTTTCCGTTTCCCTGCAATATAGACTTTGACTTGCTTAATGACTCCAGTTTCACCTTCATCTTCACTTTGATAGCGCTCAGTGATTTCCTGACGTCTCATCTCAAGATCATCAACCCGAAGATTGTAGATTTTCATAATTTCATCGACCTGATCTTTAGTCGGTCCATTTGGCATTTTAAAGGTTTTGTGAATGGAGGCAAGTTTCCTTAGCAATACTTTAGTTATTTTCCTATTTGCCGGAATTGCAACCTTAAAACCGTCATCAACCCGTTCGCTAATATCAAATGATAGCTTTGCTCCTAATAATACGGAACCCAATTTTTCGGTTAGCTCCTCTAATAGTTCAACATATTGAGCTTTGTAGGTCTGTTGCGTTTCCTTTATTTGCCGATTCCGTTCTGCCAAAGTTAATTTTGCTTTATTGGGATCAACTTTCCGTTCAACCTCAACATCCATAACGATTCCACTTACACCACTAGGAACTTTTAAAGAACTATCCTTCACATCGGCGGCTTTTTCTCCAAAAATGGCGCGCAAAAGGCGTTCTTCTGGATCTAGCTCTGTTTCACTTTTGGGAGTTATTTTCCCAACCAAAATATCATTTGGATTTACTTCTGCCCCGATTCTAATTATCCCTTCAGGGCCCAATTGTCTTAGTGCTTCTTCGCTTACATTAGGGATATCTCGTGTAATTTCCTCCGGTCCTAATTTTGTATCTCTTGCGGTAATGTCTAATTCGGATATATGGGTGCTGGTATATACATCTTCTTTAACTAAATTTTCACTTAGAATAATTGCATCCTCAAAGTTATAACCATACCATGGCATGAAGGCAACTGTTACATTACGCCCTAAGGCAAGTTCTCCATTTTGTGTCGCAGCACCATCAGCGATTACCTGTCCCAGTTTTACCTTGTCACCAGTACGTACTATAGGCTTTTGATTAATTGTCGTACTACTATTTGATCGCATGAATTTGTATAAATTATATTCAACCGTACCAACCTTTGCTTGGGGAGTATTGGGCATTTTCCCGTCTTTTGTTGTAATTATTGTATCTGCGGACACCGCTGCAACAATTCCATCTCCTGTTGCACACACAACTGCTCTGGAATCTTTGGCAACCACAGATTCAAGCCCTGTTCCAACATAAGGAGAATCTGTAATTACCAATGGTACCGCCTGCCGTTGCATGTTTGACCCCATAAGAGCCCGGTTTGCATCATCGTGCTCTAAAAATGGAATCAATCCCGCAGCAGCACTGATTAATTGCTTAGGAGAAACGTCCATATATTCAACTTCTTCTGCAGGAATTTCCTGTGTATCTCCTTCGAATCGTGAGTTTACATACTTATTCATGAATATACCATTTTCATCAAATGGCGCATTTGCTTGAGCGATCTTATATCGTTCCTCAACGTCAGCTGTTAAATATTCGATTTTATCAAGTACCTTTTTGTTCTTGACTTTTCGATAGGGAGTTTCAATGAAACCATATTCATTGATCTTTCCGTAAAGTGCCAAAGAAGTTATCAACCCAATATTTGGTCCCTCTGGTGTTTCTACCGGACAGATTCGCCCATAATGGCTTGAATGTACGTCCCTGACTTCAAAACCGGCACGTTCACGACTTAATCCACCAGGGCCTAGAGCACTTAATCTTCTCTTATTTGTGAGTTCTGCAAGTGGATTTGTCTGATCCATAAATTGTGACAATTGCCCCCTCCCAAAGAAGTCCCGTAATACACCTGCGAGTGCTTTTGCATTAATGAGTTTTTGGGGAGTAATATTATCATTTTCCATATCAAGAAGTGTCATACGCTCTCTAATAAGTCTCTCAGTCCTTGCCAGTCCTACACGAACCTGGTTTTGTACAAGTTCACCGACGGTTCTAACACGTCGGCTACCTAAATGGTCAATATCGTCTGCGTTTCCACCAATTAATCTTAGTCTCATCAATTGTTTTGCAGACTCAACAAGATCCTCGTTTTGTAGCGTCCTCTCATCCAAATCAAAACTTGTATTCAGTTTTTGATTTATCTTATGACGTCCAACAATTCCAAGATCATATCGTTTTCGGTCAAAAAACGATCGTTTTAAAAGTAGCCGCGCATTCGTTGCACTTGGAGGATCTCCAGGTCGCATTTTTTTATAAATCTCTTTCAATGCTTCTTCTTGGGTTGAACAGGGATCAGCTTCTAAACATTTTATAAAATAATCACCAATCCCTGAGGTGTTTATAACCTCCACGTCTGCTACTTTATTCTTTCCGAGCCATAAAATGACATCTTCATTTAGCGGCTCTAACTGCTTGGCAATTTCATTTTGTTTATCATCAACAATTGGTTTTCCTAATTCATCAACAACTGATTCTGCCAAATAATATTCAGATAGTTCGTCTGCTTCTTTCTTTTTCAAATGGGATAGTTTTATCTTTTGAATCCCATACATTGCATCTAACAGTTCCCTAGTGGTATCATATCCAACAGCCCTTAAGAAAGTTGAAATCAGGAACTTTCTTCTTCTTCTACGACGGTCTAGAAAAATATAAATTAGATCATTAATGTCGAATTGAACCTCCAGCCAAGAACCTCTATCTGGAATGATCCTATACGAATAAAGTATCCGGCCGCTTGTGTGTTTTCCCTTTTCATAACAAATACCAGGGGTCCGATGTAACTGACTAATGATTACCCTTTCAACCCCGTTGATTATTATTGAAGCGCTATCCGTCATTAATGGTATATCACCAAAAAATACCTTTTCTTCTTTTATTTCATCTTTCTTACGGTTTTCAAACTTCAAAGTAACATAGATTGGAGCGGCATATGACTTGCTCATTCTCAGGCATTCAACCTTGGAGAATTTCGGATCTCCAATTTCATAAGAAACGAAATCAAGTAAGCAAGATTGGTCGAAACTTTCAATGGGAAAAATTTCGTTGAAAATCTCCTGAAAACCTTCTTCTTTTCTTTTATCAGCAGGAATGTTTTTCTGCAAAAATGACTCATAAGAATGTAATTGAAGACCAATTAGATCCGGTATTTCAATTACATCTTGTAGTTTTCCAAAATTCTTGCGAGATTTCATAGTACCCCTTAGTTATGAGTTTCAACCACATGTTGATTGATAATGCAAATGGCGAACAGATCGCTCTGTCCGCCTTGAAATGAGTAAAATCCCGATCGGTATTTTACAGAAATACAAATACAGAAAAGGTAATTTTACTTGAGTTCAGTTGTCCCGCCTGCGGCTTCTATCTTTGATTTAATTTCCTCAGCCTCCTCTTTGGCGACACCTTCTTTAACAGCTTTTGGAGCTGCTTCAACCAAATCTTTAGCTTCCTTTAAGCCTAGTCCTGTAATACCCCGAACTTCCTTAATAACAGCGATTTTCTTTTCACCAAAGCTAGTCAAAATAACATCAAATTCTGTCTTTTCTTCCTTGGCTTCGCCACCGCCTTCTGCAACTGCGCCACCACCGGCTGCTGCAACGGCAATTGGAGCAGCAGCAGTGACACCGAGACGATCTTCTAATGCTTTAACTAAGCTTGAAAGTTCGAGAACCGTTAATTTTTCAATATAATCAATAAATTTTCCCATTTCTTCAGGGACTTGAACACTAGCAGCTTCTTCAGCCATTTTTATCCTCCATTACGATGATTGTTCTTTCTTATTTAGATAGCTTTGCAATACATAAACAATACTTGCGACTTTGGCATTTAATACACCTGCCAGATTGACCATTGGCGCTTGCAGAACACCAAGCAACTGGGACCTCAACACCTCAATAGAAGGCAAGTCAGCAATACTGGCGGCCATTTCGCCAGATACAAATACCCCATCAATTACACCAGATTTAAAAGCCACAAATTCAATTTCTTTGCCGAAATTTTTTATCACTTTTGCAGTGGGTCCGGGATCGCCTTTACCATAAATCAATGCGGTGTCCCCTTTGAACTGCTCATCTTCAGGCACTTCGACGTCGGCGCTAGTTAATCCAATCTCTATCAAAGAATTTTTTACTACGTGACAATTCGATCCATTCGAAAAAAGTTGATTCCGAAGGCTGCTAAATTGTTCAACGTTCATTCCCTTATAACTAATAAAAAAGAGATATGACGAGGTTTTGATCAAATTTGAAACATAAGATGAAAGTTGAATTTTTTCTGTTCTCATTTTATCCTCTAATAAACTCTTTAGTATCAACTTTTATGCCGGGGCTCATTGTCGAAGAAATGGTGCAACTTACGACATAAGTCCCTTTTGCACCAGCTGGCCTCGCCCGCAACAATGCATTGGTTAATGTGGTTGCATTTTCTTTTAGAGCATCAGCTGCGAAGGATACTTTACCGACATAGGCATGTACGCAACCTGTCTTATCAGAACGATATTCAACGCGTCCAGCCTTTGCTTCTCTGACGGCAGCCGACGGGTTATCTGTTACGGTTCCTGTTTTTGGATTTGGCATTAACCCCCTAGGCCCAAGTACCCGACCCAGCGTACGTACTTTTTGCATTGCCATCGGAGTGGCAATCATCGTGTCAAAATCCAGCCATCCCCCTTTTATTTTATCCAATAATTCATCAAATCCAACCTCATCGGCTCCAGCAGCTTTAGCTTCATCTGCAGCGTTATCTGTCGCGATAACAATAACGCGGACATCTTTTCCAATACCATGGGGTAACGACAAGGCACCACGGATCATTTGATCGGATTGCTTTGGATCAATTCCAAGTTTAAAACTGATATCTACCATTTCGTCAAACTTTACATGAGCCATTTCTTTCAAAATTGAAATTGCCTTGTCCAAAGAATAAAAAACGTTTTGATCAAATGATTTTAGTTGATCTTGATACAATTTACTTTTACCCATCAATCACCTCGATCCCCATACTTCTTGCTGTACCGGCGATAATATTAACTGCGGCCTCATCATTACGTGCATTCAGGTCTTCCTTTTTAGTTCGCACTATTTCCAAAAGCTGCGAACGGGTAATTTGTCCTACTTTCTCAAGCCCTGGTTTACCGGATCCCGCAGCTAAACCGGCTGACTTTTTAATTAATATTGCAGCTGGGGGCGATTTTGTTATGAATGCAAATGACCGATCGGCAAATACACTAATAACAACAGGTATAATCATCCCAGTGTCACCCTGTGTCGCAGCATTAAACTGCTTGCAAAATTCCATGATATTTACACCAGCTTGTCCCAATGCAGGTCCTACTGGAGGTGCAGGATTAGCTGCACCTGCGGGTATTTGTAATCGAATAGTACCTGTTACTTTTTTTGCCATTTTCTATTTACCTTAATAAATGTAACAATCTTCTAAAGTTAACGCTCGACTTGCCAGTATTCGACTTCAACTGGCGTATAGCGACCAAAAATACTAACTGACAATTTTAATTTACCTCTGTCTGGATCGATATTTTCAATTTTACCTTCGAAGTTTTCAAAGGCACCGTCCTTTATTTTTACGGTCTCACCAATATCAAATTCTATTCGCGGCTTGACACGCGCTTCACCTCGGTTTAATTGTTCGAGAATGTCGTTAACCTCGTCGTCACTGAGAGGGGCCGGCTTTTCGCCACCCACAAACCCAATTATACTTGGTGTTTCATTTACAAATGCCCAAACTTTGTCGTTTATGGTATTGTCATCGTTATACAGTTTGCTATTGATCAATATATAACCAGGGAAAAATTTTCGATTAGCAGTCGTTTTCTTTCCAAGCTTAACTTCAGTGACTTTTTCAATCGGAACTAAGACTTCAAATATGACGTCGGCTAATTCTTCCAATTCAATCCGTTTGTCTAAACTTCCCTTGACCTTCATTTCGTGACCAGATAACGCTTGTACCACAAACCATTGACCTTCATGACTCTGCATAGAAATCGCCTGAGTATTCAAATTTAATTAAACTGAGAATGGACCCCGATGTATATTAACTTTAATGAAGCCAATATGAATATAACGAAGCACTAAGATAATATGAAAAACCTAATTAACCATTGACTAAGTAAATCAATCAGCCAGATAAAAACGGTTAATAGTATCAAGGATAAAATTACAACTGTTGTTGACTCGAACAACTCGTTAAAACTGGGCCAGGTACATTTTTTTATTTCCTGAATTGTTTCTTCGTAAAACTGCCGGATACCTGGAATTGGATTTGTCATTTGTTATTTATTTCTGATATAAAAATTAATACTATACGTAACATTGAATTCAATATTGACCTGGCAGGTGAGACAGGGGTCGAACCTGCGACCTGCGGTTTTGGAGACCGCTGCTCTGCCAGCTGAGCTACTCACCTGTAGAAATTTTGTAGCGCCACTGGAAGCCTTTGAAAATGTTGCTGTAATCCAAAGGGGATTAACATGGTATTAACGAGTCTCCCTGTGAAGTGTATGCTTACATTCAAATTTGCAAAACTTTTTTAATTCTAAACGTCCCGGAATTAATCTCTTGTTTTTTGTCGTGGTATAGTTACGACGTTTGCAATCCGTACAAGCCAATGTAATTATGTCTCTAGCCATAAAATTTCATCTATATTTAGTGATACTGATAAATTAAAACACGCGAGTAAAATTTATAATTTATACCTAGGTACAAATTATTACTTATCCTCAATACTGCACAAATAAAATTATTGAACAATGTCGGTAACTCGACCAGCACCTACGGTTCTGCCACCTTCACGAATTGCAAATCGAAGTGTTTTTTCCATAGCGATAGGACAAATTAATTCCACCTCGACTGACACATTATCTCCAGGCATTACCATTTCCGTCCCTTCAGGAAGAGTGACAACCCCAGTGACATCTGTTGTTCTAAAATAAAATTGAGGCCTGTAACCATTAAAGAATGGCGTATGACGCCCACCTTCCTCTTTGCTTAGCACATAAACTTCTGCTTTGAATTTAGTGTGAGGCGTAATGGTACCCGGAACTGCAAGCACTTGTCCTCTTTCCACGTCTTCTTTCTTCGTTCCGCGTAGGAGACAGCCAATATTATCTCCTGCTCTACCTTCGTCCAAAATTTTGCGGAACATTTCAACTCCTGTTACAGTTGTTTTAAAGGTGTCTCTTATTCCAATAATTTCGATTGTTTCACCGGTTTTGACAATACCACGCTCACAACGACCTGTTACAACAGTTCCTCTGCCTTCAATAGAAAAAACGTCTTCGATCGGCATCAAAAATGGCTTATCCAATACCCTTTCAGGTTCGGGAATATAATTATCAACATTATTCATCAATTCCACGATGGGCCTACATGCTTCCGCCCCACCGTCATCTCCTGCTTCCATTGCTTCCAATGCTTTTAATGCTGATCCAAAAGTTAGTGGAATATCATCACCAGGATACTCATACTTCGAAAGAAGTTCACGTATTTCTAACTCTACAAGTTCAAGCAATTCTTCATCATCAACTTGATCAACTTTATTGACAAATACACAAAGCGCTGGAACACCAACTTGACGAGCTAATAAGATATGTTCACGGGTTTGCGCCATCGGACCATCTGTAGCTGCAATTACAAGAATACCTCCATCCATTTGTGCGGCACCAGTGATCATATTTTTTACATAGTCTGCATGCCCTGGGCAGTCAACATGAGCGTAGTGACGTTTTTCAGTTTCATATTCAACGTGTGCAGTATTAATCGTTATCCCACGTTCTCGCTCTTCAGGCGCATTATCAATCTCTGCATATGATTTGGAGTCACCTCCAAATTTTTTCGACAGCATCATTGTTATCGCTGCAGTGAGCGTTGTTTTTCCATGATCCACATGACCAACAGTACCAATGTTCATATGCGGTTTATTTCTCTCAAAAACTTCTTTAGCCATTGAATTGTCCTCCAAATTTTATGGGTATTTTACAATAAATTTTTATTCCAATTTTCAAACAAAGTAAAAAAAGGGAACACAAGTTATACATCATATTTAAGATATTTCAAAATCAAAATTGTGATTTTCTTTATAGAATTGCGAAAAAAACGTTGGAGCCCGCGACCGGACTTGAACCGGTGACCTCGTCCTTACCAAGGACGCGCTCTACCGACTGAGCTACGTGGGCTCAAGAAAATACTGTCCTGAAAGCTTCTATTGTACGATTAATTTTCGTCTACCCCGCTTTTTTCATTACTCTCTGACTCGGGCTTCTCTTGCTGTTGCTGTTCGCTCGCTTCAATTGCATTATCAAAAATGTTACCAACATCGACCATTTGCGCCCCTGGTTTCATATTGTCGTTGCCCGTTTTAATCTTAGGAGAGTCACCCTTTTTCTCGGATTTGACGGGGACCGGTTCGTCTATTGATTTTTGGCTCAATCCAATCCTCCGTTCGCTCGCATCAATTTTAATAATTTGCGTCTCAACTTCATCACCAATTTTAAACACATCATTAATCTTATCGATGCGATCATTACTAATCTGAGAAATATGAATTAACCCGTCAATATCGTGATTCAATTGGATAAAGGCACCAAAATTTGCCAGTTTGCGCACCGTCCCCTTCACAGAATCTCCTACTCTAAAAATTTCATCGATTTTTTCCCATGGGTCTTCTTCGAGCTGCTTTACGCCAAGTGAAATTCGCTTCTGCTGTGGATCGATATCCAACACGATCGCTTCAACATCGTCTCCCTTAGTCAGAACCTCCGCAGGATTGTTTATCTTTCGCGTCCATGACATATCGGAAACATGTACCATCCCATCGATGTCCTCTTCAATTTCGATAAATGCTCCATATGAAGTTATATTCCTGACCTTCCCCTTTATTTGTGTTCCTGTTGGGTACTTTTTTGCGGCAAGGTCCCACGGATTCTCCATAGTCTGCCTCAAGCCAAGCGAAATCTTTTTGGTCTCTCGTTGAATTTCCAGTATAACGGCTTCAATTTCTTGACCAACCTCCAACACCTCACTTGCCCGCGTAATTCGCTTGGTCCAGGACATCTCCGAAATATGAATTAGTCCCTCGACCCCCTCTTCTAGCTGAATGAATCCTCCATAAGGCATGACATTGACTACCTTGCCCTTGATTTTCGTCTTGACGGGATAGCGTTCTTCTACAGAGTCCCATGGATCTGTTTTCTTTTGCTTCAAGCCGAGGGAAACTCTCTCTTTTTCTCGATCGACATCCAAAATAACGGCTTCGACCTCCTGGTACAATTCAAGCATTTCAGACGGATGCGAAATACGCCCCCATGACATGTCAGTTATATGTAACAATCCATCAATTCCATTCATGTCAATAAAGGCACCAAAGTCAGTTATATTTTTCACGACACCTTTGCGGATCTGGCCCGGCAATATTTCTAACATAATTACCGCACGTTGCCGCGATTTTTCTTCTTCTAATATCTCACGACGGGAGACAACAATATTTCGCCGTTCTGTATTAATTTTTAGTATTTTTAAGTCATACTCTTTCCCAATTAAATCGTCCATGTTTTTAACAGGCACAATATCCACCTGTGATCCGGGCAAAAAGGCATCAAGGCCTACATCAATTATGAAGCCCCCCTTGACGCGGTTCTTTACTAAACCTTTTATGATTTCGCCTTCTTTATGCTTTTGGATAAATCCATCCCATGCCTGCTGCATTACGGCCTTTTGAACACTCAAAATAGGCATGCAGTGCGTATCGTCCTCCATAGTTTCTAGTATAGCCTGAATCTCATCTCCAATATTAGCCGATTTCCAGTCCAAAAATTCATCTTTAGGTATAAACCCTTCAGCTTTGTAACCTATGTCAATAATCAATCCACTGTCTCGTTTATCAACGATTTTGCCACTAACAATAGATCCCTCGCCTAAAAATTTGTCATCTGATTCGCCCAGTAGATCATCCATGCTAGGCAAATTGGATAAATCAAGAAAGTTAGGGTAGTTGTTTTCTGTCTTTTCGATTGTTTGGTTTTCGGTCATTACGGATAAACTTATTTAGATTTGGGTTATATAAATTATGGATTCGGTGTGATTTTTTCGATAAATCAATGGCAAAATGAGTAAGTTATGTGCCAAATGGAGTAGTTGTCAAACCTTTTTTGGAACTTTATTGAATTATTTTTGATATTGGCCTAAATATACCCATATACTCAATATTACCTTTTGCCCCCTTGATTGGACTCTCTATAAATTCAATAATGGTCCAGGAAAAATTAAGTTTGATAAAACCTGTTATCTTTGCAATGATCCGCTCTCTTAATAATTGAGATTTGATAACGCCTCCTTTGGGAATTTGATTTTTTTCGGCTTCGAATTGAGGCTTAATTAGGGTGAATATCCATGCGTCTGGATTAATTAGTTGATCAATTGCATGAAAAATCTTTGTCGTCGAAATAAAAGATACGTCCATTGTCACAATGTCGATTTTTTCAGGAATCTGATCTTTACAAAGATAGCGAGCATTCACTTTTTCTAAACATATGACCCGTGGATTATCCCGGATTTTCGAATGCAATTGCCCATAGCCAACGTCTACAGCGTAAATTTTGTCGATGCCATTTTGCAATAAAACATCGGTAAAACCACCTGTTGATGCACCGATATCGAGTCCGATTGCGCCAATTAAATTTGGTTGATATTTTTTTAATGCAGGCAACAGTTTAAGCGCGCCTCTACCTACATATGGGCTCGGGGTTTCAAGAATAAATTTTGTTTCAGAGTTCCAGAGTTCACTGGCCTTATTAACCATATGATCGGCTCCCACTCGAACCTTCCCAGCCATAATGGCTGCGGTAGCCTTATTCCGACTTTCAAAATATCCCTGCTCTACGAGAAGAATATCCACTCTATTTTTTTGTAATTGCCTCTTTTTCACTCTAACATTGGTGTAGATCGAATAAATACCTAATAAGTGATTACCATGAAACTTAACATGTCCTCGGGGTTATTCATTTTCTAATTTGACCAGTACCGATGACATTGAATTTGTAGGTTGTCAATTCATTGATCCCCATAGGGCCACGAGCATGTATTCGATCAGTGCTTATACCGATTTCCGCTCCCATGCCAAACTGCCCACCGTCAGTGAACCGGGTAGAAGCATTAACATAAACAACCGCTGAGTCGACTTCATGCAAAAATTTATCGCAGGCATCCTGATTTTCACTGATGATTGCGTCACTATGTGCTGAGCCGTAAGTGGCAATATGTGCAATCGCTTCATCAATATTATCAACAATTCTAATTGAAAGTATCTTATCTAAGTACTCTTCATACCAATCGTTTTCAGTCGCGAGTCTCGCTGAAGGAATATAGGCGCAAAATCTTTCATCTCCGCGAAGTTCCACATCCTTCAGTGTTAAACATTGTGCCAAAGGGCTTACCAAGTTATCTGCAATTTTCTTGTGAATTAAAACTGTTTCAACTGCATTACATACTCCAGGACGTTGACATTTTGCGTTCTCTACAATTGAAAGTGCCATGTCTGTATCAGCATCTTTGTCAATAAAAATATGGCAGACTCCTTTATAATGTTTTACGACGGGTACGGTTGCATTTTCAGCGACAAATTTTATTAAACCTTCGCCACCTCTGGGTATAATTAAATCAATATACTCATTTAACTTGAGCAGACGTGAAACTGCCTCACGATCTGTCCACGGCAACAACTGAACAGAAAACCTGCTAAAATTGCTTTCTTGTATGGCCGAAGCCATCGATTGAGCCAATGCTTTATTAGAATGTATTGATTCAGAACCTCCTCGAAGAATTACAGCATTGCCCGCTTTCAAGCACAATGCCGCAGCGTCAACTGTGACATTGGGTCTCGATTCATAAATAATACCAATAACCCCAAGTGCTACCCGAACTTTTTTAACAACCAAATTGTTGTATAGCTTAAATTCATTGTCCATTTTTCCGACTGGATCATCTAATTGAATAATTTCCTCTACACCCTTAGCAATATCTTCGAGCCGATCAGACGTTAGTTTAAGCCGATCTAACAACGCATCGTTCAGGTTATTTTGTTCACCATTATGTATATCTATCTTATTTGCTTCGAGTATGGTTCCTTTGTCATCTATGAGTCGAGAGGCAATTGAGGCTAAGCAACTATTTTTTTCATCTGTTGGTGCAATACTCAGTGGTTTAAAGGCTCTTTTTGCATTTTCCCCTATATGATCAAGTTCGTATTTATAATCCATAACCTATCTTCTTTACTCTTTAGTGGTTTCCCATTTTTTACTAAACTTAAGTTTTTCGGTTAATTGAATCAATAACTGTCGATCAACAATTATTCCAGCTGCTTTCGCCTTGTTATAATGCATAAATGCTTCCTCGTACTTTCCAATTTGCCAATAAACCTTAGCCAATTCATAATGACATTCACCAAAATCATCATCAAGAAACAAAGAATTTTGCAAATGGTTTACCGCAACGTTTTGCATATCCATTTTTAGATATAAAAGACCCAAATTATAATGGATACCAACTTTTTCGTTCGAATCAATTCGTAATGCCCGTAAATAAACGTTTTCTGCCAAATCTAATCGATTTAATTGCAGATACACGCTACCTAAATTTATCTGTGCCTGAACGAATTCTTTATTGAGAGCCAAAGTTTTTAAATACTCGCCTTCAGCTTCTTGGTATAACCCTTTCGCAAAATAAATGTTGCCCAAATTATAATATGATTCCCAATAACCAGAATTTAGAGCTATGCCCGTTTTATATGAAGTAATTGCATCATCAACCTGTCCTTTAGATTCATAAAGAAGCCCTAAATTATAATATACTTTTGCATTCTTGGGATCAAGCTCAGCAACGTTCATGAACATTACTTCTGCGGCCTCAAGGAGTCGTTGCTTCAAATATAAGTCACCTAACACCAAATATGCTGAAATATAGTCTCCATTTTTAATAATGGCGTTTCGATAATAGTATTCGGCACTGGAAAAATTTCCCAAATTTCGATAAACATCACCCAAATTTTTTAATATTTTTTCATTATCCGCGTCGAACTGCAAGGCCCTGTGAAATAACGTTTTTGCATCCCGTAATTTTCCGGTTTCAAAGTAAATTTTACCCAGATTATTGTATAATGGCATATAAGAGGGATCGGCGTTAAGTCCGGCTTTAAAAATGGTGATCCCTTCTTCAATTTTTGCGTCATCAATGTACGCCATCCCCAAATTATTGTACGCAGTTAATAAATTTGGGCATTTTTCAATGATATGACTCCAAATTGAAATACTGCTTTGCCATATTGAAATATGTGATTTAGTAACGAAAACTCCGTAAACAATCCAAGCACTCAGCATTACAGATATTATTGGCTTTATAAATCGATCACGAATTCCCGCAAACACACTAACAAAGGATATCAAAATACCAACAATGGGAAAATATCCGTAACGATCGGCAGTCATAAATTCGCGTGCATCAATGATAATTCCGATTGCTGGCAAAAACGCGATAGCAGAAAAAACAAGTCCAAACGATATTCCATTGAGTAACCTTTGTTTTTTAAATAACCAATATAATAAAATCACAACTCCAGCAATAAGTATGCAAACTCCGAAATGAAGTATTGGTAAATTGCCAACTGCATCTGGCCAGCAATAAAACGGCTCTGGTCTCTCTAAAAGAACGATTCGTTGTGCCCATCCAAAAATAACAAAAGAAATACACATAATGCGAAATCTCAACGGAAATATCGCAGCACTATGTTGATCAGAGGACATATGATTCAACCCAAAGCAAACAACTGATAAGACAAAAAAAGGAATAAATATCCACAATCTATTTATTTTAAATGATTTATAGACATATATATCGATTAATAAAAAAATTAGTGGCAATGTGATCAGGGAAGGTTTCGTTAATAATCCAAACGTGAGCAATAGAAAGGATAAAATATAATATTTTTTATCTTCATCCCGGGAATAAATGTAAAAGGCTAATACTGCTATTAATGCAAAAAAAGTTGACAACAGATCCTTTCTGCCCATGCACCACACAACAGCCTCAACCTGAATTGGATGAATCGCAAAGATTAGCGCCCCAATTCCTGCTGGATAGCTATCTCTTCCGATAGTGAACAGCAGTACAAAAACCAATAATACATTAAAAATATGCAGGATTAGATTACTGCGATGGATAACATTTGGCTTTAATCCGAACATCGATTTTTCGATTAGAAATGATAGATAGGAAAATGGGATATATATCACTTCATCAGGAATTGCTCCTGGTGTAAAAATGCGAATGACATTATCAACGTCAAAATTTTTAAGAGTTGGGTTTTGACTAATATATTTAATGTCATCCCAATTTGTAAAGGGATAATCGGTAACATTTCGATAAACGAGACAAACAACTAAAATGAGTATAATTGATGATACGCAGATTCTTAATATCTTCATGTCACACTAACAGTTAACCAATTTTACAAGTTTATTCCCGTGGATTTAATTCTCCGGTGCTTGCTGGGGAACAGCTGATTTTAATTGACATGAAATTTCCTCCATTTCATATCAATTGAGCATTATGAGAATATACATCCAAATAATATATACTATTAGCTCAACCACTTTTTTTCTAAAAGTGTAACTATCATACCTGGGCAAGTCGGTAAATCCACCGAGTCGCGGTTGACAGGAAATTGATTTTATGAGAGGGAATTTTGATACATTGATTCAAAAATACTGGAAGAGCCCCATTCAGTGAGGATAGGTGAAGGGTTTAAATTGAAATTTGGAGTTAATACGTAATTTCAAGATGATTTTGAATTAGCCCGCATTTCTCACAAAGCATCTACTATGAGAACGTATATTAGGTCAGTTCGCTATGAAATTGGTGGAAAAAGCGAGTCAGAGGATTTCTCGGTTGCCGGACATTTAACCGATAGTTGCCGGAAATTAATAAAATCTATTCCAACCAAAAATATCATTATAGAACCAATAACTAAATTAATACTCTGTTCACTATGCAAACTGTTAATCATCCAAACACTACCCCCCTTAAACGTCAATGCCAACGTGATCCTTTTTTATATAACGTGGCAAATTGGTACCTGATTTATCCATTAGATATTCTCCATTATGTATTTTCAGATCTTACCGAATTCAGTAGAATTATCATAAATTCTAACTTGCGAATCAACAAAACAAATACAGCCGTTTCGCCTATAACAGCGAAAAACTTTCCATCTACTAAGGATCGGCAACTACACATCCATTTTTAGAAAAAAATTAATTTTCCTGGAATTCAATTTGATATTACGATAAATCCTGCTATAGAACACTGTTGCATTTAGGGGAAAATAGGGGAGAATAGTTTAATTATGGAGGAATTAGTTTGAGTATTAGTTTTTTAGGTTGTTTTACACATTCGATTGATTCTCAACGTAGAGTTGCAATTCCAAGAGAATGGCGGCTAAAAAAAGTTGAAATTGATCCGGTGTTTTATTTAATGCCCGGAAGAGATAGGAGCATCCAAATTCTACCCCAAAAACTATTTGAAACCGGAATAATGCAAGCGATAAGCAAAGTCCCCGTTACGAATGCAGGAAAAATGCGTGCAATTGCACAAATCGGTGCAAAAACCAGTAAAAGTCAATGCGATAAACAAGGTCGGATCACGCTCACTCCATACCTGATGGAATATTCAGGACTACAAGATCAAACCGTTTTAATCGGTGGATTTTCCAGTATTCAGGCGATGAGTCCTGAGAATTGGGAACGAGCAGAAATGGGCAATGAAGATATGCTCGATCAAATTGAGAAAATTCAAGAAAGCAGAGAACTTTAATAAATCAGTCAGGGATTATGAAGCAATATGTCTAATTTGGACAAAAACTACCATATCCCGGTTTTACCAGAAGAGGTCATTAATTATTTGGCATTAAAGAACAAGGGATTTTATATCGACGGTACGATCGGATTTGGCGGACATGCAAACCGAATATTAAGTATCGATAAATCAATAAACTTACTGGGAATTGACCGGGATGCCGAGGCGATCGGTTATACAGACAGTTTTCTTAAGAAATATAAAAGCCGAGTTACGCTTATTCAGGGTGAATTTGGGTCTATGAAAAATTACGTAAACAATTTAGGATGGGCATCTGTTGATGGAATTCTTCTTGATGTAGGCATTTCATCATTTCAAATCGACAATGCAATGCGTGGTTTCAGCTTCGATAGAAATGGACCTTTGGACATGCGAATGAATAGAAATCAACGGTTAACGGCAAGTGAACTAATAAATACAATTACGGAAAAAATGTTGACCACAATTTTCAGGGATTACGGAGAGGTGCGCAATGCAAAAAAATTGGCACGAGCAATCTTAGTTGAACGTGAAAAACAACCTTGGGAGCGAACCATTGATTTAGCTAATTTTATTAAAAAGATAAACCATGAACCATTACAAAAATATTCAAAAACAGTGGCAAAATGTTTTCAAGCCCTTCGAATTGCGGTCAACGACGAATTAGGTCAGCTTAAACAAGGACTCCACTCAGCAATTGACCTATTATCTAAAGGTGGAAGGATATTGGTCATTTCTTTTCATTCTTTGGAAGATCGGATCGTAAAAGAAATGTTTCGTTATGAGGCATTATCTTGTGAATGTCCACCAAAACTTCCTGTATGTCGTTGTGACAAAATGGTTCGATTAAAGGTACTTACGAAACGCCCCATTACGTCCTCACCTGAAGAATTATCATATAATAAACGTTCATCATCGGCCAAACTGCGAGTTGCAGAGCGCATCTAAAAAGGAAAAAAAATGAGAAATAGTTATCATTCACTCTATGTCGATTTTAATGGCAAGGAACGGTCCAAATCTCAATCAACTAAAAAAAGTCTCTTCGATAATTTTGTAATTTTTGTAATTGTCGTTTTGTTACTGATCGGTTCGTTAGGTAAAATTTACCTTGATAGAAAAACCACAAAAATGAGGCTTGAATGGGGAAAAACGAATAACAAATTCATTATAACTAAGAAAGAGTATGCTAACCTGAAAATGGAGCAGGAAGAACATATGCAGGGACAATACATTTTATTTTGGGCGAGGGAAAAACTAAACTTAAGGCCCTCTGATCCCGGTCAAATAAGATTGATGAGTAACGTCAAAAACAATAACAATCTGGTAGCCTCCAAATAAATCAAATTTTCTATCCTGTCGCGATGATCATATAATAGCAATACAATCAATTTACATTGTTAATTTAATTTACCAGCCCCAAAAATGGAACACGGTGTCTATCTATTAAGAATCCTTTGTATTTATGCTCTGATCTTTGTCGGATTTACAGCACTGTCTTACCACATCTATACCATTCAGATCACCAACCATAGTAGCTACTATAAAAAAGCCAAATCCTTGTACACTTCAAAGAAGACAAGGATCGGGAGTAGAGGCAGCGTCTACGATTATCACGGTAATCCCCTAATTGGAAATTTGGCCTGTAAAGACATACTTGCAGATCTGACATTGATACCAAACGATGAAAATTTGCGGAATTTAATCATCAGAAAATTGGGGATAATTCTGGATATTGATCCGCAAATCTTAGATCGTCGCATTAACTCAAATGCCCATGAAGTCGTGATAAAAAATAAAGTGGATATGGAGATGGCTTCACGAATAGGGAAATTAAAAATTCAAGGTATTCGATTAGTTGATAATCAGAAAAGATATTATCCCAAAGGCCAGCTCGCAGCAAATATTCTTGGCATGACCAATTCCAAGAATGAGGGAATTTATGGATTAGAGCTAGTCTTAAATGATGAACTAAAATCCCGCCGACTAACCCAGGTTTATGAGCGTGACAGAAAAGGTCAGATGGTTCACTATAATCCGGTAAGATCAGCAAAAATTGTTGATGGAAATGACGTCTACTTAACACTAGACGAACCCATTCAGCATATTGTCGAATCTGAGTTGGAAAAAATGATAATAGAATTCGAACCTCGCTATGCCTATAGCATAATGATCAATCCAAAAACTGGTGCAATCCTGGCGTTAGCTCAATATCCTTCATTTGATCCCAATGATCGCAACGACATAAATATTGAAAACTGTACAAATCATTTCATAACTGACATTTACGATCCCGGATCAACAATGAAATGCTTAGCTATCGGTGGAGCGATAGATTATGGAATTGTAAGTCTTGAAACCGAATTCGACTGTGAAAACGGGTATTGGTATTATGGTGGATATCCCTTGCGAGATTCCGGACATAGCTATGACCGGCTAAATGTTGCTGAAATCATTCAAAAATCAAGCAACATTGGTACAGCAAAAATCGCTTTAAGGATGGGAAAAAATCGATTATATCAAACACTAAAGCGATTTGGATTCGGCACAAAAACAGGCATCGAACTGCAAAATGAATCTTCGGGCATATTAAGAAATATTGTAAATTGGGACAAATTAAGCATTACGAGATTCCCAATTGGACAAGGGATTTCAGTTACTCCACTGCAAATGATCCAAGCCTACAGCGGGTTGGCAAATTCTGGAACGATAATGCAACCCTATCTTATCGATCGAATTGTTAATGCTCGCACAGGTCATGTGAAAAAAACAGAACCTAAGGTCAAACATGTGGCGATTCGTCCTAACGCTGCGAGACAAATGGTACATGCAATGACCGCTGTAACAACCGAAGGCGGCACGGCAACCAAAGCTGCAGTAGACGGCTATGCCGTCGCTGGTAAAACAGGGACATCACAAAAATTGATTGATGGAAGCTACTCCGGTCATGACAAGTATGTTGCTTCTTTTATCGGCTTCGTACCAGCACACGATCCCGCTTTTGTATTAATTGTTGTCGCTGACGAGCCCTCAAAAAAATCTTACTATGGTGGCACAGTTGCCGGACCAACCTTCAGTCAAATTGCCAGCCAAACCCTTCGTTATCTGCACGTTTCACCACTGCATCAAGTTGAAAAAAAAATTGAGGATAACGAAAAATTCGTAATAAGGTAACAAGTCAGAAATCTCTTAGAGATTATTTCAATGCATGCCTTGGTCTTCAATATGATTTCGATGGTGATCTTGATACACCAGTCACACACCTGACAAATGACTCCAGAAACGTAAAAAAAGGCTCCTTATATGTCGCAATCAAGGGAATCACTCTGGACGGTCGTAAATTTATTGATGAGGCAATTTCTGGCGGTGCTTCAGCAGTTGCATATATGGGGGACATGAAATTGATTCAACACATTCCCGCCTTTCGTGTAAAAAACGACTACTTGGCTTATGCAAGAATGGCTGAATTTCATTTTGATTACCCAAGCAAAGACATAAAATTGATTGGTGTTACTGGAACGAATGGCAAATCGACAACCACAGCATTAATAAGACATTTATTAAACGATACTCATTATATAATCGGACTAATTGGGACCATCAACTACGAATATAACGATGTGGTGATTCAAGCCGCCCGGACCACGCCGCCAGCACTCGAACTTCAGGATCTGATTGCCACAATGAAGACAGCCGGAGTCAATCTGATTATTATGGAAGTTTCCAGCCACGCACTTAGTCAGTACCGCCTGGGCTCAATGAAATTTGACATGGCTGTGTTTACTAATTTGTCAGAAGAACATTTAGACTATCATAAAACCATCAATGACTACTATAATTCCAAAAAAAAATTATTCACTGACCATATTCAAGATGGCGGAAAAGTGCTTATAAATATCGATGATAGATATGGCAGGAAGTTAAGTAAAGAAATACACGCTAATAAACAAATAATTTACGGATATTCCAAGACATCACAAGATAGAATAGTTTCATTTAATTCATCACTAATAAACAGTACAATAAAAATTAACACACCAAATGGTGAAATATCGTCAAAATGTTCGCTGATAGGAAAATATAACAGTTACAATATCATGGCCGCAGTTTCCGTGGCTCTAAATTTGGGTATCTCAATTGATCATATTCAAAATCGATTGAGCAAGTTTGCAGGAGTGCCTGGTCGATTAGAGAGATTAACCGAATCCAAGAAGATCAATATTTTTGTCGATTATGCCCACACAGAAGATGCATTAAGAAATGTGCTTCAAACAATAAAACCTCTGTGCATGAAGAATAAATTATGTGTCGTTTTTGGGTGTGGTGGCAATAGAGATAGATCAAAACGTGCAAAAATGGGAAAGGTTGTTTCCGAATATGCTGATGATATTATCATTACTAATGATAATCCTCGAAATGAAGAACCGAGTCAGATTATTAATGAGATTATTCAAGGCCTACCGTCAAAAGCTAACTATAAAATTATCATGGATCGAAAATACGCCATTGAGACAGCAATAAGAATGGCGAATGAAACCGATACCATTATCATCGCAGGTAAAGGTCATGAAGACTATCAGGAAATTAACAATGATAAGATACATTTTAACGATATTGCTGCCGCCAAAAATGCAGTAAATAGTCTTGGATTATCAGATTGATTGAAACGGAGCCTATTCAGACAGCAATTATGGGTGAAACGCATTTAAGAATACAGTGAATTTATTTGGGACTGAACAGCCGTTATTTTGGAGTTCAGGCTTCAGCCTGGTTTTCGTTTTCTTGAAGAATAAAATAAGCAAACTGAAGTTTGAACTCCAAAATAACGGCAGCCATGGCAAATTATACGAATTATTAACGCAAAATTCAGGAATATTGTGCCTAAAA
>JAJFLO010000273.1 GCA_021772675.1 Verrucomicrobiota bacterium | reverse complement strand
GGAAAGCTTGGAGTAGAAATCGGCGAGAGAAGGACTCATTTACCCAAATTTTTCGTATTGACAGGGAAACAGGCGTTTCGCAATGCGTCACTGGACGGCGAAAGTCATCGATCCAAATCCTGAACCGGCGATACCGAAAATCGTAACATCCGGCGAAAATTCAGGAGCACGTTTTGTTATTGTTGTTTTAAATTCGGTGAGCTTAGGTATAAGCACGCCACGGGGAGCAACCTGGACCGTAGATCGGCTGGCAGCATTCCGGCATCCACATAAGCTCCCTTCCTATGATCCGGAGGAAAAGAAACGTCGCGGCCTGCTGTTGCAGGAAGATGTGGCAGCCAAGTTGAAGATTCGTCCAATGAATCATCGGCTGCTGACTTCCGGGACCTTGTCGGGCTTTCAAATAAGCCCTGAGCTTCCTTGGCTCATTGAAGCCGGGGCCCTTGATGAAAAACAAGTAATGACTGACGTGGCGGCTATTCAAAAATCCGCTGCCAGGCCAGTGGATAATCCAAATCAAGGAACATTGTGGTGATTCCTGTAACTCGACAAATATATAAAGACCAATTTCAGACTCCTGCCGGAAGTCGATGCCACCATTGCCAAAATCATTGGCTTCAGGAGCTGAACACGAGAAAATCCGTTGAGCCTCATCAGCACGACTGCCACCAGATAAATAACACAAAAATCTGGCCGCAATCATGGATAGTAAATGGATTAAAGATATATTCATATAATGAGCTTCTCCCCTTTAGGGGTTGGGACACTTTCTTTGACAACCAACTACGAACCGCCAAAAGTGATTTTGTGGTTCGAGATAGAATTCAAGTTCCGCTACCAGTAAAACCAAATAAACATTTTACCTCAAAATATTTAAATTTCATAAAGGATGTATCATGAACCGCCGTCTTCAGGCGGTACTACAAACGAGACACGCTCCTGATTTCGAGATATCCTGCAATTTTATATAAAATGTGAATTTTCAATTACTTAGAGAATACAAATTCCTATACAGTCAAGATAGCTTAACTCATTGTTTTATTTTTATGTAAAAACCTAACCTGAATAATTCATCAGTATTCTGCTGCGAGCCCTAATCTCTGCTCAAACAAGCCGATTAACTCAATTTATTATGAGCGAGTTAAGTGCTCTCGCGACGAATCGCATGAATTAATCAGGCTAAGGTATTGAATTTAACCTGAATCCGTGACGGTAGGTTCAAGACGAAATAACTATTTGGTATTTTACAAATTAGCAATATGTCGCCACTTCGCGGAGGCTTTCTTTAAATGCATTTGCTTCGTAAGTATTTAGTTGCAGTAGTCACTACAACTAAATACTTACTGCCTCGCAACTACATTCAAAGAAAAGCTTCACGGATTCAGGTCTAAGTCACACACATTTTGGGTATAATTTTGGGTATCGTAGATATTCTGTTTTCCTCTGTGGCCTCTTTGGGTCAATCCTTATGTTTTTTATCCGTGGCAATCCGTAAAAATGAAGTACTGGACTTTCATATGGATAGTGTTGAAAAGATTTAGGAAAAGAGTCTGAGAGAAAACCCTTTTTCAAAATGGTTTCTCTCAGTATGAGCAGCGCGATCTAATACGTTTTATATCCGTGTCGATCCGTGAAAATCCGTGGTTAAGTTAAATTTTGGTTGCGGCTTGGCCGCGCCGTGGTAAAATTTCATTTGTCATTAAATAAATACTCATCTGCGACATAGGCACCGGCATCTCCTCCAAAGGATCGCGCGAAACTTTTCATGGCTAAATTAACAAGTTTACGAGTAAAGAGGAAGGGTTTATTAGGTACATATATGACGTCACCAGCCATGAGATAAACATCAGGGGTCTTCCCCTTCAGAATATCTTTATAATTCACCTCGATGATTGTTGGAGATTTGAAGTCACCTCGAAGAATAATGATCTTTTTTAGGTGAGCCGATGGCAAATAACCGCCGCTATCAAATTCGGTCCCTCCAGCAAGCAATCCGGTTAAGGTCAGACCTTCAGAATAATAGGCGGCTTTAGATTCTTCCACTGCGCCAAGGATAAAAACCTCTTCGGCCAAAGATGAGGCGATGTAAACATAGTCACCTGGACGTAAATATATATCATTATTGTTGTCGGCCGGATTTTCGAGCAGCGTTTTAAAATCAACATTGAGGCGCACTTCATCCCGAACGATAAACGAATTTGCCAACGCCGCGATATTAACTGAAAATCCCCGGTAAAACCCTCGTGACAATCCACCTGCTTCAGCAATTGCCTGCCGCAGGCTCGTTGCTGCCTCCAGTGAATACTCACCTGGAGTTCTTACTTTACCAAGGATTAGATAAGATGATTGTACCCGATGTTTTAAGATAATGGCGATTTCAGGATTGGAAAAATATGGCTCAACCAAGGTTGTTATCTCCGCCCTCACCTCTTCAACAGATCGACCAACTGCCTCAATAGGATCACAGAACATATAATATAGATAACCATCAGGAGCAATGGGTACTGCTTCAACAAATGTGTCCTGATGCCCAAACACCATAATTTCCATAACATCGCCAACGGCAATTTTATAATCAATCTCCTGATATGGCAGAAAGTCCTCCAGAGTCAAATCTCGAACCGGAATCTTGTTGACAATTTCTTCAGCGTCACTCTTCTGATTTTGAACCATGACAGGAACTGGTTTTGCCTGCGTCGTAATTGATAGTAAATAGGTAACAATCAACAGACTGCTTAACGCTATTTTTATACTCTCTAATTTAATATTTTTTTTCATTTTCACACCGTATTCCTATCACTGTTTACTGATAACTTTTCTTTAACGGATCACTGCATATTGATGACTTATTACTGTTTTCCGAAACTGATCTCTGATTACTGTTTACTGATAACTTCTTCCCGTTCACTTCTTCTTACTTAAGCTTCTTCCCTTCATACTGAGGCAAAACTCCATTAAGGATCATCCCATTGATGATAACTCCGTTTTCTTCCAACTGGTGTATACCCGAATCAACATACACTTTTGACGCTTTATCTGAATTAATTAAATAAAGACAAGAATCAACTGTCTGCGCAAGATTCGCTGTGTAATTGGACGTTAATACCCCTGGCGCATCATGAATGACAAGATCAAAGCGTTCATTTAGAGTATCCAGGAAATTTAAAAAACGATAGGATTTGATCAGTTCCTTCATCGAACCATCGTCATCGGCCTGCAAGACCGCTGGTTGACAGTCATTGATGATGCTGTCAAAATCAGCATCACCAGCCAGGTAATCATTCACAGTATATTCAACATCACTGCATAAAGAATTCGTATCACTATCCCAATCTATATAAGCAGTCCTCACACCGATTGAGGAGAAATATCTGGCCAGATTAAACGCGATAATACTCTTTCCTTCACCCACCAGAGAACTTGTCAGCATTATGGATTTCATACTTCGGTTATCCGCCGTCTGGAGGATGCGCTCAGATAGTAATCGAATATCCGGTAGTAATTGCTCACCGATGACTTCAGGAGAGGAATTATCTAATTGAGCTATACCTGCTAAAACTGGCGCAGTGTACCAAAGATTCAATTGTTTTTTTGTCCGTATTTTGCGATCCATGAGTTCCAAAGAAAGCGTCAGTCCCAAAGCAAATATAATTCCCAGCACACTGCCACCACATGTGATCAATATTGATATCGGCAAGCCGGAGTGAAGAAGTGCAGATGATGCAGGTTGATAAACATCAAAATCACCCTCTCGGTCAAGGGCAGATATTTTTGCCGCCTTTGCCGCTTTATCAAATGCCTCAAATTCGGATTCAGCCGACTCGCGTTTTCGCAGCAGTTCGTTATAGGCCAACTGTTCACCCGGTGCACTGGAAAAATTCTTTGAGTATTCCACAATGGCTGCCTGATATTGAACCGTTTTATTTTTTGCTGACTTAATCTGTCTGGTTAATTGAGATAACTCCAACGCAAGAGTTTCTTTCAGCGGATTTCGTTCATAGACTTTTTCTATCGTTTTTTCGAAATCACCTTCGCTTAAGAGATTTCGTAACTCCTTCAATTCATCTTCAAGCCGGGCCACCTTCGGGTTGCCGGGTCCGTATTTTGTGCGAGCATCCAGCAATAATCCCTGTGTATGAGTAATACGGGACTTCATTGGATTGTCTTCGTAGGCCTGACGTACCACTTCATTGGGTAACAGCTCTAACTCCGCCTTCAGGTTATCATATTCAATGACCAAACCTTCATGCACAATCTTCGCTTCATTATAGAGCAATTGCATTTTTGAGTACGTTTCAAGAATGACACGGTTTTCTGTTTCAACATCAAGCAGCTCATGAGTTTTGCGAAACTCCGAAATTTCCTTATTAACTACGGCTAATTTTGTTCGAGCCGAGCCAGCCTGTGCGTAAAAATGCCTGTAAGCGTTATCCGCCGTTTGCTTGTACATACTGCGATTACTCTCAACCGCAACCTCAGCAAGAGTATTGGCGATATTGGTTGCCAAATCAGGGTTACGAGCAGCGACTTCAAGTGTTATGAAATTTGTTTTTCGTGATGTTGAAACTTCCGTCAATTCTGTCAATTCAGCAACGGTTAAGTCAAGCCCAAGAATCGCTTTGACGCGACTGCAATTCTCCGGCATATCGATCATTTCAATGACCGTTTCCAGAGAATAATTACGTTGATTATAGAGCGCGTCGGAATTTGCTTTCTTTTTACTGTGCAGCAACAGTGTTTTCGCTTTATAAGTATCCGTCGAATATTTATTCAGCAATAAGCCAGCCCCACCACTCAGAGCAATAAATGCCATGGTCAAAATTGCCAGCGTTCCGACACGCCGTTTCATACCGAGGAAAACCTTGTTTATATCGATATACTCAACAATCTTTTCCAGGCTGACAGAACGGATCACGGACATTCCAGATGCAATTCCACCATTCTTAAAAACTGCCGGCATCTTAAACTGATTTCTGCCCTGTTGGACATTTGATTTCATAACCCCATCAATCAACGGTTTGTATTTCTGATACCAGATTGTGCTTACTTTGTTTTTCTGTGGCTGATCTTCGCTAGCCATCATGCCAGACTGAAGATTGCCCGACTTAGAATTCATTACTGATTTGATACTCAGTTCATTAGTCGTTGCATCATCGGATTTCGCTTGAATGTTATCAGCAGATCCTTCTTTACCGAATCCCATTCCTTTGAAACTTAAATTCTCAGGTTTATTTTTATGTTCGTTATGTTCCATAATTTTCCTTTATTGGCTCTTCTGAAGATACAAAAATTTACCACAGAGGCACTGAGAATTAGATGGAGGTTGATAAAACCAATGAAAAACCCTTTCACTGATTTTACCAACAGCCTTATATAATGAGTGATAAATATTGAGATTTACTCAGAAAATGTCATTTATTAGTTTGGTGTAATATCATTGGGAATTACTTCCAATTATGTTGCAGCAAAATGATAAATCTCCAATGAAAAACTCTGTTCCTCCATAGTTAGAATGTCTTAATGTTCTATTTTTAATACTGACACCCGAAACCTGACACCTGATTTATGAAAACTGTTTTCGTATATCTTTTATAACCATATCAATCATTTCCTTACCAATTTGCTCATACCCCAACAGACTAACCTGATCGACTGCAAGCTTACACACCTTATTAATTTCTCTTGGGCATCCTTGAGTATAGTTAAAGAGTGACTCCACACAGTCATCCGAAAATAAGGTAATGTCCTCCATTCCAGCGACTGCTAATCGGTGATTTAGATATGCAAGAATGTCATCTTTTTCCAGATAAGGAAGCTGATAGATCATGCCAATTCGTTGATAAACCTGCGGTAGTTTCTGTAAATTGGCCTTCAATTCATTTTGACCAACTAGCAATAGAGTTACTGGACATTGGCCTGAATCACTCATATTTGTCAGGCATTTAAGTTCTTCTAAACAATCAATCAACAGCATCTGGGCTTCATCGAGCATAATAACAACATGTTTCATGCAGTTCGCACTCATATCCTTTATAATCGTTTCAAACTCATTGAAGAGCCGATATTTACATGCAACATATTCCGGTGGCAATGGCCGACCTCCCGAAAGTTGCGTCGTTGCTTCTTCCATGAGATTCTCAAATGGAAAGCCGGCGGTATGGATGTGCACGACCTTATAGCGATCCGAAGGCAATTGTTCCTTAAGCACATTTAGGACAATCGACTTGCCCGCCCCAATCTGCCCTGTTAAAACACCAATATGCATCCCTCTATCAGACGTAAGATAAAGCAAACGCGCAAGAGCTTCGCCGTGAACACTACTCTCATAAAAAAAGCGCGTATCCGGCGTCGCTTCAAATGGTGCTTGTTTCAGATTTAGTTTATTAAGGCTTGTTAACATATTGAGTCTACTTTCGATATTGTGAATTTTTTTATATATATCAATCGTCAAACGGTTATGAGCATCTTGACTACCAAATGGAATAATTACGATTTAATTCATTAAAAATAAGCAAGATACATCAAAACATAAACGAAGCAGTGAATCAAAAAAATGTTAATATCCCCAGAATAGCAATGTGGGAATTCGGAATCTGGCGCTTAGTTAGTGGATGGATGGAAAACGATTGATAACAGGCAGCACCGGATACGTGGTAGTCGGTTGATACAGGCACTAAGTGGTAGTGAACATCAGTTGCTTTGTACGGCAAGAAACCCGTCATATATCCAGCAAAAACTGCCTAAGAACGCGGTTGCGGTTCACGTTGATTTTAGCAATTCCAGTGAAAATCACTTAGCGGCTTTTAAGGACTGCGATACCGCCTTCTTCTTAACCTTAATTCAGAAAAGATGGGGTGGACTCAGCCGAAATTCTGACAGATCCAGAATAAGACAGCTCGTCAATGACAAGAGTGTTCCAAAGAACACTCCAACCATCGGGGAATTAAACCCACTTTGGGATTAAATATGATTAGCGGCCCAGCATACAACTTTATCTGCTATAACTGCTGCTTGCCTGATCTCTTCCGTAGTTATAGGCTCTTCATATCCAGGGTACCGAACCTCGGAGGCGTAGACGCTAAGTTCAGAAGCTTCATTAAGTTCTTCAGGCCAACTAAGATCTTCGTTATGGGTGCGTACAGAAATGAGGTTTATTCAACATCGTGTACATTTTGAAATAATACCTTACATCCATGGTGTCTGAGTTTCCCACAACTTATCCCATCTATTATCTTCACTCAAGTTTTGCAGTTCATTTTTGAGGTGGACCTCATGCTGCCAAGCGTTCATTTCGATGCTCGTCAGGTAATGCTTGGTCGGTTCCATTTGTGGCATACAATATCAAAGATTCACCGAGCATTGTTCTAAACATTC
>JAJFLO010000272.1 GCA_021772675.1 Verrucomicrobiota bacterium | reverse complement strand
TCATTGTTGCCTCCATGGTAACTTAAATTAGATTTTAAATTATTGCAAGATAACATGTTACGCAATTTATCCAAGTCCAATTCCGTGAAGAATATAGAAATTTTATACTCAAAATACCCTTTTCGAATGGGCTCGAGTTAGTCGCTTTGGCAGTTGCCGTTGTATACCGACAGCCATCAGGTTCTCGACAGGTTTCTGTAAAATTGTTGCCTGAAATAAATAACGAATGTCGAAAAACCTACTGCTTGCAGTATAATTAAACCGAGATTTCATGGGATTCAGAAGAGCCTACAGGAATACGAATCCTTTCAACAAGTTCTTGAACATCAGTAGGAGGAGGAGGAGTAACCATTGAAACCATCATCGAAACAATAAAGTTTACGATCATCCCGATTGCTCCAATCCCTTCGGGTGAAATCCCCAACCACCAGTGATCTTTAGTATTAAGCTCAGGGTGTATAAATTTAAAATAAATGATATATCCAGCCGTAAGTGTAATACCTGCTATCATTCCCGTAACAGCTCCTTCTCTGTTCATGCGCTTGTAAAATATACCAAGAATAATAGCAGGGAAAAAAGAAGCCGCCGCCAATCCAAAAGCGAAGGCGACAACTTGAGCGACAAAGCCAGGTGGATTAATACCGAAATAACCAGCGATACATACAGCAATGCCAGCAGCTATGCGTGCTGTAAACAACTCTTTTTTCTCACTGATATCCGGTCGAAGCCATTTCTTCAACAAATCATGTGCAATTGAACTTGAAATCACTAACAATAAACCCGCAGCGGTAGATAGTGCAGCAGCCAAACCTCCGGCAGCAACCAATCCCACAATCCAATTTGGAAGATTTGCGATTTCTGGATTTGCAAGTACCATGATATCTTGATCGATGATCAATTCATTATTGATCGCTGAATTGGACCCAACGTATTGAATAATGCCGTCTTCATTTTTATCATCAAATTTGATCAAACCGGTATTCTCCCATTTTTTAAACCAATTCGGTGCATCTTCATATCGTGAATTTGGAATTGTTGTTAATAGATTTGTCCGGACGAACGCCGCGACAGCGGGAGCGGTCGTATATAAAAGGGCAATAAATAGTAATGCCCAACCTGCAGAGGTTCGGGCTGCAGAGACCTTTGGAACCGTGTAGAATCGTACAATTACATGCGGAAGTCCAGCCGTTCCCACCATGAGTACAGCGGTAATACAAAACGTATTCAACATATCTTTGCGCCCAAGAGTATATGCATCGAATCCCAAATCCGTGCTAAGAGAATCAAGCTTGTCAAGAAGAAATACCCCCGAGCCATCTGCAATTGTGCCGCCAAATCCAAATTGTGGCACAGCATTACCAGTCATCATGATTGATATAAAGATTGCCGGTACAAGATAAGCAAAGATTAAAACGCAATACTGAGCCACTTGAGTATAAGTAATTCCTTTCATTCCTCCAAGAACGGCATAGAAAAAAACGATTCCCATTCCAATAACCACCCCGATATTGATGTCCACGTCAAGAAATCTTGAAAAGACAATTCCTACCCCACGCATCTGACCCGAGACGTAGGTAAATGAAACGAATATTGCACAGATCACAGCGACCACCCTACCTGTTTGGGAGTAGTACCGATCTCCGATAAAATCAGGGACCGTGAACTTACCGAATTTACGGAGATATGGTGCGAGCAGCAACGCTAAAAGCACATAGCCACCTGTCCAGCCCATCAAATAAACTGATCCATCGCGGCCCATAAAAGAAATTAACCCCGCCATGGAAATAAACGATGCGGCACTCATCCAGTCTGCGGCCGTTGCCATTCCGTTCAGTACCGCTGGTACATTCCCTCCTGCAACATAAAATTCATTTGTTGATCCTGCACGCGACCAGATCGCAACGGCAATATAAAGTGCGAATGATAAACCAACCATAACAAATGTCCAAGCACGAACATCCACCTAACCATCCTCCTCATTAACATCGAAACTCTTATCCAAACGATTCATGAGAAATACGTAAGTAAAAATTATACCCACAAACACATAGATTGATCCTTGCTGGGCAAACCAGAATCCAATTTTGAACCCGCCAATCCTAATTGTATCAAGTTGATCTACAAATAAAATCCCACACCCAAATGACACCGTAAACCAAATTAATAGCAGTCCCAACAAATATTGAATGTTTTTTCGCCAATATCGTTTATGTTGTTCGTTATCTTGCATTAAATTCTCCATTTTCGCCGTGAAGGTAACCTATACATTTTGTTTTTCAATAAACCAGTAAAATACAAACGCAATTTAAATGGATGCCATAAAAACTTCCAACGTGATTGGGATCCCTTTTCCGAACACGCCCTAATATGGTAATATTGAAAATGGGGCAAGATCATACTTCATCAAGTACTTCTCGAACAAGTTTAGCGAATTCAGATTCAACAATTGGTTTCATCGCATATCTTCGAATTCCGAACGATTTTGCCGTTTTTTCATTCACAATGTCGCTAAAACCTGTATAATCTCTTCGAATATATAGCTTTCTTTGCCAACTCTATACCCGTCATATTCGGCATCGTCATATCTGTTATTATAAGATCACCCCATTCAGGTGACTGTTGGAAGACCTGCATTAAATCGGTAACTTGCGTAAACGCTTTTACTCTATATCCAAAACTTTCCAAAATGGTTTTTTCCATTTGCACGATCATTTCCTCATCATCAACCAATAGTATTTTCTCAGTGCCTCCAATTATTCTGTCATTGACTTCATCGGCTTCCGTAGAAGCAAGAGTATTTGAAAGGGGTAAATAAACACAGAATGAAGTTCCTTGTTCAAGATCACTGTCTGCCGTAACACAATCTTCATGATTCATTATAATGCTATGGATAATGGAAAGTCCAAGCCCGGTTCCTTTATCTAGTGTCTGTCCCGAAAAGGCGAATTTCGAAATATTAAATTTCTATAAAGCCACAACCTGTTTTATGAAAACATGTTATGGATTTAGTTTATTTTCAGAAATCGAGTTATCAACAGGTTGCTACGGATGAGTAATTTTAC
>JAJFLO010000271.1 GCA_021772675.1 Verrucomicrobiota bacterium | reverse complement strand
TACCCTCTGAGTTTATTGCCAAGGTCGCATTAAAGAATGTTCTATGGGATTTTTTATGCGATTCGGCCTCAAATCCGATAGCTGCAATAATTCGAAACAAAAAAAGGTTCAGATCTGACAAAAATCATCTTCGCGTAGCTGCTTGACAGCTTGTATAGTTAGATTTTTGACAGATTACTGAAGAATCCAATTGTAGATAAACAAGATATCATCGAACCTCGGACCCCCGTGGACTTTTCACTGACGAGATAGATAAAAAACGCATTTTTTTACCGTGATTTCAACGAGTAATCTAGATATTCTAGCCCAACAAATATTTTCTTGATCTTCAATGTGACGACGTATCTTTTAGTTTAATCTCTAATGGATGTCAACTAGTAAATCTTTCTAGCAGTCTGTCAGACTTTGGAAGAATCTACTGCGAAAACCTCATTCTTGGCGCATTTTTGTCCAAATTATCGTCGAATATTGCAATATATTCCTCAAATTTGAACAAAAATACTCTCAATTTGACGATTTTCTCGCAACGATTTCCAAAGTCCGACAGACTGCTAGCGAATCATTATTTGCACTATTTCCAGGCCATGCACCTGAGGCAGATTTTGTGGTTGCTTTTGGAATCAATTCGGTAGAAGGATCGCTAAGGGCTAACAAGACATTTTTCGTACGATCCTTTCCGTCAAGGCATTTAAGCGCGGTTTTGAATGATTGACAACGGAAGTCATTGGTGGATTTATTTTTTTCAGCTCTATCCAAAAAAGCTGCAATGTCAATAAGCTTAGCACGCGCATCGGAAAAATAGAGATCTATCATATTTCTTTTAGCTGGAGACTTCATAAATATATTAAGTACCTCTTTATAAACAGGCTATTTAAACACTCGAAAAAACGTGGGAAAAGTGATTTAATCGAGTTAGTTTTTGAATGTGTATAGTCTCTATAATATAATGATTATGGTATCATTTCTCGAATATTTTCGAAAAATAACTTTAAAAAATTTCATATCTCCCCCTTCAGGGGAAGATATTCTAAGCACGTTTTCAAATCGACAAGGTTTTTTCGGATGATAGGGTGGACATGTGTTCGTGGAAAGTTTGTTTTCTCGGTTATTTTCAATAAGTAACACTTACCTGCATTATGCATAAACTTTCTATTACAAGTCATTATATCACATAATATCAATGAGTTGTGAAGTTATACGGGTTCGAAATAGTTTCCACCACGGCGGATTTACAACACTATTTCTGCACGCGAATGAAATTCATAACTCACTGATCTCACGCAATCTGATGACTCTCACTACAAAAGTTTATGAATAATGCAGGCTAATCAAGACATTGCACCATTGATATTATTGCGTAGGCAGTGCATAAATTACGATCATCTTCACCATAACTTCCTGATACCCCTTCCCAACAACCTAGGCCACGCTGATTCGACAACAACCAATTTACTATTAAAATTTGCCATTTTTCCTCTTCATTGCTACTGATTTTAGGTCTGCGAGCAGCCTGATGACAGTATTTTGACAGTAAATGCAAAAAGGTGTACATGTTATCACATTTGGTAGTAAATTTGCGAGAAATAGTGTTGTTTCTCAAAAGCCAGGTTCGGCCGCGGTAGAATGGTCGTTGTTCAATTATTTTGTCTGCATAAATGAGTGTAGTAATACCTGATAAAGTATAGAGACTTGTTGTAATCACTCGGCATTCGTCTTTTTCTTTTTTTCTTGACGGTATGTCGCCTTTTATGGGAAATTTTCCAAACATCCCGATTATATCTTCCCTATCATCGTCAACATCAGTGGCGGAATACTGATAACTTGAAACGAAATCAGCTAACTTTTTCCAGGTATCAGAATTGCCTATTTGGGAATTAACCTGTTGATAATTTAAAAACTGCTGATGTGGTTTTAGAAACGCTAGGACTTCGAAAATGTCGTGAACTTGCTGCAAGTCAAATTTTGTATTATGTTGTTGATCTGTAGTAAATGTATCCCAAATACGTATAAACGTATATTTTAAAAGCCGTCTGGTTTTCTCTATAATTTCGTAGTCAGCGGGATTATCAAGAACTGCAAGCGGAACCAGAGAGATGGCCATGGAATGAAGTATTTTGAAGTCAACGGGGTGAGAACTGCTATTGGGCAAATTTGATACCAAAAAGTTGAGCAAAAAGGTCCGGGCATCTGACACACTTTTGGTATAACCTGGAACATCTGTTTCAATGCTGCGGATAATAGCCGTATTACATAAGGCGGTTGTTTCAACTGAATCTGACCAGGACCCGTTCGGATTTTGTTGGGATAGGAGGAATGTCGAACCTCTGCGAATACTTGACTCAATTTCAAAGACACTTGAAATATCCAATTTTGAAGTCTGCTTGGTTTTTCCCAAAAGGCACATTGGTGCGAGAATGAACCCGCAGAGAACCATTGCTAACTGCCTAAACGGAAGGATGAATTGTAAATGTAGCTGCTCGGAAATTTGCATTGAAATTTAATTTCTTTTTTATCCCCCTCCTCTGATCGTATTAGTTTGAAGAAAGATGTGTAGATATATTTTATTTCTCAAACCACCTAATTAGCAACTCAATCTTATCGCATTGAATTATTGATTACAGGCACGTTGAAAACCAAGCACAGCTTCTTCTATCCCCGATAGCTATTTCCCTGTATTTTTTTTAAGATTACACTTTGGCCATAAATTTATGAAAAGCTTACCTAAAATGGAACTCCAAACCCTTTGCTTCCAATCTATTTTTTGGCACTGGTTCTATATACGTTACCATTTTTATACCACCATCAGACTACGGAAAATTTTCATTATGTACAATTGATAGCCGAAGAAGGCGATGAAAAAAATGGAAAAGAAATCTAAACCGGGAATCTTAAATAGGCAGTAGACTGTTGCGATGAGTATAGGGGGAATTGTGGAATATAGGTTCAGGACAAAAATTTTTTTGAATGGAGCAAACTTGTGTTGTTGGTATTCTTTCAGAAGGAAAGCAAAAAACACCGACAGAACTGATGAGCATAGGGGAAATAAAATTACTGTTAAATGAACTTGAAATAAATTTGACCAAAATAGAAAGAATGATGCCCAAAGATAGGTTTTTTTCATGAAGTCTCCAATCTTATCTCTTGAAATGATATAGGCGCCCTCCAATTCTGCAATTTGTAAGAGCCAGGATCCCAGTTCTTGTTTTTGAATTGATTCCGTTTGATCATTCCTGCATCCAGTTCCTGAAATCCTTTTGACCCAAAAATAAATTGAATTTTTATTTATCCAGATGCCTTGTTTGTTATGTCCGAATTCAGAATTGGATTTATCGGTTATGGATTCACTAGTAATATCTATCTGTAATCCATCAACTGTTGCACGAAAGGGCAGTGAGGTCGGGCGTTTCCAATAAAAGGTTTTTTCCTGAGTGATACCAAACTCTTCTATTTCGGATTCAAGCCATTTTCCCCAGGATAGTGTCGACTGTTTTAAATCGACGACTACATTTAATGTTAATAGTATGCTGGAAATAAGGCAGAATGACATAACTTGAAGTAATGATTGAGATATTTTTTTATTTTGCAGAACTAAAAATATTGAAGGATTGAACATCAAATTGAACAGAAGTTTCATAAACGATAAATTCAGGTTAGCGATTGAGTTGTGCTTTGGATTATTTGTTGGTTTTTTGTTATTCATAAGCAATTCTATCAAAAGGCTCTGAAAGTACAAATTTTTTTAAATCAATAAACTGCATTTCACTAACATCCAGCAATATACTCGGAATTGCCTCTAATAATGAAGCTATAGGAATTCTGTCGAATTTTGGGAATTCAAGGCTGTTCTTATGAGTTATTAAAGACCCTAAAATTTGATTTTTAAGCCACAATTGTTGAGGATAAATAAATTGTTTAAATCTTACTGGATCGGCCTGTTTTAATTTTTTTAATTTTTCACTAAACATCTGTATCGGTGTTTTTATTACATTTCCTTCTTTTACTCCAATGGTGTAACAGAAATCATTCTTTAATGCTATACTTTTTAATTTGAAATCATCATCAAAAAAAACTAAGCCCTTAAATCCAAAGTGATTTGCTAGCGTTATAAATAAACAATGATACGATAATACGCTACAACGTTTCCTGGACCAGGACTCAAAAGGAAAAGAGAACTGTTCTTGGCGACTATCAATTTCAATTCGTTTATCCAATTGTAATTTAATTCTATCCAAAGTGAATAAATCCCAATTTGGGTTATTTTGAGTAGGTTCAGCAGATGGAGTGTCTATAATACTATTAGCAACGGCCTTTATATTATAGATGTCATGCCAATAAGTATAATCTAACAATGTAAAATTCTTTTTTGCCTTGAATGTCTTACCGTCGCTACGTTGATGGTACATAAAAAATATCGGATCCACCGCTTGTTTATTCTGATTTGAACAAATTGCTTCCGCAATGGTAATTGCATTCTCTGTATGGTTTTCGGTCATAGCATCCAACCAATTATTTATTAATCGATGAAATGTGACTTTATCAAAGCTTAGGTCAGCTTTTTCGATATATAATGTTCTTAGATAGTCTTCAATTATTGGGAGACGAGCGAAATCCCTATTAAAAGCCAGCGAATTAAAATAACTTTGATAGGCCTTTATTGAACGAGGATACAATTTGCATTCCCGAATGTAAAATGGGAGTGCTTTATTATAGGCGCCAGTCATAGATAGTGCCTTGCCTATCATCTGATTGATATGGGCAAAATTTGTGTCCAAATGATAGGCTTTATTCAATAAAGGCATGGCCAGTTCCGGTTGGTGCAATCGATCCACAGCAACAGTCGCGCCATATAGATAAGGTCTGATTTTGTCGGGTGCAATTTTTACAACATGTGAATACGTTGCGAATGCATCTTTGAATTCTTTTTTTGCTTCTTGCAAATAGCCTTTTCGCAAATACCAATCGATTTTGATGTCATGAATGGCTGTTGTGAGGCTGATAATCATCATTACCAATAGTACAACCAAGGTAAAACCGTATTTTAAATAATTACCTTTTCTATGTTTGATTGGAACATTTGAATTTGATTTGAAATAAGTTTGCCAACATACACCCAAGCAAAACAATGCAATGAAATTCCCCGGAGGCTTGACCAAGTTTAGGTCAAACAGTGAATGTATGATCAGAATAAATGCGGTAAATCTGCATAATTTAACGATCAAATCATGTGCACATCTCAGTTGAAAAATGGGGATTACCATGAAACAAAGAGCGATGCCTGCCAATATACCAAGCTCAGAGGTCAGGTAGAGTAATTGATTGTGCGGGTGAATGGTAACGGGTGCTGCGACAAGACGAGAATGATAGGTCGAATGTGACCGGTATTCTGAAAAGAATCTGGCGAAATTGCCAGGGCCTACACCAAACTTATTTTTAGGTGGTGGGTCCTGCTTGATTGTGCCACGAATTATACGATAAGCTGACGACAGGAAAAGGTCATTGTCTTTTATCATCCGTACTGAGCTAATCCAAAGTGGAAGTCGCACGTCACTTCTTACCGAATGTTCAAACTTTTTATAAATCGTGTTGGAAGAGATCATGGTAAAAAACAGAAACATCACCAAAAAACAACCGATGAATGCCGACAATCCTAATCCAAAGTTATAATAATTCCGTTGATAGGGAGTCCTAAAAGTTAATGCACTAATGATTACATCGGATAGATAAATGAGGCCAAATAAAATAAGCGCTAACCAGGCGCCTCTACTTGAACATTTATATACTAAAAAAAATGTCGGTAATAAAATCAATATTAAAACATAGATCATGAAAACGTATTTATTATTCAGCCTGGCCATGATTTTTAGGTGGTTGGGTATTAATGATTTCATTGCATAAACCGGCCAGGGTATAAGCGCCAATAGTAACGAGGCAGTCCAGTTTCGATTACCACTTAATCCGACAATTTCTTCGTTAAGTCTTACAGAGCAAAACCCCAATAAAATATAGTAGAGCCATAGAAAACTTCCGATGATTGCCAAATGTTTGATAGAAATAACATTTTGTTTTACGAGTATTGCACTAACCCAGGGGATAAATATATAGCTAAAACACCTGACTGTTTCCTGATTAAATTCTTTGAACCAGATTATGTTAAATATCAGTGTTGCCAGGTAAATCACTATAGCAAATCCAAGCCAGCGTTTCGGCAAAAAATCAGAAGTCATTATTGTTGGTATTGCAAGGAGGGTTAAAATAAATGTTGACGGGATACTGATTTGAAATAATAGAGACAGATTTCCGGGAGGGATTAATGCAAGCGGATAAGTACAAAAAAGGAGAATTACAAAACAAAAAAGATAGATAAATGATACTTTTTTAAAAAAATTGTTTGTCACAATTAAATCTTTTTAGAGTGATCAACCATTATAACCACATGTTATGTTTTCTTAAACAAATAAATAAATGAATGATTTGGTACAACTGTAATAACTATATCTGATAGTCAGTTTTATCAATAAATAATATAAAACATGAATGAGCGACCATTGAGGGAAATTATAAAAGATGAAAATACGAAGATAAAATTGAAAAAATTAATTATTTATGTGTGTGTTTGCTTCTTGATTATGAAGTTTTCATTCAATCTAGATTTTGAGACACAACTTGAAGGCATGGTGATTTTGTCAATTTTCCTTTTTATTGCTCTGGATAATAGAGTTTATTCTATTTTTATAAAAATAAGCCGGGGTTATCAGGTTTGCGTATTGGCAACGTTTTTTATTCTAATTTCGGTCCAACTAACGAATTTGAGTGAAGAAACATATCCCTTCGTAAAATGGCAAATGTATGGGAGTATACAAAATTTTAACCCTTACTATTACCAATATGATGGAGTAATTAAAAATGGTAATACGATTCGTTTTATTCCAGAAAAAGCGATTCCAACTTTGGGAAAAGATAGAATTTTGACAAAGCTCAAGAATCAAATTGATGGGATTTTAGCTGAAAAAGATAAAATCAATCGGACATCGCTTATGCAAATACATGGCAACACATTAGTTGCTGCCGTTCGGCTCTATAATAAAAAATTTCCTGACATACCTGTAAGAAAGGTTATTGTATCTCAGTGTATTATTCCTGTAACTTCTTTTCGTGGAACAAGTTCAATTATCAGGAAACGTTTATGGGAAATCGGTATCAAATAGGAGATCTTTGAATGTTACATCAAAACGTCACTGCAAGAACGTTGGGGTTTATTCGATTTTGGATATTCTCTATTTGGTTTATGGTTATTGTAAGTGATCCGTTTTATTTGCTTTCTGAACTTCCAATTTCCATTTTCGAACCAATTGGTTTTTTAAGACTTTTTCCAGAGAACATCTGGGAACTTTTATTTGATAAATACGTTTTAATTATTTATAAAGCAGTTTTATTAATGTTTATTACTTTATCAATTATTGGGTGTAGACATTACAGATTTGTTGCAATTGTTACTGTATTGCTGCTAACTCTACATCAGGGGATTGTACGGGGATTTGGATTTGTCAATCATCGTGAATTAGCGATACTTTTCAGTTCTTATGTTTTGGCAATATTTCCGGCTGGAGACGGATTTTTACTCTATCGAAAGGCAGATGATTCGGAGCCTCAACCAATCTATTCAGCAGGATTATTACTTATAACATTTTTGCCACTAATGTGTTATACGTTTATTGGTTCGTATCGTCTATGTCATGCGGGCACAGAAATCTTCCAGGGAACAAGTTTGAATTATTATTTGGGATATAACTCGTTTCGTCATAGCTCGTTTGATTTTAAATTTGGTATATGGTTTCTTCAGAGTAGTTACTTAATGACGTTAATGAAAACGGGATATCTAGTAACTACAATTTTTGAAATTTTGTCTCCGTTGTGCATTTTATACAGACGATTTAGATATGTATGGCTATCTATAATAATCCCGTTTCATTTCCTATCATTATTACTAATGAATATATTTTTTTGGGAAAATCTGGTTCTATTTTTAGTTATCATGATAAACATAAACAATATTATTTCTCCTGAAACGGGAGTAACAAAAAAAGATCATCCAATCATTTTTTATGATGGTGTTTGTGGACTATGTAATAAATTTATAGATTTTATTCTATTTATTGACCATAATCGAGTTTTTTATTACGCACCATTGCAGGGAAAAACTGCTGAAAAATACAATGTAACACCCAACCAGACTAATCCCGAAATTTGGTCGATAGTCTGTTTTGATGAAGACGGTGAATTCTATAAATCTGATGCCGCTATAAAAATATTGTCAAGAATAGGTGGTATTTTCGGGTTTATAAAATTTTTTATTTATGTTCCTGAATCGGCGAGAAATTGGTTCTACGAATTCGTTGCAAAACATAGATATCGGCTATTTGGAAAACTGCAATCCTGTAGAATTCCGAGAGAGGAAGAACGTCCATTAATGCTTCCTTGACAGACGGTCAAATTAGCCTGCATTATGCATAAACTTTCTATTACAAGTCATCATATCACATAATATCAACGAGTTGTGAAGTTATTCGGGTTCGAAATAGTTTCCACCACGGCGGATTTACAACACTATTTCTGCACGCGAATGAAATTCATAACTCACTGATTTCACGCAATCTGATGACTCTCACTACAAAAGTTTATGAATAATGCAGGTTAGGGTAAATGATAAGGTTTTAATTCGCACTTAAACGCGCGTTTAATATTTGAAATGGAAATCCCATAAAAATATTATCCCTATCTAATCCAATGCCAAATTGTCGAAACAGTTTCACTTTCTTTATTAATTGAAGTGTGGGGACTGTCGCGAATTTCAAATTCGTATTTCCGGTATGTTGATTTAGAAGAATTGATAATATTTGATTTTTAAGTAGAAAGGATTGTGGTAATACAAATAGTGTAATCGAATAGAATTTCGGGTTTGATAGCTCCTGAAAATTAAACTCGTCGGCGAAATTTATTATTAATCGATTTTCATCTAAATAGTGTATTCCGACTTTATACATACCGTGTTGACCTACAACCATTATAAAATTATCTAGTGAAGAATTATTATGTTTAAAACAAAATGTTTGGTAGCCCATTCCTTCATTGATCCATGATAAAAGCGCGAAAAAATACTGAATGTTAGTTTGCTTCAATTGAAGCATTTCAGTTGGATACATAATATTAGGTATGTGCCTGGTACTGATTGTCTGATTTTGCAACAGATAATTTATTAAAGTATTTAGCTGTGAAATTTCATCCGCGACATGGGCAGAATCAGTTAGGCCGAGTTTCCTTATAATCTGGTCCCGAGCCAGTATTTCCCGCCAATAATCAAAATCGTGACTGTTATAACGGTCAAAAATATAGCTGGAAGGGAGTGATATTGTCCGACTATGACTTAGCAAAGGATCAATGAATTTTGTGGGAAGGGACTCGGTCATCTGATCAGCACATTTTATAGTCAATTTAGTGTTTGATTCTTTCAATGCTGACAACCATAATTCGCTAATTTTTTTCTGATCTGTTAACGGCGTTCGGCCAGCTGATTTTTGTAGATATAATCCTCTTAAAAAATCATCAACCCTCGTAAGCCGATCTATTTTATTAGTTTTAAATAATGCGATGAAATAATTTTGAAATGCAGAAATGTCCGACGGGAATATTCGACATTCCCGTTCAAAATAACTAAGGGCAGTTGAATGGTCCTTCAAGGTGCCATATGCTTTACCTATCAGTCGATTGATATGAGCATAATTTGGATCGATTTGAAATGCTTTTTGTAAATAAGGTATCGCGATTTCAGGATGTAATAATTTTTGAACAGCAACTGTTCCAGCACCGTAGTACCCTTTGATATTCGTTGGATCAATTTTGGTTATATCTTTATATAACTGGAACATCCGATCGTAATTTTTTTCATATTTTGCAATCGTGATTTGTCTGAACCGCAATCCAATATGTACATCTTTTGAAACCGTTTGAATGCTATAAATAACAATGATTGCAAAGAATCCGGTAACGACGAATCGCAAGATCAAATGTCGAATCCAGATGGGTTTTTCTTCTTTATAGGTAATAAACAACTGCCATAGTACCCCCAGACTACATAAACCGATAATATTTGTTGGAGACTGAATCAATGTTTTGTCTAACATCGAATGCCCGTAAACCATGAACGCAGAAAACTGACTCAGTCGAAACAACAACAATTTACCATGCCAACTAAGAACAATAGGGATTAATAAAATACTCCAGGCAATTGCGGCAATAATACCCAGATTCGCGCCAATATTCAGAAATTCATTATGAGGATGGGTAGTAAGATTTGTCGCAACACTGCGGCTATGATATTCCGATTTTGCCCTGTAGGGGGTATGCATTTTTGTATAATTTCCCGCCCCAGTTCCCTTCAATGGATAATCACTAATTAACTTTGCTGTACTTACCCATGTTGGAATGCGAATATCACCCTTCAACGCATTTATTAATGGATTAGGATAGGCAATGATGGCCACGCTGCAACATGCGATTATACTTAGAATTACCAATATTCGAAGGAATAGCAATCTAATAAGATAGATCATAGAAATAATAAGAAAGGAAATCAGACAAAGCCATGTCGCCCGGCTTTGACAATGGAATACTAAAAATAAAGTTGGAACCAAGATAATGGTGACTGACAATCCGTTGTTGACCTGATCATTCTTGAATAGTCTGGTCATAAATTGGTTTAGGATATACATTGCCCATGGACATAAAGAAATTAGGGCAGTTGCCATCCAATTTCTATTTCCGGTAATTCCTATCACTTCTTGTTCCAGAAAAAAATTAATAAATCCGTAAATCAGTAGTAGCAGATATAGAGTAGATGCAGGAATAGCAATAATGGACATGTTATTGCTTTTTTTCTGTATGTACAAACAAAAAGCAAGCGGAATCGTAATAAAACTCAAAAACTCAATAATCTCCTTCAAACGATCTGAGCCGTAATAAAGATTCAAGACGATAAATGTGCAATAAATGATGAGGCAGGCTGAAGCGGATCTGGTTACTTTATAGCAGGTACAACCAATCAAAATTAGCGAAATAATGGACAAAATAAATAGGGTTGGTAGTTGAAGATAGTATGAATTTGAGCTTAGACCGGGAGGGATAAGTGCGAATGGATAAGAAAAAAATAGCAAGCTTAGAATTCCAACTCCATAAATCCGATATACAAATTTTATTAATTGACTCACAAATGAGTTTTTCCTATTCGAATGTATAATCCAAAATCTGACAATTTAGAATTGCCATTTAATAGAGAGATTGATAGTTCTCTTACAATATTTTTGCTATACTTTTTGGTCGGTTTAGTTCTGTATTGGAATACATTGGATTCTCCTTTTATTTTTGACGATCACCATGTTATTGCTGACTTAAGTCTTGATGAAGCATTTAACAAATGTAAATCACCCCAGCGGATTATTGCTCATTTGAGTTTTGCATTAAACCTATTCATATGGGGAAATGACGTTCGAAGCTTTCATATTATCAATACCGTCATTCATATTGTAACATCATTTGGAGTATACCTACTTTTATTGGAGATTATAGCAAAAAGAACTGATGGCAATAGTGAAAATAAATTTATAGCCGCATTTCTTGGAGGTACTATTTTTTTAGTCCATCCACTCGCAACTCAAAGCGTAACCTACATTTGCCAGCGTTATACATCCTTGGCAACTGTTTTCTATATTTATGCCTTTTATTTTTATATAAAGGCAAGAAATCAGTACAATAAAAATAATGTCTCAGGGACCCGCCATATACTCTGGTACAGTTTATCGTTGGTTCTATTGATTATATCACTGCTAACAAAAGAATTCCCAATCAGTTTTCCAATAATCGTTTTACTTGCGGAAGTCATATTTTTCAGAAAAGAGAAACACCCTGTCTCAACTCGATTGAAATGGTTTTTACCGATTCTTATTACCTCCAGCATGATTGTTTTATTATATTTACCGAAGCAGGAACAAAATCATGTTTCCATTCCTATAAATGACTTTATGGGTTCTTCTCTTGATGTTTATGTTCCTCACTGGGCTCCAGAAAATATTAGTAGGAGAAATTATTTCTATACTCAAATTGAAACAATTTGGAAGACCTACATGAAACTGCTTGTCTATCCGGTGAAGCAAAGTTTTGATCATTACTATATAATTAGAGATAATTTTTTCACGGCTCAGGTGATTTGGTCTTTTTTAGGAATCATTACGCTAATTATCGCTGCCATTTTATCGGTCAAAAAATTTTTATGTTTTAGTTTTGGAATCTTTTGGTTTTTTATAACGGTGTTACCGACTTCTAGCATTGTGCCCAGTAAAATTCTTGTAGCGGAACATAGGCTTTATCTACCTTTGATTGCAGTATCATTTTTAGTTGTAGAGATCATAAACAGCATAAAGAAACCACATCTTAAATTGATCGTATTCACTCCAATCATAGTAACCTTAGGATGTCTGACTGTAAAACGAAATTATGTCTGGCAAAATAACTATTCAGTTTGGAAAGATGCGTCAATCAAGGCACCCGAAAAAGATCGACCTCATTTGGCCTTAGGCGACATTTATTATGATCGCGGAAAATTGGCAGATGCAGTAGTTGAGTATCAAAAATTTATTGAGTTAAATCAAAACTATTCAGGTGGCTATGTTAGGCTTGGAAGAGCATTGAATAAACAGGGAAAGTTTCAAGAAGCCGTTATAGAACTTGAAAATGCAAAATATATCAATCCAAGTGATCCCACAATATATAAAAATCTTATTGATGCCTATGTCAAATTAGATCAAAAACAAAAACTTATTGAAACTTATCTAGTCCTATCAGACCTGACCCCTAATAATTATTATGTTTATTACAATTTGGGGACTACTTTTGCGGCGGTAAAAGATTGGGATAAAGCGATTACGTCATTAAATAAAGCAATAAAAATTAATTCGACAAATGCACAAGCTTATTCGAATTTGGGAACTGTATATAGGAAAATTAAATCGCCTGAAAAAGCACTCGAATATTATAACAAAGCGTTAAGATTCTCAACCAATATAGAGGAACTCGGAGTTATTCACTTAAACAAAGGAATTTTATACAATGCAATTAGTCAATATGAAAATGCAATAGAAGAATTTGGGCAGGCATTGATAGTTTTTCCAAACTCTCCATCTGCACATTTAAGTATCTCTCAAGCATATTTTAACATTAAGAATTTTGGGAAAGCGATATTTTATTGTGATGAAGCCAGTAATTTTGGTGCGATTATTTCTCCTGAATACCTGAATAAACTTGAAATGTATAGATAGTTACAACTGTTCTTTAAGTGATCCTAGTGGAATACAGGAGTTTTTCAATTTGTTAAGCTTTGTCCGTCTGCTTTACTTACATTAGCACAGGACAGGGCGATTCGATTCAAATCTGTAACATATTAATTTACCCTGAGTTATTGCAAATTACTCGATATTTCGTACATAGTTGCCATAGTATATTGTGGGGTGTTATCGCCACTCATCAAACTCAACGCAGATTTGCTGCCGTACAATGTCAGGAAGGCTGCCCTTTATGCGTTTATTGGCCTCCATCTAGCTGGATTTGACTAAAATTCGACCCGTTGAAGCAGTTTCTGAAAATAGCACGAAAATAGAATCAAATGGTCCTGAGCACAGGAGAAAATGTTCTTTTATCGTGACCGATATGGAAAGAGTGGTTGCGACTATCTTAAATGATCATGTCTTATTCATATAATCGTGTTTCAAGAATAAGGCAGGAATAATTCTGAAAAACATACCTTCTAATGATGGGGTAAATGAGATGTGAATCTGTAGCCCTGCTTTGCTGTAGATTGGGTCTTATTACAGAGATTACTCGCTTGATTCACTTTTGGTGGGACTGCCAATGGTAGCTAAAAACATTCTTTTCAATGTAATTCAGGAAACCTTAGTAAGTTTTAGTTATTACCATGTATGAACTTGTTCTCAGAACGGGGAAAGGAGGATATTTACTACAAACAGCAAGAAGACATATGTGCTGATTTTGCAAGAGATTATTGACTTTCGACGCAAAAAAAAAGCGAGGGAAAAACTTCCCTCGCTTAAATTATGTGACTTTATATTAATCTATTAACAGGGATTAATATTACTGGTTATTCAATCCACCAGTTCCTGGTTTTTGACCAGCTACGTGCCCGTCGATAAATAGAATATTCATCCATGCATTCGCAGGATGGTTGTCTACATTATCGTAAGCCAATGAGTTGTCTGTAGGATTATCATTATCATCTTTTATACCAGATCCAACATAGTCATAGTCCATGTTAGATGCAATAGATGACACATTGGTAAAGCTAGGACAACCATAGACTTTACCATTGGAGAGATATCCATTGGAGTTTAAGACTTCAACGTTGTTACTATTAAAAGGCTGATCATTTGGGAAAAATCCGTCATATTCACCCGAATACATTAGTAATGCTAAACCGATCTGCTTCAGGTTACCGGAACAGTTAATACGACGAGCTTTTTCACGAGCTTTACTTAAAGCAGGTAAGAGCATTCCGGCTAAGATAGCAATAATAGCTATCACGACCAAAAGCTCGATTAGTGTAAATTTCTTTTTGCGATTTCTTTTCATATTTTTCTCCTTCTTTTTGATTGTTTTTTGTGTTTTTATTAACAATAATTCGCCGCTATTATTAGCAAGTTATATACATTGTATGAAAAATAAATTGGAAGTTCAAGAATAAAATTTTTTTAAATGGGTTTTTATATCAAAAAAAGTAAAATTAACGCCTTTCTTGTAAATGCGATTCTTGTTTTGGTTATCGTCGTGATTTTTAACGCACGTTCACGTTTGATCTCTTGAATGGGTGGGATGATCATATATACGTACTTGACAACACATATGCCCTGGAATTTAACAAATTAAATATTTCCAGATTGTTTACGGAAAGCGTTGCGGGAAATTACCATCCTTTTACGTGTTATCTTATACCGAAAGCCATCAGGTTTTCGACAGGTTTCTGTAAAATCACTGCCTAAATTGAAAAACGAATGTCGAAAAACTTACTGCTTGTAGTATATATGGTTGATTATGCTTTTAGTGGAACTAAAGGGATGAGTTACCGGTTGCAGAACATATTATGGTTTTCAGTAACTGCCATCGGCCTCCATTCAGTTTTGAAAATAAACGGTATATGGCCGATAATTCCCTCTATTTTGACATTCTTTTTATCATTCATCTGCAACGAGTTGAATCAGTAGTTTAGATCTCCGAGCGAAAGGATGTGCTTTACTCAGTATGTGACATATGGGCTTTATATTTGTATATTAAACTTAATCCAATTAATTTTAGAAGACAGTATTGGGGACCGTTCTTTCTTTTTATATTTGCTTTATTATCGAAATCGATGGCAATTAGCCTTCCAATTATATTGATGTTATATGAATGGCATAAACGCCCAAAACTATCAATTATTCAGATATTAAAATTACTCTCACCCTACCTCATTATAGTTGTTGCTATAATTCCTGTAACGATATATGCCCAAGGAACCGCAATACGATCGACTTATGTTTTGTCTCATCGCCTATTTATTGTATTGCAAAATTTAGTTTGGTATTTGGTGAAATTTATTTTTCCTTTTAATCTAAATCCATTTTATCCCAAAATTATAATTTCAAAATTTTTAGTTATATCTATAGCTTTTTTCTATATAATTTTAACAAGCCTGTTAATTATTGGATATCGGAATAATAAAACTTTTTTTTGCAAAAAACTATTTCCTCTTTTATTAACGTATTTATTCTTAATTGCCCCAGTAATAGGGATCTTCCCAATGTCGTTAAGTTAAGCCATTGTGGAAAAGTCAAGTTGAAAACGCAGTGTTTTCAATGAAATAAATATTCCATAAACAATTGAATACAAGCATATTACGTGCTATATTCAAGCATGATGGATAATAAAAACAATAC
>JAJFLO010000028.1 GCA_021772675.1 Verrucomicrobiota bacterium | reverse complement strand
AAAAGGGTGTATTAAGATCGTTTAAGCATGGCAGGCAGAATTGCTATGCTGTTTCAGATATAAACAAATACCTGGAAAAGTGCCGAAAAAAAGCAATAGTCTAAAATCTGTAGCGACATTATTTCTTCGCGATGGAGGAGGCGGGAAATAAAAAAATAAATTCAGCATAACCTTTCATTTCATTTCATCCTAGTGATTGAAATTGATATCCGTGTTGAAAAAGCGTATAGTAATCATGTCATAAATAAGTTGCTATTCCTGAACACAATGGAAATTTTGAAATGACATCTGGATGTCGATGTTGAAGTTGAAGGGCTTTGATCCGGAAAATTGTTAGTAATACCAGCCCCCCATTTCGTTAGAAAAACTTTCTGGCTGTTTTGAATTTATTCGTAAATTCTACGACAGGAAATGCCAATTTATTCTTGAGCAAACCCTTAATAAAAATGAAAACCAACAGTAAGGATAATTATAATGGAACAATTTGTTGTTGAAACCCGTATAAAAAATGGGCATATAGAATTAAATAATATTCCATTTCCTAATGATACTGAAGTGAAAATTATCACAATACCTAAGACAAATCTTAAGAAATTATCTTTCAATGAAGTTCAACAATTAACTGAGTCAATAAAAGGAAATCTATCGGATGATGTCATAATTGAAAGAGATGGCAAATGACTTTATTTATCGATACCAGCGCTTTGGTGAAACTTTATCATAAGGAAGCTGGTACAGAAAATATTGTAACTCTTTTTCATAAATATGCCGGAGATTTGGTTCTTGCTATTGCAGACATCACGATAATCGAATTTCATTCTGCATTACTAAAACGTGTAAGAACCAATGAAATTGACATTGAAAAAGTTTCAAGAGTTTTTGAATTATTTGAAAATGATCTAAAAACGTTCGATTTAGTAATTGTAGATGACATGGTCAAAAAGCTTGCAACCCAAATTTTGGATAATGTTGCCTATATGAAAAACCTGAGGACATTAGACGCAATTCAACTTGCAGCGGCAATTATTACTAACCGGAACATTAATATTGATAAATTTGTTTCTTGTGATAAAAGTCTTTGTGAAATTGCACAATATAGTTTCAGTATTTTTAACCCTCAAGAAACAGAAGAATAACTCTCCCCAGCCATCTGTTGAGCAATGATTAAATCCATCTAACCTGATCAATTCAGTAAAATTAAAAACTTAAGATGATAATATGGTTTCTATTTGTTGAGCCAATCGATCACTCTGATTAGTTTTCAATAGTTCCTGTATTTCCAATATTTTGTCACTTTCAGATTTTTGAGATTTATTAGGAAGATTCGGATTTAGATAATTTGGTATTTTTAATAAGTGCTTTTTCTTGTCACCATCTGAAGCATGATCCATATATAACTGTGTCATTCTTTCCGTCATATGCCCCATGATATCTTTCACAATGGGAAAGGGCACGCCAGCTTCACCTGCAATATAACAAAAACTGTGACGCAGGCTGTGAAAATCTCTGATAGAAACTACCTGATCCCGGCCGACAATTTTCTTTGTCGTCTCAATCCCTAATTTCTTGTTATTAAGAAATTTTTTAACCCGGTAACTGATGCCACTTGAATTTGATAGGTACATGTGTGCTTGGTCGGGCAGGAGGTACTTCGAGTTATTTTGGGAGATATTTTTTAGGAATTCCCACAGTGGTTCAAGTATTGGTATTCGGACTGTTTTTCCGGTTGTTCTTCTCGTTTTGTTTAGCATGCGATTAATCCATCTTCGTTGAAAATCAATTTCTTCCCATTCGAGCGTGCACGCATCACCTTCTCTTAATCCCGTATTAACAGAAACAAGGAAAATTGGGTATAGGAATGATTCATTTTTTTCAGATTCTGTGCCGATGATTGCAAGTTGTTCCGGTGTGAATATTTCGCGCGAGACTGCCTCTTTTGGCAGTTTTTTGATTTTTCTAAACGGACTGACCGGAATTTCTGTATCTTTATCACCAAGTAATTTCGTAAAAAACTGGTTTAAGAACACAAGGAAATCATTGATTGTATTATTAGAAAGATTTTTATTGTTAATGGGTGCGGTTATTTCTTTTTTCCCTCGAAGGTAGGATATTTCATTGAGAAATCGACCCGATTGTATGATTTGCTGATAATAGGATTCTGCAATGTTAACATCTATTTCGTTTAGTTTCTTTATCAAAGGATGTTTTACTTTTAAGAATCCATAAAAGTCATTCCACATGCTTTCTAATCGACTGATATAGTTTTCGGATGCATTTCTTCTTATTTGGCTTTTGAATGTCTGAAACGCTTCTTCAAGCTTGATAGGGTCGGTGTTATGCAGGATTTTACGGTACTCGTGCAATACTGCTTTTTCGGTTTTCAGAGATGTTAGTTTTTCTACGTTTTCATTTTCCCAAATCTCTGCTTCATTTTTTCGAGTTTCGCCAGTAGACTTCATTTTTCTGGTGCCATCTGGCAATGTGTAGAAACAGTAGTATTTTTTTGTGTATCTGGTTTGTCCCGTTTTTTTATCTTTGATTTTGCGTCTGTATACAGCCATTGCTCTACTCGTGCTCTTTTATGCTCATTATATCGTGCAGATTTAATATTTGCAAGCATTTTGCAAGCAATTAACCAAATTTATTGCCTGGGATTATTCACTCGTAATGAATAGGTCAGCGGTTCGAATCCGCTCTTTGGCTCCAGTAATCTAATACTCTATACTTAATCTTCCCTTATTTATACCCCGTTTAAACCGCCTGCTAAACGCAATGTATTACCTATCTAAAATTATTTTGTGATGACCAATTGAAGACGTTATTTCAACTTTAATCAATAAAAAAAATGAAAAATTGGAGTTACCCACGAATCTTTTTGGCCTGACTAATTCATGCGATTCGTCGCGAGAGCACTTAACTCACTCATAATAAATTAATTAGAGAAAATTTCACAATGAAAGTGAATTTTCATTCACTGAGATGTAAAATTGAGTTAACCGGCCTATTTGAGCAGAGATTAAGGCTCGCAGCAGAATACTGATGAATTATTCAGGTTAGGGTCAATTTTATTTTAATTACGGATGAAACTGTGTCGAGACACGGCGAATTCGGAACCCGAGTTATACTGCAAGCAGTAGGTTTTTCGACATTCGTTATTCATTTCAGGCAACAATTTTACAGAAACCTGTCGAAAACCTGATGGCTGTCGGTATAACTCGGGGCGGACCATTAATTTTGTGGCTGTGTTAAAGGTAGTAAGAGCAAAAACGTACAGTTATTATAGCCACGGAATCGACGAAAATGGGGCACCGGCTCTGAAGATGGCTGTAAATAACTTGATTGTCTAGGTAGTGTATTCTAAGTCATTCTAATTTCATATTTTAAATAAATTTTACAGAATCTCTTGATAAGGAGTGTGTGTTGGTTTGTAGTTCCGTCTTCAGGCGGAAGTTTTACCGACGCTTCAGCGAGTGCGTGCTACTATT
>JAJFLO010000270.1 GCA_021772675.1 Verrucomicrobiota bacterium | reverse complement strand
GCCCTTTGGGTTGTCTGTACAGGCGGATTTGCATCCTTAGAAGATCGAAGGAGTACCTCGGTACGCTTCAATCCTCCAAAGAGACAACTCCATCCAGTACAGACAATGCACACCCGAAGGACTTACGCCGAGCTTATCTAGTATTTACCGCACACAATGGAATTTTTGGAGTGGCATACCCAATATAATACTTCTGCGACGCAAGTGTCGGGCAATATTACCCATAATTTGGATTAAAAAATTTCCTGGCAACTAACCAGGCTAATTATAGAAGGAGGCAACAAAGACATTATGATTGATTATAAGGTCCTGGATAAAATTTGTAATCAGTTGGAATCGACATATGCTGATTTTGGTAAACTTGCTGCTACGAATTTGCGGCATTGGCTGCTCGACGATGTACCATTTGCTTTTCCTGAGATGATTGCTCGACATCTGGATCAGAACCATCTGGATTTGGTGTTTGACGCTTTTTGGCAAACATTACCGTTTGGGACCGGAGGACGTCGTGGGCGTGTCGGATACGGTCCGAATCGAGTCAATCCTACCACAGTCGGCATGACGGTTCAGGGACATTGCCATTATTTGAAGAAAACTTTTTCAAACAAGAATGAACTCATGGTGGTGGTTGCCAATGACGTAAGGATATTTAGAGATAATGCTGGTATCTATGGTTTTCTTGGAGACAATCACCCACTTATAGGAGAATCTTCACGTACGTTAGGCAAGCTAGCCTGTGAGATTTATGCTGCCAACGGCATTACTGCCTATTTTGCTCAACCTAATCATCAAGACGGTCTTTTAAGTACACCAGAGTTATCTTTCTTGATTAGTCGTTTAAAGGCTGTTGGCGGTATCAATCTTTCGGCATCCCATAATCCACCTGACGACAATGGAATCAAGGTTTATGATGATGCTGGTAGCCAGCCCGTTTCTCCAAACGACCAGAAACTTGTGGATACGATGAATCAGGTTACCAACATTCAAAGAGTTGATTTTTCTAAGGCTGTAGCAGATGGAAAAATAAAAGACATTCCCGGGGAATTACACCAGGTATATATAGATATTTATCTTAGATTATACGATAACATCTATTCACCTCGGCCGGACATTAAGATTGTCTATACTCCCTTGTGTGGCTGTGGTGGAACAACCGTCGGCGACGTTTTGAAAGAACTAAAGTTTCCCTTGATCATCCCTCCTGATCAAGAGCGTCCAGATGGAGGATTTTCGATGATACCCTTCAAGGCACCTAATCCCGAAGTCCCCCAAGCGACTGATCCGGCGAAAAAATTTGCAGATGACGAAGGTGCCGGAATCGTCCTGTGCAGTGATCCAGATGCTGATAGGGTAGGCGTGGATATAAAGTTAGAGGACGGTAGCTGGTACCATATGGATGGTAACCAGATTGCGACAATCCTATGTTATTTCCTTATGCTTGATGCCAAAGGGCCGAAACTTCAAGGTCTGCTTATCGAAACTTTGGTCACTACGAGAATTCTCCGAAAAATTGTAGAAAAGGCGGGCAACTCGTGGTTAATTGATGATCTATTAGTAGGATTCAAGTATATTGCCAACGTTTTGAAATCGCTGGAGTTGAATGGTAAATACAACGATATATCCTGTTCCGTACATGACTTGGTATTGGCTGTTGAAGAGAGCCACGGCGTTTTACAGGTAGAGGATATACGTGATAAAGACGCTACTCCTGCTTGTATGTACCTTGCAGCTTTGTATCAACGGTTATACAAAGACGGAAAAACACTATTAGACTATTATACAGACATCCTTGGAGAGCTTGGTGGCTATGATTGCATAAATCGTTCAATTTTCATGTCAGGAGCTGATGGTATGTTAAAAAAGGACAAAATCATGTCTTCTTTAAGAACCATTGCACCATCTTCAATAGGTGGCTATAAAGTTGAATACCCGATAGTCGATTATTGGGATCATGAGAAATTTGGCCCATTTGTTAGCGAAACAGACAAAACGCCAAGAAATGTCATCCAGATTTTTACCAGTTCCTTTACAGTTGTCGTACGTCCCTCTGGAACAGAGCCAAAGCTTAAATTTTATGTTCTATTAACCCCAGAAGGAGTAGAATCACAGAAACAAGGGATGGAGTTATTAGCTGAAATACGAAAGAAAGCACAAAATATTGCAGATCGCGTCTATAACGAATTGTTACAAAAAATCGACCCACCACAAAAATCCGAATATACTTTGAGTGATGCGTCGCTCATGCTACCGGATATCATCGAGCTTGATAAGAAGCTTAAATTTGAAAAGCAAACCATAAAACACCTTAAGGCTAGCCTAAATAGCGAGGATTTCGGTAAACTCGATAATTTGCTTTCCTGGCTACGCGCTGAATCTGCCGAAATGACCCCGGGCAGTGACCCCACACCTGCGTTAAAGAAGCCGATTGCCTGTCTTTGTCAGGAATGGAAAGAAGAGCTTGGTTCAAATACGATGCTGCTTCAGTTGGAAAGATGGGCTATAAAATAATCGGATGTTGGTTCTTGAATACGACATATTCATCGAAAATATGATATATTCCCCGAGGGTCGCCCCTAATCTAAAGTTTAAATCATTTTTCTATGATCGTTATGCAGGAATTTCATTTGATCAATTCGAGTAAAGAGAATAGAGCATCTTGCAATGGTATTACCTGGATGTCATCGTGAAATTCTTTTCAATCACTACAATAAATTAATTTTCTACCCATGGATTATGAATTATCACACGGGACTGCGAGGAGTCACTGACATTTCGGGTTTCAGTAGCAGCATCACGTGATCTGGCTATAGCAATTATTTGTGCACCAAATTGCCTAACGGATCTCCCTTCTTTACGTCGCTCAGCAGCAACTTGAGCATATGCATGAGCTGCATCACAATCAAAAGAAAGTACACGTCCCATAAAATCTTCCTCAAAAAGCGCATGTGGGTCAGGTTTCGATGGTGATTGCTCACGTTAATTCCTCATAGGTATTCACTTAGCAATTACCGTCGAAAGATGCCTCTCATCCACCCCAACACTTTGAGCAACAGACTCTTTCGACTAATTTTAATTTTTTTGATACGAATCCGATACTAAGGAATGGGGATTTTATAACTTCCTAAAAGTTAAAGCGAATTTCGCAATATGTAATTTCCAAATATCTACGAAAATAAATAATACGTTTAAAATCTGTGATCGTGCTTGATTTAGGAAATATTTACTGATAAGAATACAATTATCGAGTACTTAATTGTTGATGAAATGTATTATATATATGAGCTAATTATTGGATTCAAGTCGTAGTAATATAAGATGTATAAATTAGGAAATTATTAAATCCTCATTCCTAAGGGAGTCGGAAAAAATAAACTGTCCCGATAATCGCAAGATCAGCATATACTTGGACAAACCGGAGGACCACTTTTCTTAATCTTAATCTTGACGATTTATTCCACTTACGTCATAAGCTTCAGATGTCTCATATAATCGGTCTGATGAATTAGATTTGATAAACCCGACTAACATATTGACGATTTCAAGAAGTATGTTTTTCCCTATCGCCATAGTTTTCGAGGTAAAGATTCCCTTTGCGGCAAGAACATCAAGGCAAGCTGCGCACTCAAGAGCCGAGCCTCGGGCCGTATCAAAAAATCTGCATCTATCCGGCCCTGTATACTCGCCGTTTCCTTCGGCAAGATTAAGCGGAATCGAAGTCGATGCCCGGTCCAGCTGACCGCGCACCGCTAAGCCTTTCGGCATTTCGCTTAGATTATCATCAATCCAGGTGATTAAACGAATTGATTCTTTATAGACTTTAAGTATTTCATGGTCAAAGTAATCTTTCATAGTTGACTATTTAGCTCCAAAGAGTCACTAGAGAATAAGTGGATTAAGATTAAGATTAAGAGTAAGATTAAGAGTAAGATTAAGAGTAAGATTAAGAGTAAGATTAAGATTAAGATTAAGATTAAGATTAAGAGTAAGATTAAGAGTAAGAGTAAGAGTAAGAGTAAGAATTCGGATAATATTCAAATCCACTGAATCAAATACTGTCTTAATATATGTTCGTCTGATTCTTTTGGACAATTATTTATTTCCGACTCCCTAACATGAATAATTCATCAGTATTCTGCTGCGAGCTTTTCGAATGGGCTCTAGCCCTGATCAATTCATGCGGTTTCGCTACAAGAGTGCTTAGCTTTCTTTAGATCAATGAGTTATGTAGGTTTCGAAGGTGAAGGCTTCCAGCTCGTAGAACTTACAGCTCGGAGAGAATAGTGTTGAAAATCCGCCGTGGTGGAAACTATTTCAAGTCTTTGGGTTCTTCACAACTCGCTTATATGAAGAGAGATATGCGCACGCAGTAGAAACCGGATGAATTAATCAGGCTAGATAAGACCTTAATACTTACTATACTATTACAGGAGGCGCTAAAAATAAACTTGAGCCGTTTTGTAAAAAAGCCGTATCGATATTAGAAACATTACTACTCTTATAAAATTTAAGAAAACTGTCGTAGAAAGCCTACGCAATAACTCGGTTCCAATTTTTGTGCCAATGACAACTGCAATTAACATTATTCCAATCGTCGACGCATGATCAAAATAGGGAAATGCTAACGCTGAAAACACAGGTAGTTTCATAAGATGAATGGTAATTTGACACGCCGACTTGGTTGAGACCATTTCTTCCTTAGATAGGTCGGTACGAACATAAAAAGGTGCCAGCAACGGCCCGGTGGCTCCAATCAAACAACCCAACCCGCCAGCTACCAGACCAAGAAGTATGTAGCCTTTCCTACTGAGGCGAATTTCGGGCAAGTGTTTTGGTTTAAAAACCACATATAGAAGGACTAAGCCGATTAATGCAAGCGCCCAATCGGGCTGGGTCATTTTGGACAGAACTTTATATGCCAGCCATGCACCAAATGGTGTGCCGATCGCGAAATACAGAAAAAACGTTTTATGAACACTTTTTCGTAAAATAATTGTTCGTGATAAGTTGCTGCCGAGCTGAACGATCCCGTGAATCGGAATAATTAAATTTAATGGTAATACCAGTGTCATGGCTGCAAGTAATGTTACACCGCCACCCATGCCAATCATTCCAGAAATTATTGATGATAAAATAGCTGCTATAAATAGAAATAGAGTCATGGACTTGTAAAAGCCTCATTAGGAATGAGCCTATGAGGGTTGGACCTTTAGAATTAAGTTTTAATAGCAGAAACATTACCATACAGCTTAAAAAGAAGGAGGTGAAAATTTGAGATTATTCTGCTTGCAGCTCCACTTTCTCAATATTAACCGGCCAATGAAACCAGCTGTAAAAGTGATGGTCTATCAGCTTCAAACCAATGTAATCCCCATCTATCGCTTCGCAAGAATTACCCAGACCAAATGTAGTCGCTACAAATGTAACACAATTATTTAAGCCAATACCTGAACCATTACGAGTTATGCCACCTGAAAACAGTCGGCGGTAATCATTATTGGTTTTACTGTGCAACCATTGTTCGTGATCGGCTGATATTTTGTTAATCACTGCCAACCGAACCAGACTAGTGCTCAAGGAAACAATAACGATATCAACTCGGCCATCGGATGCCCAGCGGGCAGCATTGTTAACCAAATTGCAAAGAATTCTATCAATTAGCGTTGTCTCCAGGCACCGGGGTGTAATTTTTCCGTGAAATTCGGTGGAGGTTGACACAGCTACTTCCCTACCACCTTTGGTCATGATTGTCCCCTTCCATTTGTCGGTGAAATCTGTGATTTTATAAAGATGCGGAATCTGATCATATTTAACAGTGTCAGAATCAATATCGATTAGGGCATCCCTTATCATGTTGGCATGATTGCGTGCAGCCTTTACGCAATTTTCTGCGTAGCACTTGCTATCGCCTCGAATTTGTTGAAGTTCAATCAACCCCAAAAGCGCGTGTAAAGCACCTCCCCGAATGTCATGCAAAACTCCACTAAGGCACGAATTCATTCTCCCCACTTTTTCTGTGGCTTTACCTAAGTTTCCCGTTGCATACTCAACTTTGTTAAGGTTAATGCTATGAATCCTGGCCCGAATTTGACCTAAATCCTCCGGATTGTCCAGATGTAACCAAAAGAGGTAAAATGTCTTTACAACGGATCTTCGAGGGCATATTTTAAGCTAACCAAATATATAATAGTAATTTACATATATTTCTATGTAAATATTGTGGTCACTAATTAAAATAGTTTATTTTTTTATATTTTACTTGAAATAAACAATAAAGGCCT
>JAJFLO010000269.1 GCA_021772675.1 Verrucomicrobiota bacterium | reverse complement strand
TCTTAACCGCAAGAGCAATGGGCTCAATAGATTTTCTTTTAAGTTCGCCATACTGGCCAACCATATATCGGAAGATATTTTCCCTTGTTTCGCTACGCTGAAAACAATCTCTGAATTCATTATGAAAGCATCGAAGTTCGTTCATAAAAGGCTCAATATCATTTGCAGATAGGTTGAACTTAGGTACAGAAAACAGGTATTCTTGCTGACGGCATTGTGGCAACATGCAAATCCTCCTTTTTTTGAATTTGCATACAATATCTATAATAATTGCTTTTGTCAACTATATTACGGATTAAACGTCGTTATAGGGATAAGTTGATGAAAACTTTCACGATGGGAATATATTGCATCTTAAACACCTACCAAATCAATTTGTGGTTCTTCTACTTCAAAATATTGATTATCCTCAAGCATCTCCTCGGTAACATCGATAATTTTACCATCCCGTTCAACGCATCGCTCCATTCGTTCAAAAATTTCATTTTTTGATTGTGCTTTTAAACAGTCTAAATCTCCAATGACGACCATTTCTCGACGACTGCGTGTGTGTGCAACATTAATTCGGTTAGGATCATCAACAAAACCGATGCCTTTATTTTCGTTACTTCGTACATAACATATTATAACAGCATCACTCTCCCCGCCTTGAAAACTATCAACGGTTGATATTCTAGCAGCCAAAAATTGGTCCCATTGTTTTTTCGAGATGGTAATGTCTCTGGGGCATTGTTTTAGTGCTTTTCTACACGATAACTTCGATCGAATCAAACGTACCTGCCGACGATAGGGTGCGATAATTGTTATCTCATTGAGATCGAATTTATTTAGTAACGAATAAAAAATATTCACAGCAATTTTACACTCAAGACGATTCTCTAATCCAGGGCGATTTCCAGTCAATTCCAGATTTTCTCGACGAACTTCGAGGGGAAGTTTACTTGTGCGATAAAATTTCAAACTGGTTGCCGGAAAGATCTTTTGCCGGTCTGCAAAAGATAATGTATAATATTCGGCATTGCGGTTTGTCGTGACCCGTGCATTGTAAAACAATGTTGATGAAAACCTCATCAAGCGTGGATTCTGACACCGGTAGGAGGATTGTAACAACTGAGGTGTCAGATTACGGAAGTTGATTAGCCATTCTAATGCACTCTTTGTTATCAATGAATGTTCTTGACGCAAAATTGGACCGTCTGTAAGAATCGTTTGCATAATTTTCTCAGGTAAAGGAAAAGGAGGTAATTGCTGGTGGTCACCAAAAAGCACCGCACGATTTGCCAATTGGGCACATAGGATGAATTCAACCATACTAGTCATACCGACTTCGTCGAAAATAATAACATCGAATAATCCATTATACTCAAGTTCCTTCAGTACGAGTTCATCTCTTAAAATCCCGACATGAGTACCACAATAAACACATCCGAGATTTTTGCGTTTTTCCTTAAATTCACGAACAACCTCACGATTCTCGATCCAACAGGATTCGATCACGTCTAACGCAATACTTTCCTTTGATTTCCCAAGTCGAATCAGTGGCATATTGGGTAATTTTCGACACACATTATCAACCGCAGCATTTGAAGGGGCTGTCATTAGAATCCGCTTACCATTTGAACACAAATCTCGGATAACGGTTTCCAGAACATAGGTTTTTCCTGTTCCTGGTGGTCCTTGAATAAGGACAATATGATTATTTGAATTAGTTGCCTTAATCTTTGCAATTTCCTGAGATTGATCTAATTCCAATAATGGTAACGGGGAATCATTTAATGATTCCTCCAATCCCATTTTTGTGATTCCAAATATGTAGTTTAATAGCGGAGACGTAAATGATTTACTTGCTAGTAATTTGCTTAGCAAAGCATCCATAGATGTGTATAGAAATTTGGTAGGACTTCTGCGAGGTAATGCATAGAATTCACCTGTTTCTTTCATTAATTCGGTAAATTCAATGTAGCCCATAGATGCGATGACATAATCTTTGTCATACAATTGGATCTTTATTGAACCCAGACTTCCCTCTTCGCCAGCCTTAAAAACCGGTAATACATCACCTTCTCTTAATGAAATGTCTCTTGAAACGGGAATTCTGAATAATGGTTTATTGATATCGTCGATTGGTAGAACATTTTCACGACTAAATTGAATCACAAAATTATCTTCAAATTTCATAAGAAGATGGGTCACTTTTTTAAGTAGATCCAACTCGCGATAAATTGTCCATAAAGTTCGTCTGGGAGCATAGTAAACCGTTTTTTTAGATTCACCATTATCCATATTCTTAAATTCAATTCGATCATTAGCCTTTGAGTTTGCATAGGTTCCGTCTAATGGAAGTTCCAATTGGTTATTCAGTTCGTCAACGGCCATATCTTGCGATGCTTTTTTTACGAGCTTCTTTACGGAATCCATCGTCAAATGCTTCATCACTTTAAATACATTCGCATCATACTTGTCTGCGATTTCATCGAGTAATTCGATATAAACAGCTTTTGTAAGAGATGACAGTGTATGTATCCGGTTGGAGCGTTTTAAGTGAGCAATTAAATCGTATATCACTTCGAGTTTTAACCCGAATGACAACTCCATACTATCAATAAATTCTACAGGCAAGTCATATATATTAAGAACTCCATCTTCAAAAACGATATGTATTTTTTGAATGGTCTTTTCTCCCTCTATCATCAAAATACAGCATTCTTCATCCTGATCCCAAATAAAACAACCAATCAGATTATCATCGTCCACCAAAGTAAATTCCTGGTCATATAAGGCAAGAGATGTTGAGGTGATGGGAAAGGGCCTTGGTCTGTGAATGTCCTCCCACAATTCGAAAAATCGATAGCTGACAACCAATTCCGGATTTGTTTGCCACTGCTTAGTGCCCTCACTAAAATACGAATCTATTTTTTGAAATTCTTGTTCCATATCAGATTAATAAGAATTGAGTCAATCATACCAAAAATTCTATGAAAATCATCTTGCCCACTTCAAGATGTTTGCACCGATATTATAGCAGCTATTTAGTTAGATCAAACTAGAAAAATGAATTTTGCTGTAAGCCGGGATGCGATGTCTTTAATTTCTAATATTTGCCGTATATCTTCGGTATTGTGATTACGCGTTGGGAGTGTGTATTCAAAATGTGAGTGACTCTGGTGAATGCCCAGGTTGAGTTAAAAGTAATGCGGTCATTCTTGGCTGCACACATGTTATTCAGCCAGGAATGGCCGATTTACTATTTGTCACTCACATTTTGAATACACACTCACGCGTTAGAAAAGCTCCCTTGAGGGTTGAGATCTTGAAGAACCAATGAATTTCATAACTTCACTTTAGATTGAGCATTACAAAAATGATCCGTTCGCAATTTAGACACTAATTTTTTATTCAATCCCAAATTAAGTTGACTTCATTACTGAACAAAAGAAGTCCTATGATGTTCATTTTTTAGCTTTTTTCCAAGCTTGCATTATCTGCTTGTGAAAACTCTTAGCATTGCGAAACTCTGGAATCCAAAATTCGAAATTGTTTTTTGAATCAACCCAAATTTTAATGGCATCACCATTAAATTTATCGATGTGGTGACCGATTATTTTGATATCGCGCAGCTTCAGTGCGATCGTCTCTCCATCGCGATAATATATAAAGCGTTCACTAGTCAATATTGCAGCTTCTCTGCTGCTCCTCATCACAGTTGCATCGTAATAAGCCACCAATGATTCGGTGGCATTCAAGAATTGATTAGATGCTATATATTCTTTAGCCTGCATTATGCATAAACGTTAGCAATGAGAGTCGAAAGATTGCTTGAGGTCAATGAATTATGGCATTTATCCGCGTACAGGAATAGTGAACTATTTCGAACCCGGATAATGGTGTAATTCATTGAGATTATGTGATAGGTTGACTCGTAATAAAAAGTTTATGCATAATGCAGGTTAGCATACAAAGGTATTGCAACCAATATGAAAACCACTTTTTCGAACAACGATTGGGTATACAACCCACTCTATAAGCAAGATTGGAATTGCACACTCCAGAAAACGACATACCATTCCGATTGGATTGAATCGTCTGCCGTGTACTGAAATACCAAACTGTCTCCCACGTTTGTTTTCACTTACGGCATATCTGAAAGTGAATGAAGATCATTAAGCCATATCTGAATTTTCTCAGGGTTTTCAATGATTTTTTCGTCAGGCTGATTGTGATAGCAGTATAAAAGCCTATCTGGAAGAATTCCTGGAAACAACCCGGGGATTTGGTTTGCTCTTTTGGCTGCACGTAAAAAATGGATGGCAACAGTTTCATTGTTGGTGGAAAACTGAAAATCTTTATCGAGCTCGGTTCCAGACTCAATTTTAAAGACCTTAAATGAAAAAATTATCGATGTCAAAATGTTCTTGCACCCCATGTTCAGCTGAAATCCGTGTGGGCCATACAGGATAATTCGGATACCAACAGATACGGATGAAGAGTACCGACCTCCCCCTTACGATAATCTTCAATTCGAACCCGTCGACCGCTATACTGCAAGTCAATATCTCTGGTTATTACACCATCGTCAAACGTCCCGCCGATTTCTTTAGCCAGTGCCTGCCAAGTTTAAATTCCCTCCCCGCAATGTGGGTATTATAGCGATCAAAATTGCCATCCCCACAACGAATACACCCCACATTGCCAATTCACCAAACACAAATAGCTCAGAGTTCTCGTTATTCGTCAATTTCAATACCCCAACGAATCTCGCCATTGCAGTGCAAACCCAAAAAACGATGACAAAAATAGCAAGGCGTTTCTTCAAGGCATACCCTCCTTTTCCGAGAAACTTCTGTGTATATCAATCGTGATCAGCTTTGGACTAAATCTCTGCTCAATAAATCCCACATGCAGAATGGAAGACGCTACGACTTCAAATATACAATATTTACCTCAGGCAAATTATAGGCGGCTGCTGTATGGGCGAACAAAACGCTCAAGTCATACCATTATCGAGGTTTATTACAAAGCTCAATCAATGGTTTTAATTCGTCATAAAACTCGTGAAATTGTCCGGATGGTAATTGCTGAGCCGCGTCACTACAGGCTTCCTGCGGATTAGGATGAGATTCGACAATTAAACCATCTGCTCCAACAGCGATCGCAGCTTTAGCCAGAGGTAGAACAAGATCTGCCCTACCTGCTGCATGACTTGGATCGACAATTACGGGAAGATGAGATTGTTTTTTGGCGACAGCTACCGCACTAAGATCCAGTGTACTTCGAGTGGAACTTTCAAATGTTCTGATACCACGTTCACATAAAATCACATTCGGACATCCGTGGACAATCAAATATTCAGCTGCAGATAGCCACTCGTCCACCAATGTGGCCATGCCCCGTTTCAATAATACTGTGCGGCCAGCACCAGCAACCACTTCCAATAAATGGTAATTTTGACAATTACGAGCGCCAATTTGCAATATATCTGCCACAGCTGCAACTTTATCAACATCAGGTACACTCAAAATTTCCGTTGCGATTGCAACACCAAATTCTTCCTTTATTTCAGCCAATAAAGCGAGTCCATCTTCTTTCAGTCCCTGAAAATCATACGGCGAAGTACGCGGTTTATAGGCACCGCCACGAATTATTTTGATACCGCAGGCGGTCAGATCTTTTGCTGCTGTTCGCAATTGTTCACGACTTTCAACAGAACACGGACCAGCAATCATTAAAAAATTTCCGGCACCAATTTTCGAACCGCCAACATTAAGTACTGAAGGGTCATCATGAAATTCTCTGCTGACCATTTTATATCGTTTTTGAATTGGCACTACTTTTTGGATCATAGGCAGTGTCTGGAGTCTTTCTAAAGATTTATGCATAGTTTCATCACCTACAGCTGCAATAACAGTCTGTTCTACTCCTTGAATTATTCTCGGTTGGTAGCCGAATTCGACGACTTTTTGTTTTACCTTTTCTATGTCCTCCTGCGTTGCATGAGGCTTAAACACAATTATCATTTACTTGTCTTCCGTTTGGTATTATAAAATGTAGCAATAAAGTTTATGTAAAAATGCGAGAGTACATACTAATAAGGCATGACAATGGATTTTCTATATTGATTTCAATAATTATTCTGAATCCTAAGATAATGACAGCAAGACATGCAACTCTTTGGAGCAGAAAATTTTGCAAAAATTAGCGGAGTACACACAGGTAGGAGAAGCTATAATTTGATGATTTTTAAATTCCCATACTCATTATGGTTTGTGTTTCATGTCTTTCAAATTTGTCAGGCGGAAATCACAACCGTAACAATTTTGCAAACAACAGATATCCATTCGTACTTCGAACATAATGTAGAAATGAGCAACTCAATTAATTTTAATTTGATGGACTCTATTCGTTATGAACGAGAATTGGCTGGCGGGTATCAAAAATGTCTTATGATTGATTGCGGTGATACAATTCAGGGTTCTTTTTTGGGTGCATATACACAAGGAGAAGCTGGTATCCAATTCCTAAATTGCATGAAATATGACGCTTGGATATTGGGAAACCATGACCTCGACTTTGGCATCGATAGATTAAGGGATTTGCTTTCGATGTGTAGCATTCCTGTAATAAATGGCAATCTTATAATACGTAATTCTCCACCATTTCCTACTTACAGATTCTATCAAAAAGCCAAAGCGAATATTGCAGTAATAGGTATGAATGCTTCAAAACTGGAAAACTGGTTAGGAGGCGACAAATCAGATAATTTCACCAACACTCAAGCAACACCAATTATAGAAAGAATTTTACCTGAAATAATGGCAAAAAATCCAGACATGATTGTCGCAGTCCTTCATCAAGCTTATGTCGAAAATGATGTCAGAAATATTAATGAAATAAAGGAACTTGCGTATCGTTTTCCGCAAATTGATCTCATATTAGGTGGCCATTCTCATCGTAAAATTGCGGGGAAAAAATTGGGTAATTCCTGGTATGTCCAGCCAGGACACCACGGAAAAACTTTGGGAAAAATCATTGCCAAAGTCGATTTAGAGAAGCATCGGGTCATAAATATTCAGTCAACACTTATCGAATCTAGCCATTTAGAGAAACGAGAAAATTGCGATTTGTTGGAAAAGTTAATTCAACGCTCATTAAATGACCAAGAGAAGCAAATTTGTTTTGTTGATAAAAAAATATCCAGTTCAGGAATGCCTGGGGTAAACTGTCATATCAGTGATCTTATCTGCCGCGCGATTAAATGGAAAACGAATGTCCCCGTTGTTTTTCATGGAAAACTTTCAAACTACGAATGGAAAGCGAACACTTATCTGAATGAACTGGATTTATTCCAAACTATACCCTATGAAAATTCCCTAATAATAGCTGACCTAACTATTCGTGAGATTGAACAAATTATTGAAGAACAATTGAATTATAAAAACCATCGATCATTCAATGGCATTCATGGTCTATATGTCGAAATCGATACACCAACGAATAAAGTGAAGGCTATTAGAACCAAATTTTCCCAATACATTAATGTAAATGGCAAAATACGGATTGCATTTAACAGTTATACTATAGCTGGAGGAGGAAATCGATTTAATCGTCTAAAGAGTATTATGAAAAACAATTCAATCAAAATTATTGATACAAATTTGAATACACGCGATGTAGTTCGTGAATACTTGATCAACTCAGACACGTGGAACAAAAATCCAAAAACGTGGATTACATTTATCAATAAATAATTTATTAACTTCAGCAAATCTTCAGCTACTTTTGGAGCGCATCCGAAAAACAAGCAACCACACTTGAGCCTAAATCGATTTATGTCTACCTGTTCCAACCTGATCTAACGCTCCTTTAGAACCAACTTAGTAACGAGAGGACTTAGATTGCCTCATTTCAGTATTTTGCCGATGGATCAAAGAATGGCAGTGTGTCGAGACACACAGAGGTAAGATGCTGAAATGGGGTCATATACGTTCTCATAGTAGATGCTTTGTGAGAAATGCAGGCAAGTGTACATTGGATTTACATTCAAAAACCCAAAATCCAGATTGAATTTCTACAAGGTTCTTTTATATTGACTGGTCATGTTTTTTTGGTAGAAAATACTCATTTTCAGTAAAACAAAAAAAATGCAATCAAATTTAATAAAATAGGCAAACTATAGGACAAGCAATGGCAAATCTATTATACGTAAATAGTAATTTAGTCACCAAATTAAAGGAACACAGTGCATATTATTTCTGGTTTCCAATCATTCGCAATTTTCCTCTTCGGGTCGTTCCATTAGAAGAACGTTCTTTTCACCCGAGAAATATTGAAATCGAAGATGGATATATTTATTTGACGGTTGACATGAAATTTATTTACTGTCGTGATGGCATGGCAAGTTTTTTATATGCTGAACAAGATTTGTCATTTAGATTCACAACGAATTATGGAATATTGCGAACACTTGACAGCAAACAATTCACTGCAATAATTGGTAAGGTCGCGCAGGTCATTTCATCTTCAGATATTGAATTAATCGAGGTTGGTAAGGTCTATCATCCATTAATTGATTTTAATTTATTATCCGTTGACAAAGAAAACCTGCAAATTGACAAAGCGAGCATTGAAGAAATAAATCTGTCTGACGAAAACATCAATATGGAGCAAAAACCAAAGCGTAAACGCGGTCGCCCACGTAAGTTGGACACAAAACCGAACATACCTCAAAAGCCAAAACGGAAGTATACAAAACGAAACGGTGCAGGAGATGCTGATGATGGCGGGCTTAATGCTGATGATATCGCAAAAGAAATATTAAAAAGCCATTCCCGGCAGTTTTGCGATGAAGTATATAATCTTAGAGTCAATGAGAAAAGTACTTATATAGCAATTGCAAATCGCTATAAAATTGAAAAGAAACAAGCGAAACAGATTTGCGTGTATTATGAGGAAATTCAAAAGCTTTCCTGATATTGATATTTCAAGAGAGACATCAATCTTAACAAAGTAATTAAGCCTTTTGCACGGGGTTCTATCGCAATGTCGTTAAGTTAAGAGATAGGTTGATATGCAAATGCAAATTGGAATTTTTTTCTATCTTTTTTCCGTTGAAAGCTTCGATTTAATCGGATTTGAGTCGGCCTAATGAAGAATAATTTATGTAAGCGTTCAATGAT
>JAJFLO010000268.1 GCA_021772675.1 Verrucomicrobiota bacterium | reverse complement strand
TCCTTGGCATGAAGCATCCCCTTTTTTTTGAGTGAAATTGCATAGCAATTCAATGCTCCATCATAGTATCCCACATTTCCCCCATTCAAAAAACGAGAAGGATTACAGGACAAAATCAGGGGGGGGGCTAAACGATTACTTAGGGGTGTGTGTTATGAAACCAGAAATAATGCGACTGATAGTTAATCCAGATGCGTTAATTTTAGCAAGAGAAATACGTGGTTTTTCACAAACTGATCTTTCTAAAAGACTTGGTATAACTCAGACGACTTTATCAAAGTGGGAAAGTGGTATTACAGAGCCTAAAGAGCGGGGAATCGCGAAGTTGGTTGACGTATTAAATTTTCCTCAAGAATTTTTTTCTCAGCAGATTAGACGGTTGCTAACCAGCGCGGTTTATCATCGTCGACGGCAGAAGCTTGGTGCATCAGCACTGCGCATGATTGAAGCTCAAGGAAAGTTATATCAATTTCATGTCAACAAACTAACACTTTCAGCTGATTTTAAAGTAAATCTTCCATCTTATGATCTTGAAAGTTGTGGTGGTAATGTGGAACAATTTGCAATGGCTGTACGGCATTATTGGAAAGTTGCGTCCGGTCCTATCCGAAATCTTACCGGTCTTCTTGAGAAAAATGGTATTATAACGGTAGATTTTGATTTTCAAACGGAGCTTATTGATGGTTTTTTTGAACCTGGTACAGATACACCTTGTGTGATCAAAAATTCACGGATGCCTCCCGATCGTCAACGCTTTAGCCTGGCCCATGAACTGGGGCATCTTTTACTGCATGATTTCATGCATGATGGCGTTGAAGAAGAAGCCAACTCTTTTGCTTCGGCATTTTTAATGCCTGCAGAAGATATTAAAGATGATTTTAAAAATTTAACTTATAAGCGATTAGGGAGGCTTAAGCAATCTTGGGGGGTGTCTATGAAAGCGTTAGTATATCGAGCAAAAACTCTGAAGCTTATTAGCTCTAACCAAGCTCGATATCTGTATGTGCAGTTAAATCGTGATGGCTATTCCAAGCGAGAGCCATTATCACTTGATCCTCCGATTGAGAAACCGCGTTTATTACGTAATCTTGTTGATTTTCATATGAAGGATCTTGGATATAATCAGGAAGATATCTGTGAATTACTTTGTGTGCAGTTGTGGGAATTAAGAAAAATGTATGGTTTTGAGGATGAAAATAAAGTGAAGTTTCAACTTGTATAATTTATTGGGGTTTTATATTGAGCGTCCCCTCAGATCTTCTGGAGAGTGAATCCAGAGAAAGGAGGTATATTATGGCTAAAAGAAAGTCTTGCAAACCTTCATGTAAACCATCTGGTCGAAAAGTAGTTCGCGTCAAGTCGCACAACCGACGTAAACCGTGTAGTTAGTCTTTAACCATAACCTAGTGGGGACGCTCAATATAAAACCTCAATAATTACGTTACTGGTTGCTAAATTAGTGACGGGACATTTTTGAATTCATCGATAGAAATAACGCGTTCTTTTTCGGTCATTTCTTTTTCTTTCAGGTAATCAATGAGTTTATCAATATCGCCACCGTGTTCAGCCAACATTTTTTTACGAATGTTACGAACTTCTTCAACAATTGGATCATTTGTCATAGTTTTACTCTCCTGGTTGTTCTAATAGTTCTTCCGGTGTCAAAATTAATGGTGTAAACCGGTTTAGTTTATGATTGACGTTGAATAATTTCTGTATGACTTCGCCATTGGCTATATGTTTACAATTCCATGTCAACAAATAATCTGTTTCATACACAACTGCTAATGCAATATGCAAGAGATCTGTGTACGCGTTCGGTGACAATCCAAGTTTTCCTTGATAGAGATGGACAAGTTCTTGAACTTCATTTGTTATGGCTAATACTTCTAACCCATGAATGATGGCCAGCCGTTTCTCTGCAGCGTCTTTGTCGCCTGCTCTTACTTCTTCCAACACTGCCTCAGATATAACCACTCGAAATCGATCTTTTGCACGATTCCACCAATCATGAGAAACCTGCTGATGAGCGCTGATGACAAGGTCACGGCTTGGTTTTGCTGTTAGATAGCTCGGAATGGTCGTTTCAAGATAAACGGATTTCAATATTCAATTTCCTACCATTACTGTATCGTTTACTTCTCTGTTCCGAACTTCCAATGCTTCGATCATTTCAGTAATCATTTTCTGATCTTTTTCGGGTAAATTTTCCACTTTCAACAATGATCGCCAAAGTTTTAGTTTTTTAGGCGAATCACAGGCAACATTCTTATTGCCTAGCAACATGTCGGTGGAGACGTTTAACGTTTTAGCTATTTTGACAATTAAGTGTGCGTCAGGTTCACCGCCTTGAGACTCGTAATAAACAATCATCCTTCGCGATAAATTAGCTTTACGCGCCAGTTGTTCCTGAGTTAACCCGACTTGTTTTCTTAGTTGACGAAGCCGTTCACCGAACCCTTCAACCTTTCCAGTACTTCTATTGCCCATAATAATATTTCGTTTACTCTCGTTTTTCCAATAAGTAATGTAAAAAATTTTATTTATTACTAAAATTAATTTTTTTATAAAAAAGGTCAAATATTGTACTTGATTAAAATGTGCATATAATGTACATTTATTCAAATTAAAAATTTACCAAAAAAAAACGGTTTTTGAGAAATCTTGGAGGATCGACTCAAAAACCGCTAGATAAGCTCGGCGTAAGTCCTTCGGGTATATTTTCAGCTTTTCTCGATTTTGGTGAAAACCGTTATAAGCAGCATAATCCAGTAACATGACTGCGGCCAACTGAATTGGTTTAGTCGAAGTCCTTCCGGCAACCTTA
>JAJFLO010000267.1 GCA_021772675.1 Verrucomicrobiota bacterium | reverse complement strand
TAAGGTTGCCGGAAGGACTTCGACTAAACCAATTCAGTTGGCCGCAGTCATGTTACTGGATTATGCTGCTTATAACGGTTTTCACCAAAATCGAGAAAAGCTGAAAATATACCCGAAGGACTTACGCCGAGCTTATCTAGCTATGTTCATTTGTAATTGGTGCTTACAAATTGGACAACTTGTCTCGTATTTGACAGAGAAAAAATCAGGATATTCGTCGAATCGCATTATACGTTACAACAGCGGCACAGTTGGCGACGTTAAGAGAATTCTTATATCCGAATACCGGTAAACACGCAAAAATATCGCACTGCTCAAGGGTCGATTTTGAAATTCCGAGGGCTTCATTACCAAATACAAATGCAATTGGAAAGTGAATTGGGATGTCCCAAATAGGTAGTGCATTAGTAATCGTTTCAATTGCAATGATTTGATAATTACTTTTTTTTAACGAAATGATCGCATCTAAGCCGGTTTCAAAATGTCGATGGTTAACCAATTTATCACAACCCCTTGCCGTCTTGACCAGCTTTGGATGTGGTGGTGTTACTGTATATCCGCATGTTATGACTTCTTCAACCTGACATACATCTGCCAATCTGAATATATTGCCAACATTATAGGCGCTGCGCAGGTTGTCTAGGATAAGAATAATTGGATGAATTGGTGATTCGCGTGTCTTGTCTTCGGAGTTAACTTGAATTTGGTCTGTCACGACTAACGTCTGAGGGAGTGATTATGAACATGGTGTAGGATATTGACTATCCGTGATTTTTTCTCATATGTGATGAAGGAATTGCTAATGCTTCACGATATTTTGCTACGGTCCGTCTGGCAACCGTGAAGCCCTGCTCTACAAGCAAGTCAACAATCACTTTATCACTCAAGGGTTTGGAGGGATTTTCTTCGCTTATGAAGGCTTGTATTTTTTTGCGTATGCTCATGCTGGATAACGATTCCCCATCTTCGGCTTGAAATCCGGATGTGAAGAAATGTTTTAACGGAAACATGCCACGGTTGGTTCGAACATATTTATTTGCAATTGCACGGCTTACGGTGGTTTCATGAACTCCAATTTCATCGGCAACTTGACCCATAGTCAGAGGTTTCATGAATTCTTCACCGCCGTTAAAAAATTCTTTCTGATGCGCTAGGATTCTTTCCGAGATTCGGTGAATTGTACTTTGCCGCTGAGAAAGACTCTTAATAAGCAAATTTCCGTTACTAACTTTTTCTCGTATGTAATGTTTAACTTCTTTTGGAGTAGAAGGATCATCCAAAAGTTTTATGTAGCGCGATGATATTCTTAACTTGGGGACAAAATCTTTGTTGCTTTTCACGATATAATTTTTACCTTCATCCTGCTCAATGAAGATTTCGGGCAACACATAGTGCTCGGAGGATGACTCGACAGCGTTTCCTGGTTTGGGCTGAAGTTGTTTGATTTCAAAAATAACATCATACAATGACGCGGGTGAAATCTTAAGTGCCTTGGCAATTTCAACAATTCGATTCTTACCGATCTTGTCAAGATACTTGTCAATCACTTTATAGGTCAGTGTGTTCTGCTTGTTTTGCCGTTCTAGCTGCAACATTAGACACTCTCGCAAATCTTTTGCGCCAATACCGGGGGGATCGAATGACTGGATGAGTTTCAATCCAATATTCATTTCTTCCATTGTTGCATTACATATAATCGCGAGGTCAGCGAGATGGGTTCGTAAGTAGCCAGATTCAGAAATACTACCGATAATTAATTCACAAATCTCTTTTACCCGATCACTAGGGTTACCCATTCGCAGTTGTTCTTGAAGGTAATCGGACAATGTCTCTTGATTGGTTAATGAATCGAAAAAATATTTTCTTTTTTCGTCGTCACCGTCAAATGATGAAGATTTTGTGTGGTTTCGAGGTAAGGAATCACGCCAGGATTCATCGAGCTGCATTAAATTTGCCAGAAACTCGTCTTTTTCAGCTGCCTGACCCGCGCCCTCATCGTTATTATCTCTGCCTGAAGTACCTACGTCTTCGACTGGATCACCTACAAGCTGAACACCATTGTTGTCGATACGTTCTAGCGACGGATTGATTTCCAGCTCATGATTAATTAATGTCTGCATTTCAAGAATTGGTGCGGACAACATTTCCAGCGACAAAATCTGATGTGGCGCCAGAATCTGTTCTTGTCTCATTTCCTGAGACTGTGATTGATAAAATCCTTGCTGAACCATGAAATTTTTTGTTTAAATTGTTTACAAACCTAATTAAAAAAATATTATAACCCCAAATACGTGTAAAAAGCCGCGAATAAAATCGCTCAACTCTTATAAGTATATAACTTACATATTCTTGACGAATTTACAAATAGTTTAACAACATTCATTATGGTTGAAATTACAATTTTGGGAAGTGGTAGTTCTGGAAACTCAATAGCGATTAAACATGATAACAATGTTTTATTGGTTGATGCCGGATTTTCTGGTGTTGAATTAACGCGCAGATTAGAACGGGCAGGGATTGATGTGTCAACGATAACTGCCATTTTGATTTCACATGAGCATGATGATCATATTCAAGGCGCACGCGTCTTTAGTAAACGACTAGGAAACATTTCTGCCTACGCAAATTCACTCACAACGGAAAGACTCAGAATGATGAAAAAAGCACCGGAATCAATGAACATTTTTGCAAATGGTTCTCCTTTTGCTATTGGCACATTTACCGTCGACGCATTTTCTGTATGCCACGACGCTGTAGATCCTGTAGGGTTTATTATTCGATGTGAAAATAAAAAAATTGGAATTGCTACAGATTTAGGACATGCAGGAAAAATGGTACCGATGAAATTGCGAGATTCAAACTTGATTGTGCTGGAAAGCAATCATGATCCTGAATTGCTGAGAAAATCAAACCGCCCACCCCATTTGCAGCATCGGATTCGTGGTCGCAGGGGCCATTTGAGTAACGACGGGGCAGCAAGTTTACTACCAGAGTTGATCGGCCCATTGACGAAATATCTTGTATTGGCCCATATAAGTGACGATTGTAATGATAGTGATCTGATTAAAAAAGTGTTCGGCAGTAAACTGAAGGAGATTGAACGAGAAGATATTGATGTCTCTATTGCCCAACAACATGAAATCAGCAAAACGTTTGTGATTTAACCAGCGGGTAATACACTGACAACCGTCTGATTAATTCATTGAAACGACAATTAGCCTGATTAATTCATGCGATTCGTCGCGAGAGCACTTAACTCGCTCATAATAAATTGATTAGAGAAAATTTCACAATGAAAGTGAATTTTCATTCACTGAGATGTAAAATTGAGTTAATCGGCTTATTTGAGCAGAGA
>JAJFLO010000266.1 GCA_021772675.1 Verrucomicrobiota bacterium | reverse complement strand
GTTATGGATTGAGCTAATTTTCAAAAATCGAGTTATCAACAGGTCGTTACGGACGAGTAATTTCCCATCCACCAACTCCAAGAGTTTTTCAGAAAAATAATAAGTGCCTAATTTAGAAGTTGTTATGAATATCACACAACGCAATTTTCCAAGGCCTATGCGTGGAGTTGAACAATTTTTAATAAAAACTCATTTCAAATTTCAGTTGTAACTATTTCTTCAATAGTATCTTATATATTTCTGGACAGACACTAATTAAAATTATAAAATTTTAAGCACACAATTAATCGATCCTCAAAAGGTGTTCTATCATTTTGAGGGGCATAGGATTTATATTTTCTAAGAAAATTGTATATTTTTTTTGCTTTCCATTTTTCAAATGTTTGGCATCGGTATATATCGCTCGTATTTTGCAGTTCAATATCAATTTTCTCTTCAATTTTGCTCTCAGCGGCCCTCAGTCTATTTCTAATCCTGATATATTCTTGCTGCAATTCATTTTTGGTAACGGGTTCATTAACATTGACCATCTTCTTAAGTAATTCATTGATTCTAACCATTTCAGAATTCTTTTGTTTCTCGTATTCTGCTAATAACGACGGATTACTTTCATTCAATTTATCAAGAATGTGAATAGCGAATTGCTCATCAATGATTATTGCCCAATTTGCTAAATGTATAACTGATGATTCTGCTAAACAAAGTTGATCTCCAAAACGATAGTTCAAAATTAAAGTAGGATCAGCTTTCTGCCATACTTCTGGCGAAGTAAATTCACCTAGTGTAACATTTACTCCATGAATTTGTAGAATTTTTTGAATTAAAACAGCGTTTGTTTTACTATGAAAATCATCAGACGATAAATCTATTTGTATTCCACGCTGATCTACCTCAGGCCCCTTATTTAATGCACCTACCAGTGTCTTCAATTTAATTTTATTTAACCTGTAAACATTCCTTGCTATAGGTGAAAGTTTTTTCCCACTGGCAAGACCATCAAGTAGAAGTCCATTTATTGCGTAAGTTAAGGATCCAGCTAGTGACGAGTGGAAATAACCACCTGCTTCGAGCAATAAATTTCTAAGCTCAATTAATCGAATGATATCTTTTTCTGAACTTTTGTTTATTTGAATATTTGTTAATTTTTTATATACTACATTGGACAGATTTTCTGTAAATATTTTTGCTAAAAAAAGACTATCGGGGATATCTTTAATTCCATCGGAGCTAATAACTGGTAGCGAATAATTTTTTAGGGTCTGAGCTGTGAAAATTTTTTTCATAATATGTTCTTCTGAAAGCTCAGTAGTTTCCCTGTTGAATAGAAAAAGAGTATCTTTAGCATGCATGGAAATACAATGCGAAGATAAAGTCAAAAGTATAAATGTTATGTATTCTTTGATGGTCATGGCACAATTTTCTCCACAGTTATGTCAAGGCTTTTTACCGTAATTATATTGTTAACAAAAGAACCACCCACACCTGGCAAGTGCCCGCATATTCCAAACCCACATTGAATTGACGAGGCTGCTTGTCTTGCTCCTACAAAACCTGGAAATCCTCCGAGAAAATAACCAAAATCAAATAGATCTTCGATGGTTAATGTAGCGACCACGTCTTTTATCTCATATTTATTTGTTCCAGTTTTTTCGACTGTAGTAGTAAAATGTCCTTTTGCCGTTACCTCTCCAAGTCCAATTTGTACTATTCCTAAGTCCATAGTCATTAATTGATTATTTAATATTACAGTGTGAGAAGTTCCTATACCACCTCCTCCAGCAGCATTAAATAGCTCTTTTACTGCAGCAGGTGTTACTTTGGCATCATCACCAAGATGATCCTCAACACCATTCTTGTATCCACCATGGGTTTCAACTTCATCCGAGGTAGGCGAGCTATCATTATAGGTAAACGATGGGACAGAAGCGGTTGCTGTAGATTCTGCCCCAGTAAAATTACCACCAAAGTTATGTGGATCAAATCTCATAGAAAATGAAGTATTTAACCTGCCTCCTACGATGGTATTTCCAAAAGTATCAGGTAAAAAATTTGGATCCGCGTTTACAAAATTTCCATCACGGAATTTCTTATATATTGTATCTGCGAAATTGAGTAACCCCGCTCCTATAAAAAAGTTAAGAGCAGTAAATGAGCTTTGATAATTATCTTCGGTAACTAGATGTAAATCAAAAAGCCCCCTTACTTCTTGAGAATCCAAGGTTGAATTATTATTTAAATCAAGACCAAATCTAACTTGATAATCAGGATTAATATCATCAAAGCTATCATTAGAAAAAGTCACGGTTGTTGATGTAGCCGCACCATTAAATGTTCCAATTGCGACTCCAATGCTTGATGAAGGCTGAAGCCGATCATAAGAAAATAGCACGTTTAGTGTTGGTGAACTTAATAACTTTAGTGATGAACTTCCATTAACATTATTGGTCGTAGTATTAGGACAATCATGGAAAAATAGTAATTTTGGGGGAGATTGTCCAAGAGGTACACTAAATTCTTCATTTATCGGTCTACTTGTCTCAAATAGTGATACTTCCAGTTTCGCCACCGTCAATAAGGCTTTATCATTATAGGTTTGAGAAGAACTCGTTGATGTAAAAATTGCCACTAGTTCAATATCTTTTAAGCTGGAACTTTTTGTAATCCCTTCTATTTTTAGATTGATAGTTTGAGGAAGAGTTACGATCGGTGATTCAATCCCGCTAGTAATTTCACTGAAATCACTTCCGGTATCCTGCCAAACTTTTATTTTATTCTGGAAGGTTAACTTCCACTTTCCCGTAATTCCATTTGCTTCTAAGTTCAGAATCGCATCCCTAAGATCCACATCACCAGCTGCAATTCGATCGCCAGTAGCATGGTCAGGTTGATTGTCCGGCACCAGTATTCCGGCTGAGTTTTCATTGCCTTCGTCAAAATTTTCATTCAAATAAACAAAAGTTCCAGTTGTATACTCGTCTGTATTACTCACCCCGTCTAATTCCAATTCCACCTTTGTGGGGGTGATTACTATATGCTCACTATGACCTGTAGGGTCAACGATTTCATATTCTCCAAGCGGTGCATTAGCAACAGTTGTCACAGTAAATTTAAGTGTTGCAGGTTCTGTCCCTGGAGCTGCGCTAATTGAACTGAACACACTGCTTAAACTCGTTGATGCTGGTGGACCAGATACTACTTTTAGTTTCCAATCAGATAGGGAAAGGCTGTTAAATAATTCGCTTCCACGGATTACCGATGGGGCGCTTAAGTTTGATGGGTCTACTGGTGCAAGAGGGTCCGAACTGGCAGTGCTACCCGGAATGATATAGATCGTGCTTCCGATAACACTAATGACTGTTAATTTCAGTTGGGGTACACTTGCAATACCGCAGGTGGGCGTAATCACGACATCATTCTCGACAGATGATACAAATTCCGGCGCCTGAACCCAAACTGCCGTCTTGCCCGTGCTATCGGAAAAAGAACCGGCTCCTGCTGGTGAGACTTCCCATTTTATCATACTATCTGCTACAAAATCTGAAATATCCGGCGTTGTTGTGATCTCTAAATTAATGCTCTGATTTTGATCTTTGCAAAGAATATCACCGGCAGTGTTCAAGGACACTGCCGTATTATTTGACTTGACCGCCGTTAACGAGTCCACCCGTGTCGTGTAAAGCAAGACTTTATCTTCAGAAATAAAATTACCCGAATTGTCAAATCCTTTCAACACAATTTCGGCAGTGCAAATGCCGTCATCAAACCAGTCGTCGATGAACAATAAGGCATTGTCAGAGACAACATCATTTTCACCGGGTGTGGGAAAGCGGGTTATATCACCGTCAGTTCTGTCAGCAATCCGGAGTATGGTTTCGTCAAAGAATATTCGCATATAACCCGATGTCTGCCCAATTTTACGGGGTGTTAATTTTGTCTGTTTTAACAAGATGTTAAACGTAGACGTATCTACAAAAACCCCGGGATCTTCTTCCTCATTTTCCTGAATAATTCGAAAATGTATCCCTGATATTAATTCTTTAGCTTCCAGATCTACTTTAAATCCGGAAATACTGACAATATCCTCGGAATACGGTTCATCACGTACTTCTGTGATAAGCGTGACATCGGTGGATGAGGTTAATTCGATTATTGAATAATCGGTGTCGGGAGTTACTTCAACTTCAGTCATTTGAGTCGCTGCATTCGTTATGCCTTCAAATTTAATATCGGCTGAGACAAAATGCAGCCAATATTTAAAGTCGGTATTTTCTGATTCAGAACTGGTAAAGCTGAGTTTCGTATTGCCCGCCTCGTATAACACTCCAGGGCCCTGCGGGCGTTGCTCATCGGCATCTGACACAAGAAAATCGGATTCAAAGCCGTGCAGATTAATGCCGATTGATTTGACCTTGACCTGGAGCCAGGCATCCATATCACGACGGGAACCCGGGTCTAAACTGTCACGTTCACCTCTTATAATTATTCTACTGTCTAATGTATCACCTGCCGGCACTAATTCAACAACCGCTGCCGAGTCCACTGCTATTTCTGTCACTTCAGGCTGAGTAAGTAGTAAGTTTATCAATTCGTGTGTCGCATCTTTGTCAAAATCTGAATCATCAATCTCGTCAGTCGTAGAAATTGCATTAATATTATATACCGGCTCTGAACCGGA
>JAJFLO010000265.1 GCA_021772675.1 Verrucomicrobiota bacterium | reverse complement strand
GTTATGGATTGAGCTAATTTTCAAAAATCGAGTTATCAACAGGTCGTTACGGACGAGTAATTTCCCATCCACCAACTCCAAGAGTTTTTCAGAAAAATAATAAGTGCCTAATTTAGAAGTTGTTATGAATATCACACAACGTAATTTCCCAAGACCTATGTGTGGAGTTGAACAATTTTTAATAAAAACTCATTTCAAATTTCAGTTGTAACTCTTTATTCAATAGCATCTTATATATTCATGAACAGACACTGCTTAATCTTTTTTTCATAAACAACGACTACGAAACTAGCGTCGTATATTTTGATCCTAAGGTCCTAAATATTAATGATTTCTTCACCACTCCCGAAAAAATTTAGTGCCTTCACTCAAGTAACAAGTAATCAGACAGATACAGAATCGCTAACCTCCCCGCTAAACGAATTTCCTAAATCGTCCGTTGGTACCGCCAGTGCTTCTAATATAGAATCATTGGAAAAAGCCCATGCTGAGCCCACCGATATCAATAATGATGCGAAGTCAACTGATGGTCAAGCAGAAGAACGCCGTGATGACACGAACCTACACAAGAAATTAGTGTTAGTCGTTGCTGTTGTATTGACCATTATTTTAGTCTTCTTGTTACTTAAGGAACGCTGGAGAAAAATGTAAAGAGAAAATTGTCGTGGTGTAGCGCAACACAGCGCTTCATAGTTCAAATTGGTACCGGCAACCGACGATCGGAACAGGAATTTGCTCCTAGGAGAGGCATCCTCCACGGACAGCATCACAATACCTGCCACGCCCAGATTTTGGTGGCGTGCTACGGCGTCTTTCAAGTCTGACGATACCCTCAACCGCGATGATGTTCTCACGCATTTCCCTTGACGAAAGTATCCCATCGACAGGGAGTACCATTGACGCGTTTGCTCCGAGCTAAGATCGAGTATTGTTGTGTACATGCGACGCATCGATGCCAGGAACAGCGATTTTTTATTATCAAGGGGTAATTATTATCAAGATATTATCAAGGGGTCTGTCCTGAGATGTTCAATTTGACTGATTTTTGGCATAACACCGGATTTTTTTTCATCCTTTTTTTTATTTTATTGCTGCCAGAGCATTTTTTCGCTTCGAAAAAACGGATTCGTCACGAGAGCGTGTTTGGCGGAACGCCAAAACGATGGCGAGATTGGTGAGTTTTGGCGGTTCCGAAGGCGAAGGGTTCCAGCTCGTAGAGAATAGTGACCTATTTTAATGTGATGTTGACCAAATCTCTTGAACTAGTCCCGCGACTGCGCGCGAGACTATCTTCAGTCTACATTACGACAGTATTCGACGTTCGACATTTAAAAACAAATAAATGAATATCGAATTCACCACAGGAGAACAAGTACTAAATGACGACTATTTAAGGAGCTGTCAATTCATAAATTGTTCGTCGTGTGACACAATTCAATTTTGGAATATCTAACCTGACTTATTCAGGTTAGTCGGAGTACTAGCAGCCTGTCGGACTTTGGACGAATCTACTCCGAAAATGCAAAATTAGTCCATTTTCCCTCGGATTTTCGGTGAATATGTCTAATATTCGTCTCAAATCCGTGAAAAAATGGCCAAAATTTATCAATTTTCTCGCTACGACGCCAAAGTCCGACAGACTGCTAGGAAAAAATTAAACGATATTGCAATTCAGTAAAGATGAATCTCAATTCCATGGGTATTTGAAATGGATATTTTGATGCAAAAATACCTGGAATAATTTGACAGACCCGCATAGGCTTTCATATTAGGGTGATGAGGCGCATGGGCCTCAAATGAATTCAATAAATTAGTTTTGCCTTTACTAATAATAAAACTATATAAGGAATTTAAGCATGGGAATTAAACAGGAAATTCACGATCTTCCTCTACACTGGTTTAGACTGAAAAATATACCTGGAATACCGATCGAGTTAGATGACCTCCCTGAAACAGCTGTAAAACTGCTCAAACGGGAAAAGGAAATGAACGCGGCCAAGGAAGGATTAACCAATCAATATACTGTTGACGGGTATAGTTGAAACCCCTTATCTGAATAAACCACTAAATCACATAAAAATTACTAAATAAGGAGAATCTCATGAGGGACATATACAGCAAAATTCTCATAGATTTTATTAATCAACTTGCTCGGCAGCGTGAACGTATCTCAGAGAGTAGAGCGCTTGCGGCGTTAGAGAGTCCCGGAGATATCGATATAGGTCCGGTTCTTTTTCAACGTATTCTTGACGCTGCTCCGTTTGCCGACCTCCAGGATATTGAGCGGGTACAGGGGGTCGGAAAGCTTACCATCGAAGCATTAACAAATGCCATTCACAATCAAGATGAAGAAAGACAAAGAGATCATATTTTATCACGTCTTTTACAAGAAGTATCCCGTGACGATGACTCGACATCTTGTAATTGTGAAGACAGCGATCTTGTTCGCGATACGGATAATCTATCCGACGAAGATGATATTATCTTTCAAGATGGTGCAAAGAATAACGGAAACGGAAGCTTAATATTCACCAATTCACCTGATGATATGTGGAGACCTATATATCCAAAGGGGCCATTTCAGGAAGATTTTCGTCCGCTTGACAAAATTCCCCCATGGACACCAAAGAAAACCGATGGCCCCTTTATTCCCGCTACTACACCAATTCATCCGAATAGTGCTATGACGCTGTATTATCATCCCAAACATGGACCGATAGATTTATTGGATTACGTTAATGGTTGGTGTGGTATCCTATGGATTATCAGAACTGATAAAGGTAAAGGTGGTGCAGCTGAAGCAGATGGATTACCAAAGACGGATCGATTAATGTCATCACCCTCACAAAAGGTAATCAATGACTTTTCAACTAAAATGACGGACGCAAATAATATCCTATACCAAAATAAATGCAAGGTCGCTATTCGACTGTGCGAAGTAATTGTACTCGATGCACGTAGAATATATTGGATGCCCGGAGGTAAGAAGCAAAGGCTCTCTGATGTATTCCAGGGGAACAAAGCGGTTTTTGACAAAAAGGGTGGAGGAATTATGGATATTTTAGAGAAAATTGTCACAAACGGATCTGCTGAATCCGAATCCCGCGGAGGTGCAAAAGTTACCGGTGGTCAAGTTATGAAAGAATTTGCCAAGAAAATCAGAAAACCTTGTGTACACCTTTTTCTAGTCCATGACGTTCAAGATAAAGCACGCCCTGATACCGCCAGACGAAAAGTCAAAGGGGTTGGGGGACAGGTAAATTTCGGTGCAGTGAAGGGCGGAAAAAGTGTTTCCTCACCATACGGAGTTATTGAGAGCAGTTCGGGATCGTCTACAATTGCGCATGAAATCGGTCATGCATTAGGCCTGCCGCATGCTAAAAATGATAAGGATAAGAAAATCCAAAAGGATTCTGATAATTTGATGAAGGAAGTACCAACAGGAACAAATCTGCACAAATCTCAATGTGATCGGATGAAATCGTTTCTGAAAAAAAACGTCGCCGTTGCTTGTCCTCCGAAATAGATGTCGGTAGTCTTGCATAGTGCGACTTTACTGTTGGCCATTTTCTAACTTTGTGAAATATTTAATCTACAAACAAGTGATGAGTGTGTTCGTCGTGGGTTTACAAGTAACATAGTCACAAGAGCATGGCAGGAAAAAAAGAATGTAATGTACACAAATATACATGGATTACATTCGAAAACTCAGAGCAATTCAGGTGTCTGGATGCTCATTATTAGGGCTTAGATCATGAGAATAATGGCGTGGAATATTGAGAATTTTGGACCAACAAAGTTTCGCTGCGAAAGCCTAATACAGCTATATGCTCAAATTATTTATAACAGGGGAAACTCACCCGATATCTGTGTAATAATAGAGCTAATGTCCCAATTCGCTATTGAGATAGTAACCACGCTAACCGACCAGCTTAACCTGATAGCTACAGCCCAAGGAGGGCCCCAATTCAACTGGGGAATATCCCAAGTCGCAAGGAACCTCCCCCAGCATCAACAGCTAGATAATCCAAGAAGAGAGTATTATGGTTTCATATTTCGGAATACAATAGTTCCGGCAAATTATAACAATCAATTACGTTTCCCTCTTATCGATGAAATACCAAGGGAGCGCCCCGCTCGAGGGGCTCAGCCACAATTCAGGCACTTCGTTGCTGGGCGTCCACCGGCCCTTGCACAATTTAATGTCGGAGGTGACAATAATAATCCGCATACTCTTATTGCCGTTCATCTAGCCCCGCAAGCAAATGTGGCAGAATGGCAACTTGGAGACCTTTCACATTGGTTGCATACGAGAGATCCCAACGATCAAGAAAGAATGATTATTTTAGGCGATTTCAATATAAATCTTAGCAATCTCCAAGAATCCGCGAGATATGTTCCCCTCCTCAATACCGAATTTGAACAAACAATAGATGGTGATGAATCCACACATCGATCTCTACGCCCAAACCGAATCCCACCTTTACGCCCTGTCCGGCCAGTCCAGCGCAACGCTCCCGACCCGGCCCCTCTAAGGAGGGATGATTTTCGAGAGGAGTGTCTTGATAATATTTTTTTCCGAGGCTACCAATTCATGGATTCCGATGTAATCAATATTTGTACTCATTTCAAACAAGCCTTTTTTGACCAAGCTGATCTTGCCCCCTTCAACGCCTTAAGACAAGAAATAAGAATGGCCCGATTGGGGGGAGTAGGAAATATAGCAGAAAATATACAAATCCTAGAGGATTATCAGAGAGGAAACTATATGAATGCTGATGCCCCCGATCCACTTGAAAGCGAATTTAGAGCCGTTACAAGGCGACTAGTGTCCGACCACTTTCCGGTAGTTGCCAGACTAAATTAAAGTTAAAAGAATGATTACAAACCTTAACGACCTCAAAACATTTATTCATAATAAAATTAATGGCGGAACATTTTCTCTGGCAGTAGATGAACTGGGTTCAACTGAAATTGATGATCTTTTTAGCAATATTTTGCCTAACAATCATAGTTTAATTCTCACTGCTGCTCAATTAACCGAAGAAGATCGATCCATAACGGTCATGGGTCAAATAAATATTCTGAATATAAGTTGCCGCTGCCAGGCTGGCTTTTTTATCGATAGTCAAACCCCAGAAGTTACCTTACATTTAGATAACTTGCCTCCGGATTGGCATTTTTCTCAAAGCTTTATTTCTCTAAGTCAGCAGGTTCTTGGGGAATGCTCCTGGATTAATCCGGAGCTTTTCTTTGATTCTAAAGCGACTGAAACCCTTCCTGATAATTTCCAAACCATGTTTGGTTTCGAACCTGAAGCAAGTGACATTCAACAAACAGAGGGTGCAAATATTTACAAAAGTATTTTGGTAAAGGGAGGGCGTTTTACAGGTAAGCTCGATTTTTCCTACAGGCGTAATGGAAATATTCTAAAATCCTCCTTTTTCTCATGGTTCCTCGGAGGACGTATTCTCGATTTGGAAGGCATTTTGGAGTTTAAGAACACTGTTCCTCTTATTTGGATAAAAGGCCTGCTTGCGGCCGATTCCCAGGTTGCTTCCAGTTTTTCTTTACCTCTTCAGTATCAAATGATCTCAAGCATGTTTGCCAGTACTAACACTATTGATGCAAATTTTTATCCAATGACTTTTTGTCGCCTGGAAGCTGACCTTTCTTTTAAAGGTAATGCAATGCAGATTGACATTCCTATTGCAGCTAACCTCTACGATCCCAGTAGTGATTTCATTACCTTTGACTGTAAAAGTGAGGCGCTATCCCACTTTGCCTTTTCCGAGCTTGCCAATTTACTCGAAGACTCCAGCCTTGAAAAATTTTTCCCCTTCGGAGATGACTTGTTTCGGGATATTACAGTTCGTTATTTACAATTATCGTTCTTCGGCAGGAGCAAGAAAATTTCATCTTTCACTTTTGATTTAACGCTTAGTAAAGAATGGGAGGTTGTAAAAGATATTTTCAGTCTCTCTGACATCGAGGGGTTAATAACCATCACGAACCCTTTCGAATCTAAGCAGCGTTGTTATTCAATAGAGTTATTTGGCAAGGCAACTCTTTTTAGCCAGGAAATTGAGGGAACCATCTGTATTCCCGATATGTCTTATAGCTGCTATCTTGGCAAGGGATCGCAAGTCGATCTAACTGCATTAATCGAGAAAGCGTTTCCCTCCATAAAAGGTCTGCCGAGCTTAATCTGCACCGACTGCGGCTTTTGCTCTACGGTTGGAAGCTCAAATTATTCGCTTGAGGTCAGGTTCGATACGCCTTGGAATCTGGATGTAGTTCAGTTAGAAAATGTCCATTTCTTTTTATCCAAATGTGGTCGTTCCATAAGCGGCTTTGTTTCTGCTGAATTTGAACTCAATGAGGAAACCGACTTAACCGTTAGTGCCGATTACCAGGGGGAAGATATTGGTTGGATATTTAGCGGCAGCACGACCTCGGGTGAAGTGTTCACCCTGACAGATCTTTTAGGGCGATTCTTTAAACCGTTTAAAATAAAGATTCCCTCTCAATTCTCTGATATTGCATTTCAGGACATTGCCTTTGTTGTTAACTCTCAGACTAAAGAATTTAGTTTCAAAGGTCAGGCAGCCACGGTTCATAAAATCTTGCTCGGCAAATCAAAGATTGCCCTCAGTTTTTCTTGTGATATTAACTCTAATATCAGTCCCCAGACTCAAAAAAGAGAACTGAAGGGAAAACTTCTCAGCTCGTTCACTGTTGGCAAATCAACGTTTTCACTGGAATACGATCTCGGAGTACAGAATTTATTTGTCGGAAAATGGGAAATGCAAGAAAACAAGGCTCTGAATGTCAAAGATCTTGTGCTTTGCTCGGGCCTGCCGTTCGATCTTATCATTCCCACAGGTCTCAATGTCGGACTTACCGAGGCTGTTTTTCAATGGAATTTCACTACTGGAGTCTTTTTTCTCAGCGCCAATTCAAAAACGCTGGGAGAGGCCTTCTTTTTGGCTACAAAGGAAACCGGGACTTGGGGATTTATATTGGGTATTGCCACAAAGGCTAATTGGAAGTTTTCCGATATTCCAGGTGCTGTTGGCAATGCCTTTAAATTCCTGGACTTCATGAAATTTGAAGATGCTGCATTTGTTCTTTCTTCACTCGAAGCAGATAATGTTGTCCTGCCGGAACCGCTTCCCGGCCTTGGTGGAAGCGGAGGAAGCACCTCATCCTCCACCTATGTCCAACAGACCAATACCACTGGCAATGTCGACAAAAACCAACCGTCAACAACAGGGGGAGTGAATAATACAACCCGCAGTTTTCCTGCTGTTGGCAGCGGACAGGCTGTCCGCATCGTCAAGGGAGTCTCGCTCGCAGTCCAAATTGACTTGAAGTCCTCCGGAAAAGAAAATGCCGGTGCTAAAAACCTGCATTCCATTGCAGGGTGCGACACCTTGCTTTTTCAAACCACTCTGGCGGCTCCCATTGCCAATAGCCAACTAAGCGTTAATATGCCCGGCGGAGTTACCATAAAAGCCGGTGATGGAGGTTTCTCTCTTGGAAACGTCTATATCATTTTGATTCCGAAACCACTCTCGCTGGTGGTTCAAGGCTCGACCCAGATGAACTTTATCGGGAATAATCTATCTGTAACAGGGAAAGTTCTCATCGGTGCTACTGAAACTCAGGGAATGCTCCAGGTTGAAAATAAAAGCAATAAGGGAGATCCCAAAAGTATTCCATTTCCCTCCGATCTATTAGGTGTTCGGCTCAATGAACTTGGAGTTAGCTTTGGCGCTTACTACACTCCGCCGCCGGCCGCAGATTTCGGCTTTGAGGGACAATTTTCTATTGTCGGTCAGAAGGCCGCCTCGAACGCCTTTGGTTATATATGCAAGATCCTACCCGATGTCGTTTACCCTGTTTATCTGAGTACGTATATTCAAGAGCTTTCGCTTAGAACGGTTGTTGCGGCAAAATTTGGCGTCTACCCAAGTTGGATGCCTTCCTTTTTCTCGGCTTTACAGATCAGAGACTTTTGGCTGTACTACGCAGAAACTGACACCGTTCTTCCCATCGGTAATATTGTTCCTCGAGGGTTTGGTGTAAACGGCATCATCGAAATCCAGGGGTTTACCGGAGCACACGCGAAATTAGTTATAAATAGCCAGGTAGGAATCAATATGGGGATTAATGGCGATATTGAGCTACCCCCTATTAAAATAAGTAAGATCTTTGAAATGTCGGGGAATGGAAAGGGCTATAGTGTAAAGCAAAAACAAGAAAAAGGCAGATGGGTCGATATCGTCGATAGCCCGGTTTTAAGAAGCCAAAGCAATGCCGATGCGGAAACCAGGAAACGTCAGATTGTTCCCGCTGGCGGTCCATTTTTCAAAGTGAGATCTCTAAGTTCGCCGTTCATCTCCGGCGATATTGTTATCAACTTTATGGAATTCGAAAAGCTTAAGGCGCATGCAGAAGTCGACTTTAATGGAATAGCCTTTTCCTTGAATATAAAATCAGGGCCCCTTGACTGCATTCTTGATTGCAATTTAGAAAATCACAGCAATCTAAGCTCCCATACCAAATTCGATTATGGTGCTGATTTCAAGCTCGGACCGATAAAAATATCCGGAATTAATATTGGCAAGATTCACTTTAAAGCGATGATTACCGTGGTGTGGGATATGATCTTAAACCCCGAGCTCTTTTCAAATAAATTCGCCTTATCATTCGATTTTTCAGGCATGTCATTTACGGTACAATGCGAACTTAAAATCAATCATTTTACGGATGTCATCGCGGGAATTGAAACGTATATTCAGGATAATGCACAAACGATTTTCAAGAAATTATTCGATCTCGGCGCTCCTTACATCGATTTGGCAGTTAAAGAGGCAAAAGTGTTGAAAACGCAAGCAAACGAAGAAGTCAACAAGATTACATCAGATGCCGCGACTGCGGCACACGACGTAAAGGAATGTGCCGATAACTACGTGACATCGATCAAAACGGGACTTTCCAACCCTGACAAAGAAGTAAAAAAGCTTAATGAAGACACGAAGAAGATCATTAACGATGCAAAGAAGAAAGTCAATGAAATACAAAAGAGTGCCAAGAAACAAATAGACAGCGTCAATAAGACAACTCAAGCGACTCAGACCCAAGCTAAGAAGCAAGCAGATAAATTGATAAGTGATGCTAACAAGAAAGCAAAAGATATCAATAAAAAGACGCAGGATACGTTAACTCAAGCTAAAAAGACTGCCAATCAAATTATCGATGAAGCCAATAAAGAAGCAGCCAAAAGTATTAAGGATGCTCAGTCCCAGGTAACGAAAATTGGAAATGACGCCAAAACGCAAGCTGATAAAGTCGGGAAAAGTGTAAGTAATACTGCGCACAAAGCAAAAAAGAAAATCAAAAAGCATCTTCATGCCTAGGATTTTTATGACGACTACGAATACTCAAAACATATTTCTCTCCCAAGTAAAAACAGTGGTAAACCAACGGCAAACCTTTGCTCAAAAAGAATATAATTCACAGCTTAAAGAAGCTCACTTGCAAGCATCTGCCATCGCTGAGAGTGCCTCCGATTATTATGATCAGCAATTAGATCCCTATCAAAAAGAGAATAATGCCAAGAAGATAATAGATGCTAAAAAGGAAAATATTCAGTCCAGAGATAATTACAGGCAAAAAATAAGAGAAGCCCAACTTAAGGCAGGTGACGATATTTCAGTGGCAAAAGAAAAGCTCGTTAAAGCATCGGAAGATGCACATGGTAACGTTGCCCAGGCACAAGCTAACGCTACCGATATGGTTAAAAAGGCAAACGACTCCTATTCCAAGGCCAAAAGCCAAGCCTCTCAGATGAAAGCTAACGCGCAAATCAAGGCTAACAAGGTTGCTTCTGATACCAAAAAGAAAACTGACACTATGATTACAGAGGCCAACAAAAAAGCTCAAGAAGAAATTAATAAGGCCGCGACTACAACCACTTAAAGATATTCGGATCATAGTTGGGCCTACCCCTGAATTGAGAGAGTACCCGCTCGGAATTACAGCGTTTTTCGGTTGCATAAAAACAGGTTTTATTCGCGTTCCTAACCTGATTAATTCACGCGTTTTGTCGTGAGAGTGCTTAACTCTTTCTATATCAATTAATTAATGTAGACCTATCGGTGAAAACCGTATTAAAATACGGTGAGATGTGAAAGCAAAGTGTCCCCCCCATGGAGAAAAACCTGGTGAATTATTCAGGCTAAGAAACAGTTCGGATGAAAACAGGTTTTTTCGTAATTTTAATCGAAAAAAGACCGAGTACGATCCATCTACGCTCTCATCGGGTTCTTAGCCGGTCTTCGTTCAGGTAATTTCGATCGGACATCGTCTTTGCCGAGACAAACTTAAGATTACGGATACGAATGAAAAACTTAATTCTATGAAAAATCGATCGTTTCCGCCGTACATAATGCCCCTAAAAGAGGCATAAATAGCAGCAATTATGGGTGAATTGCCGGAGTTTGTAGTCCCGTCCCGCTGAGGGACGGGACTACAATTCTCCTTTGGAGAACTGTGACGCGCTCATAAATTTAAGATACAGAAACTAGCCTGGATAATTCATAAACGTTTGTAATGAGAGTTATTAGCTTACGTGAAATAAATGAGTTATGAATTTTATCCGCGCACAGGAATAGTGTTGAAAATCCGCCGTAGTGGAAACTATTTTGAACCCGGATAATTTTGTAACTCATTGATATTGAGTAAGATTATAGCTCGTAATAAAAAGGTTATGAATTATCTAGGCTAGACGTTGTTTCATAACGTTTTCCAGAATTTTATACATAGAAAACGTTCCCCCATAACTGTTGCATAAATAGTTAACCGAACTTTCACACCTAAAAGTCGTAACAAGTTATTTTTCAACGATTTAGTGTTTTTGTTTGGTCACTACAAACTCCATTCCAAAATTTATTAGTTGTTTATTGATTTTTTAAAATATATTTATTGATGATAGCAT
>JAJFLO010000264.1 GCA_021772675.1 Verrucomicrobiota bacterium | reverse complement strand
TATGACGCCACAAATTTTCATTCTTCGACGCAATGTACGAAGGCTCATGCCGCTCTTTTGTAGCAGCAAGTCTATTGTATTAATCGGGTTACAACTGCTAAAACAGATCCTTATTTCATTTTTTGGCATAATATAGACTTTTGAAAGTTTTAATTGATTTTATTCTATATTATGCCACGACAGGCTATTAAACCAAGCCCAAAGGAGTTTTTTCTGATTTTTTATACTTGAGGAAGCAAATAAAGAAGTGATTTGTGCCAGATAAGTATAAGACGATGGGATTCAAGTTTGAGGCTGTCTATCCAAATTACTGAGGGGGTATGTTATTTTCTTGCAATCGCCTTAGCGGTTTGATTTTGGCAATCATTTCACGCGAGGTAGACAATATTTTACCTTCACTCAAAGATTGTCTCAAAATGCTGACATTTTAGTTGTTGTGACGAATTCTATTTCAGTAGCGATGAAAAATGAAAACCAAGAATATTCTAATTGGAAATATACAGTTCCACCAAATTAAAACAGCCGAAAAGCACATTAAATTCTTAACTTTGTTCCATATTTCGTAAGCCCAACAGCGGTAATAACATTACCACCTTTCCTAATCTTCCTCATCGCCACTATTCCCAAATCTTGCAAAAGCTTTGTATATTCCTGAACTGACCGGCTGCTTGTATTCAGCTTGATGTCCAGACGCCGGAGCGAAATAGGTTCTTCACGAAGTGTGGAAACAATGAGTTTGATCAATGTCGAGGGTTTTCGCCTTATCTTAGTCATGCTGCTTACAGATCAGAATATTTATATATTGGTATGTCACTTACAGGCAACATGAAACTGAATTCGGCGAAAAATATGAGAGTGTACTTTTGGAATCTTCACTGCAAAGGACACATCAGCTTTAACTTTTTTTGCGCACTTTTTGGATGATGGGCAATGTTGAAAATACCAAGCACGGTGAAACAATAACCATTCTTGAACCGCTAAGTCTGTGAGAATAGTATCGGCAAAACTCATGTCCAACGATGCTCATGAAAGGAATCGCATAGAGTGAGGCTTTTTTTCATTTCCAATTGTCTGTAGACAGAAATGCTCTCAATTCCAGGGCATCTGGAGAGAATGAAATTAATTAGGATAACATTCAGCCACTTTTTATCACCGGTATAACCGTAACATTTTAATTCTTTGAATAATTTTCGTTACTAATGAAAGATGAAAAAACACCAAACGTACTATTTCACGGATCTACCTTTCAGCATTTATATCTCTGTGCGAAAGTTGTTACCGAAAAAAACTTCCGAGCTATCGGAACATATTTTACCGAATTTAATTTAAGAAGTGATCCTACCGAAGCAATTGAGGATGCAATGATACGGCTTAGAGATGAAAAATATAGTAAAGATACTCCATCTATTCTTATTTTAGATCTGGATAAAAACATAACTGAGCCTTATAGGATTAGAGATTCTCATTGGACGGTAAAAGAACTATACGTGAATAGTTTTTTTATACATTTCCCATGCGATTATACGTGGGATTTTAATTGGCTTAATGAGGAAATTTCTGAAACGGTGGAAGAGATGTTAGGAGACTGGGCAAATGACTTGGATGGTTTTGTCAAGTATGAGTTTTTAAAATATGAAAAAGATAAACTGCGTAATCGTAATGTAAAATTATTAGAAATTGATTATACCTTACCCGCATTCTATCAAGGTGTTAAATATCTATCCATTCCTGACTGATCGAATGGAAATTTCATACTTCATACACCAACGATATATCGTTTTTTCAGGCATACCCGTTGCATCACACAATTCTTTGACAGTATAATTTTCATTTCGAAGTTCATATAATGTAGGATGCTCTATTTTATTTTTAAGCACTATTTTTTTAGAAGGGATTTTGAATATTGTTTTTTTCAAATCATCTATGGTTATGACTGATTTTTTCGATTCTAAATTTGCTTGATAAAGAACGGTGTACAATTCTCGACAGTTCCACTTCCACTCATATGATTTAAATAGTTGTTTACATAATTCACTCAACTCTTTGGATGATTTTCTATTGATCCCTTGTAAAATATTGAAGAATTCAAGAAAGCTATTTGCAAGAGGAAAGATATCTTTTATATGCTTGCGCAACGGAGGAATCATTATTGATGGTATCTTTTGAATTTCACGTTTAGCTTTTGGTTTTGACTTGACTTCTTCAACCAAATTATCAAAACTGTGTTCTGAACATATGATCAGGATTGTATCTTCTGGAATGATTACCGTGTCATGAGTACTTGATGGTCTTATTTTTCGTTCATGGCAAATTGAATATAATTCTTTCTTTTTGGCAACAGATAGATTGTTAAGGCATTGGAAACAAAGTGTCACGAGGTCAAGTAGAACGGGCTTTCCATCCTGGATACCTTTCTCTAATAAATTAATATCCATATTTCTTTGATTCTTAAATTCTCGTGGGATTTGATTATATATTTGATCAGATACACAACCCTTCTTTTCAAAATATATAGGAATAAATGGTGATTTTCCTTGTTTTTGCTGATGAATATAATTAGCGATAAATTCCTTGCCTGATCCTTCTTCTCCAACAATCATTAAAACATTGTTATGCAGTTTAGATTTGATTTCACGCAAAACATCAATGCCTAGAAGTTTAAGATTTTTTTCTTCTTTTTTACCTGCCCAAAGGTTGGTATCTATATCTTTAAGATCAATCTCACGTTTTCGTTTTTGAGTTCTTGTTTTTTCATTGGATGAATTGTCACTGTGTTCAAGTTTATTGTCAAACGATAATGATTTTCCAATAACGACATACCCTATATAACAATAATCATCCTTAAAGAAAATCTTATCGATGTGAATTCCGGCAGGGCATGGACTTTTCAGCCTATCGTCGCAAAGTATGTCAAAATCCAAATTGATTTGTAAATGAATGCTGGTAATCGTGCAATTGAGCAGGCGATTTAACCTTGTTTCCAGTTCAATTTCCAGTTTCTTTTGTTGATCTTTTGGGGTAAATGCCAGTAAATGATCGACTATCTGAAATAGTGAACCAGAACGTTCTTTTATACCTCTTTCTTTGAACATTGAGCGATATTTCCCATTGCAAAAGCAGAAATTTTTATCCTTATCAAAAATAAATATTGGAACGTTTGATTTCTCAGCTATTAATGGAAAGGGTATTAGATCCAACTCAGGATACAACCGGGGATTTTTAACCGGAGATAAATTGGGAGGTAAGGGGTTGTGCCGGGTATCACCCAGTCCATGATCGTCAACCTTATAAAGAAACATAAGACCAAAAAGAACTGATTGATATCTACAAAGATTTATAAATGCATCATAAACGTGGGCATAATCTATGCTTGTCCCATTCTGAAAATCAAATCGTACTGTTTCTTCAGCATACTCTATTATCTTATTCTTCAAAAACTTTGCAACATTCTCCTGTCTTTGAAGAAAATAATCCTTAGAATACTCCGGGATAAAAGTCATTGAAGCCTCAACCGAATCAAAAAGAGGTCGTCCCAGTATGCATTCTTCTTTTTGGGAAAATTGGGTGCTGTAGGCCTGATTTACTGAATTCAGAATGTGACAGTTTTTCCAATCATCCGCTTCTATCTCCGCCACTGAATACATAGGCATTGTTGATTGGGATATTACATCGCCAAGTAGAATATCATTGTTATTCATAAAAAGCCTCAAAATAAAACTATAATTTATTGCCTGATTGCATTAAAATGACGAATTTTCACCATAAGATAAAATGACAGAATAATTGATTTATGGTGAAAATAAAAAATTAACGTTTAGAAAATGCTCGTTTTTGTGAGAATCAGATTTTCTAACTGAGAATAGTCCATTAAGAATGCAATCGCAATTCCCACCCAAACTCCCCTGAAAATCAATATAAAATTTGTAACTGCCTTATTTAGAATAACATAAATTCCGTCTTAAAAATTTGGCAGATAATATGCACATCTAATTTCAACCGATTAAATAAGGATATGTAAATGAATAAACATCAAAATCTCATATTTCAGAACACGAAATTGTCGTTAAAGAACATTCCTTTCCATATAGAAAATAAATATGTGTGCAGGGAAGCCCCAGTGGATTTTCCGTATCACCAGGAAATACATCATGTAAATCAAGCTATGCCATCACCCCAGGATTATGTACAATCCCACACTCATCTTGTAGCTGAAATGAATATTATAATCGGAGAAAGTCTGATATACAATATCTTATTGGGTGACAAAACC
>JAJFLO010000263.1 GCA_021772675.1 Verrucomicrobiota bacterium | reverse complement strand
TCTCAAACACTACCAGCGCATTGAAAATAATGAAGGAAAATCCCGGCTTAGCACAGCAAAACTGTTACTTAAGATTAGTCGCCGGATGGTTATGAATGAGCGCGTTTATTTGCCTTCAGAATGGGTTAATAAACCAGCCCCATCTGAAAATGAGCTGTTTTTCTATCTGGATGTGGTCAACAAATCCCTCAATGAAAAATGGAAAAGTTATGATCTTTCCGGAATCAACGAGGCCAAAAATTACTTGATTAGGTGGAGGAAATATTGTGATGAATTAAAGCAATCAAGCACGAAATAATTTAGCGTATTCACTTCGGCATGGGCAGGCTTAATGGTTTTTGATGTCGTGACGATGCAAAGACGAGATGGCTCCTTTGAAGGTCGCTGGTCCATATACGAGAACGTCGTATATTCGACGCAGCTCGGGTCATAGAGCCCCGCCTGGCGTTAATCCGTAAGATGCATGAGAAACTCAGAACCGGCTGTGTGAAGCTGAATACGCTTCTCTTTAATCCCGAGTTCGTTGTACAATACAGCATGGATTATCCCTATCTCTAACTGAAAGAGATCCAGGCAACGCCACTCACATCACGAACAAATCTGTTACCAGTCAATAGGAGTGATTATGAATACAAATAACAGTCTATATATGCCGACAGATAAATATCACAAATAGCTCAAAAAATTTTGTTTATTTTTGAGGCAGGAGGAGACTTTTTTGCCAAAATTTTGGAAAAAAGGCTTGACATCAATAAGAAACTATGACCCTAAGGCCCCCTCTACTGGTATGTAGCGGCAGCGGAATACCAGTTAGAGTGAATCCGACTGTTATGCTTGAGCAGCTTAAATTTTCAAAGATGCAATAATAATTCCGGATTCTACCTCTACTACGTTCCATACATTGTCCAATTGATCAACTTCGATGATGTAATCGACTCCATTTAATCTTGCTAATTGAAATAGTTGGTGACGATTATCTAGTTTGGGTATTACCAATCGTAGCTCATTTAAAATCTGAGACAGCTTAGACCTTTCTATTATTTTTAGTGATGACCTATTCAGGATTTTTTTCCTGATACTGGCTTCAATTTCAGAACTATTTTTGTCTCCAGCTTGTGAAATAGTGATCGTAATTGTTGAATTGGCCGGAATATTCAAAAGAAGTGAAGTGAGTAGGTCCTCTTGGATTTTCTCTTTTTTGGAAAAGTGGTTTAATGCACCAGACAGAATAACGGATAAAAGCGTCGCAACAGCAGTTATCCAAGCAGCTTTGATAGTAACAGATGTTTTTGTCATAAGTCCATTCTTTTGTTGGGATTTTTGTTTCGTCAGTTAACTCTTTAGTCGGCTAATACCTGCTGTATTTGCCTGAAGTTTTACCCGGTATATTGATCGTTTTTCTTTTTCATCCCGATATCCCTCCCATTCTATTAAGTCATCAGACGTGATATTAATAGATCCAATTCGATTTCCTGTCCGAAAAGTAAATTTAATACGGTCGAGAACTCCGTTCGCATTTCTCGAATTAGTGATGTCGACAATCATCGTCGCTTGATCTAGATCAAGATAGCTAATAATCTCTCCATTATCTCTCTCGACCAAAGGATTCCGTAATGTAATATTTGAAACTACTGCTTCTTCAGGTCTGACAAGGGAATATGTGAAGCTAGTATTTGAAATATATTCGTGCTCTGTTTGCATGCTTTCGATTCCAACACCGCCGTATGCGCCCAACCATAGATCGGGTCTCTTGAGTTCTGGTCCTCCCATAAGAATCAAATCAGGTGAACTCCAGTCTTCATTTCCTTTCTTAAAAAAAGATATTTCCAGCCAAGGTTCAAGAAGAACCTTGGCTGGATATTCTAAACTATTTCGTGTTTCATCTGGAGCATCATTAGATTCCCGGCTTACAGGGATCGCCAAAAGAAGGTTGTTTGGCTTTCTATGGCGTTGTATCAACCATTCGAAATAGGCTTGGAATCCCTTATGTTCCTTGGGATAACTTATCTGCATAGAAACATCTAAAGGATACAGAGGAGCTAACTGACGAGATACCTGTGTAAGTAAATCCTGAGCTTGCTCTATCTGTTGTTGGCGTTCAATTGCATTTTGCTTATCCGCCTTGTACTTGAGGTATGTTTCAATTGATTGGGAGCTTACAGCAATAAATCCGGAAGAGATCAGTAAAGCCACTAGAACACGGCCCGGTTTTGTCAATTTTTCGGAACCGTCTTCTCTTGTCTCACGTAGTGTGCCTATCAAGCCAGCCGCAGTCCCAACAGCGAGTGAGGCAAATTTTAGGATTTGGAGAAACAGTTCCATTTACTTTCCTTCGCCCAACTATCAACTGAGCTATCCTGAATACTCATAGCGAAGCGGCGAGAATTCAGGATTAACTCCAGTGTCATGTTATGCTTTCGTATGCAATTTCAATTCGGTTTCAGTACTTTTTATCACGTTCATTTTATCAAAAATGGCGATACCCAATGTGCTTATGTTAAAGCAGCCAACAGCGTCTTTCCGATCATATTTCGTATCACCTAAATGCAGAATTCGATTACGTGGCCAAAATAGATTTTCTTGAAAGTCTTTTGCGAGATTACCGATGTTCAAATTTGGGAATCCTTCAGTGACAGATCGTCTAAAGACTTCATCAGTATTGACAAAGTCATCTAACCCATCGGAATGCATTAGTTCAGACACATAATCAATCTTCTTCCCTATGTTCGCGTATTTACGGAGCATTTCTTCAAGCTCCTCATCGGACAGATAAGGCTGTTTCTCGAAATACGCTGAGAGCCGTTCCCATTTGTTATGTAAGTACGAAAGCTCGCACTCGAAAGCCATAGCGGAGAAGACAATTGATAAATTAAAATCTTTCTGATCTAAAAGTTCATAATTTGACCGATAAAGCAATCTTTTCTCGATCGTAATGCCTGAACCTAACGCACCCCAGATATGATGGCCGCAGCTACCAGTCGTCGATACCGATGATTCCTTGAGATCAACGAAAATAGTGTTGTCTTCTCCACATTCTGAACATTTAAGTTTTAGAGGAATCTTCATTGCTGCATAACGTTGGAATGTTTTGTTAGCCAAATCCGATTGTGACTTATAACTTCTCGATTTCTTTCGGGGAAAGTTTAGTGTATTTTTGAATTTCTTCTATTGGCTTTTTGTCTTTTTTCATTGCTTTTGCCATTTCAATAAAGCCATCCTCTTTCCCTTTTTTCTCACCTTCTTCACGAATTCGTTTCTCTTCCAGGTACTTCAGTGCATATTTTTTACTTTGTCTCAATTTATCCAGAAGACCTGAATCACGAAAACTGTAATACTCACTTTCATTGATGATTAAATGATCCATGATTTCTTTGTGGATGATTCTACCTGCTTGAATCAAATTATCG
>JAJFLO010000262.1 GCA_021772675.1 Verrucomicrobiota bacterium | reverse complement strand
GGGGCTGGTTTATTAACCCATTCTGAAGGCAAATAAACGCGCTCATTCATAACCATCCGGCGACTAATCTTAAGTAACAGTTTTGCTGTGCTAAGCCGGGATTTTCCTTCATTATTTTCAATGCGCTGGTAGTGTTTGAGACTATAACGTCATTCTCGTGAAAGATGTAACCACTTCGCTGTCAATCGGTTAAATTGTGCATCTTCTTCGTTTTTTGCCGATATCCCACACACTACCCCTTTCCAAGAGTTTTTTTCGTCAAATAATAGATTTATATTTATATTTATATAGCATTACCGTAAGGTATATTAAAATAAATATTAAACTATCGGTGACATTCAACAGATCTCATTGTATATTAAATTATTACACTTAAATTATCTCTTTTATATTTAAACGACTAATGGTAAGTTAATGTATAAGTGTAATAATTATGTCAAGAATTCCCCGAAAACGCCTTGGACAGGGAGTTTGCCATGTTTACAATCGAGCAAATGACCGGAAATGGATTTTTAATTCTGATAAAGATAAACGTAAGTTTCTTGAATTGCTTGTGCGTTTTTCTGAGGAATTTACGATCAATATTTATCATTGGGTGATAATGAGCAATCATTTTCACCTTGCAGTAGAGGTTATCGATCAAGGTGAGTTATCGAGTTGGATGAGTAAAGTGTGTTCACGTTATAGTCTCTATTATCACAAGACACATGGTGGTAAAGGGCATTTGTGGGAAGACCGTTTCAAAACAATTCTCATCCAGAAATCGGGATATCTTGGTCGGCTTGGCCGTTATATTGAACTGAACCCAGTGCGTGTTAAGATAACTGGAATCGAATATGCTTGGGACTACTATTGGTCAAGCGCTCGTAGTTTTACCAGTGATGTGGATGATCCCTTAGTCAACAAAGCCTTCTATTTTTTTTGGCAAGAACTGGGTGAGAATGATAAAATACGTAAAAAGGTTTACCGGCAGTATTTACTTGATGAGCGGGAAAGAATAATGGACGAGGACCTGTTTAGAAGTACAAAAAAGGCAATAGGGGATAAAGAATTTTTAACAAATTTGGATTGGCAATATGGACGTATTAGTGCTCGTAAAGTTGGTCGTCCACGTTCAGTAGTGGAATGATTTATGTGTAAATGATTTATTCCAAAATACTTCTGTTGAATGTCACCAATACTATTAATTCGTTATGAGAGTGTAATATGAAGATTACAGATGATGTTAAAGAAAAAATCGATGAAATAATCAACACGTATAACCAAGGTAAACGGATTCGATATTTAGCTCGCTTTCAGGTTTCGAAAGGATTCCTTTTTCTTGACCGAGATGATGGTGCTCCGAAAGCGTCCCAAGCTTGTCGCTTGAAGTATAACGGAAAAATGAATAATTGGGAGTTTGCCATCTACAAATATAGCTCAAGCTCTTATTCGTCAGATGAATTTTTCCCAGGCCTAGAGTTCGTTGATGGCACAATCGAAGGAGCAATGAAGGCTGGCGACGAGGCTTATACCTAAATCACAAAAAATCATAACAAACCGATCGATAATAACGTCCAATAACCCCGCCCGATTTGACGTAATTTGGGCTGCCATCAATCCGGTATTTACAGTCAACGAGATATCGGATTGGACGTATATCATCGTGGACGTTCGGAACTTGAAAAAAATGATTGAAGAAAGAGACCTAATCGAAAAACTCCGTCGAATAGAAAGACTCTTCAGTGGTGCGACTACCGATGGAGAGCGTGCTGCGGCCGCCAGTGCTCTTGAACGCATTCGGCAGCGTTTAGATGAAACGAAGAGAATTGATCCTCCAATTGAGTATAAATTCACCTTACCCGACTCATGGTCACGAAAGCTCTTAGTGGCACTTCTGCGAAGGTACGGGCTCAAGCCCTATCGATACCGTAGGCAACGATATACCACTGTTATGACAAAGGTCCCTGCGAGTTTTGTGGATCAAACCTTGTGGCCTGAATACGAAAAGCTCTCTGAAACTCTAAGATCTTACTTGGATGAAATCACAGAGCGAGTGATTTCGGAAGGAATTTATAAGGACAATTCAGAAGCAGACGTTATAGACGATACAGCCAAAACCTTATCCGTTTCAAATACTTAAAACCGATCCGAATCGGATAGCCAAGGGGCTCACGCCCCCCAGCTTCCACACCACCCTGCAAGCGGGTCCGCACAGGGCGGTTCCCAGTCAGGTTTGACAAACGAGTCAGCGCCAAGAGTTGACTAGTCCGGTCGGACGTCAAAAGCCACTCTTGAGCCGAACAAGGTCTTATTGACCAGGTTCAGGCGTTGCCGTTCTTCCGCTACCCGGTATCACTCCCTTCGCTACGCTCGGGCTCTTTCGCGTTGCTCAGGTCATCATGTCCGGCCCATTACAGGCCGGCGCGACTACTATGCCGCCTGCTGAGTTGCCTACGGCTGTCTTCACTACGCTACGGCTCTCCTATCCCATCTCGGGTTGTTACCTTCCCGATAGTCCTTTATCGTGGACAGGATACGAGATCTCCCCGGATAAGAACGTGAACTTTCTCTGCACAACCGCCTCATTTACCGTATCCCCAGGATCCGCAACAGGCTTCGTGATGAATGTTGATTGCGCTTTGCTTCACCCTTTGGGCGACCTACCGGTCGTCTGTCTCGCTCCGCTCGGCGGTGCTCACTTGCCACG
>JAJFLO010000261.1 GCA_021772675.1 Verrucomicrobiota bacterium | reverse complement strand
CGTCAAGCTTGCTGTCCTCCCTTAATTTCCCCTCATCAATTTCAATTGTCAGATGACGTTCATTGGCCTCCACTGAACACCAGCTGCCAAGCTTAAGTTTGCTGATCTTTTTACTTACATTCCGTTTGGCCACTTCAGTCCGAGCTCTCGGATGTTCCGCAAGATAGGTTTTTCTATCATCACAGTAGGACTGTACTTTTTCCAGATTTGCTTTGGCGGCTTTTACTGATTTCTTCAGCTCTGACGGGATTACGTCTTAAAATGTACCGAATATCACCATCCTTAATTTCACTGACGGTGAATTGCCGGGTGCCGTGTACGCTTAATAGATTATAATTAATAATGTTACAGATTTTTTAAAAATAAATCGAGTAAGTAATTAAAACTTAAATGAGATTTTTGAACGCGATAATTGCGTTTAAGTATCATACAGCATGACGCGGTCTCATCCACAAAACCTTAAACAAAATAAACGACCGACATAATCGATTTTAAGATATTTCAGTGAGCCTAAAACAAAAATAAAAAAGACATCATCTATTTACTATAAATATATTAAACGTGCACGGCACCGAACCTCAATATTTTTACATCATCAATCTTGAAGACGCCGAATATGTAAAAACGATTTATGGAGACAGAGAAATTCATGAAAGTTTTTCTCTGATCGATAGAGAGAAAATTGGCAAGACGGTGGATAAAATGAAGGCTCAGAGACAATCGCCTAAAGTAATTGACTATAAATTAATTCGAAATGACCACTATCTTCAACTACTTGTAAATCATTTCTCTAATCAGGATGACAAATCAAAAATAGCAAGTTAAAACATTATTTTGACACTATAGATCTTGACACAATGTACATTGGGGGCATATTTGTCGTCATCGTTTCTCCAAGTGCGTGAAACCGCCATCGAGGAGCCGCCAATTCGGCTGCTTTGTTTTTGAAATGGTCTCTGCTTCCAGTCCATGTATACTGAGTGCATGAGCAGAACACATCTAGACAATTACGGGGGGCAATTATGATTGAGAATTCTATATTCGATAAGTTTGAGTTTCCAAAAGATTTGCCTCTCGAACGGAGGCAACCGTTCTTAGACGGTACCTGGAAGCGTTTTTGTTCGATCCTCTCAGGTGACGCGTCAAACGACGCGCTTGCCGAATTGAGAAAACTGCTATTCGGGCAGGAGTTTATGAGGCTGATGCAGAGTCTGTCGCAACCAGTTCGTCAGGAACTCGGAGCGAATATGTGCAAGGCAGTCTCCGCCAAACAGGTCGAGCAATTTTGTTTGCCTGAGATGTTACTCCGTCACAAGAGGTTTAACTCGGATGAGTGGTCCAATCTCGGTGCGACGGTCGAGGATGGGCGACTGCATATCGGTGGTTATCAAGTTATGGCTGACTGGCAGGCACCTCTGATCAAAGCGATCGTTGATAAGTGCCTTGAAGAGTGCCGAACTCCTAAACCACGCGTGTTAGAACTTGGCTGGGGGCTGGGCCTTGCCGGTCGGCAATTAGCCGCCGCAGCTTCTGAATACGTGGTCGTTGAAGCTCACAAAACGGTTGCTGACCAAGCGCAAGAGGAATTGGACAGTATCGGCACAGGCCAGGTAATTCATTCCCTCTGGCAAGACGCTGTGGTCTCAAAAAATCACTTCGATATTATCTTTTTCGATTGTTTCTGGACGACTCAGCAGGTCGACGCGTCCAAAGCTCTCGACTGCGTGATCGACCACCATTTCCCCTTGTTGTCGGATGAGGGCATCTTCTCATACATGCTCGACAACCACTCCAGTCACGTGGAGAAACTGTTGCGTGGAGGTTTTCGAGATGTCGTCTGTTTCTTGGTCGAGGGTGTTGAAGCTCCCGCTGACTGGTGGAATATCGACCAAGGTTGGCTTGGCTTTATCGGAAGAAAGTGATCAATCGAAGCGGGCAAGCTCTCAGGTGCGACAAAGTACCATGCCTTGCCATCGGCAGTCCGCGATCTATTGCGATCGCAGCATGCGACGATACTGGCGCTGAAACCTTCACAATAGAGCAAAAACTTCGTGATCGGGACAACCTCGACTGGAATAAGACTGGGATACGGAATATCGGCGACAACCAAACGTTGGTGAGCGAATCGACTGGCACCAAACGATACGAAGTAAAAGGAGTTTACAAGCAATGACGGCTTCCACTAGGTAGAACCCGTCGCGAAACCTTTGCGGGACGAAATGGTGAGCCGAGAGCGTGACTTGTAAAATCTCGGCGGCATGATGTGGTTATTGCATCAAAACCGCCACAACCACGTCACCGAGACTCCTATCATATGTCGACTTCAGCACCGCTGCAACTGTTTCCCTCCACCCCGAATTGTTCAATCAGCAGACTGATTGAGGAAGTGCGCAAGCTAGCAGCATTCGAACCGAAGAATCTGGCACCGCCCGAAATTTTCAAGTCCGATTTCTTGGCTGAAGTCACACAGTATATGCCCGAAAAAGATGAACGCGCCATTCGTTACTACGGATGTATATTCAAACAAATCAAGAGGCTTGCGAAACAAATCCGTTGCCGCCAGCTCAGAGATATTGAAAATTGTGGCAGGGGTATTTTTTTACTAATTAACCAGAAAAGGGTAACTCAAATTGGAGGACAAGTGATGCCGCACACGAAAAAAAGCTTGGGCGGATCGGCCTACGCGCTTGAGTCACGAAAAGTTTTATCAGCTTCTTTCGGAGCTGATAAATAGTAATTTTACAAAAGTAACGGGAAAATAATAAGAACATTTCTTGAATGAAAATATAATATTTTCTGGTAGAAAGCGACAGGATGAACTGGCCAAACCCTTAAAAGTACAAAGAAAAAAGCCTGAATAATACTTATCCAAGAAAAAATAATGCGGCAATTGCTTTTCCATCCCGACCGAATAAATTCGCAAAGCCTTATAGATATTTTTTAACGTAAATAACAAGGTCATCTTTAATTTGTCTGGCCATGTATATGGTAATGAACATATTGGGAATGGCCATAAATGCAAATCCAATATCCATAAAATTAACCACATCATCTTGTTTGGATACAGAACCCAAAACTATTCCCATACAATAGAAAACTACAAATGCATTTCGACTTAGCCCCCATCGTCCCCGAAAAATAAAATTCCAACACTTTTCATTGTAATTAGCTAGTCCAATCATAGTCGTAAAGGAAAATAAAACAATGGCCACACCCAAAACATGACAGCCAAATCCAGGCATAGCCAAATCAAATGCCTTTAAAGTTAATAAAACGCCTGAAACATCTCCCCACCCATAATTGGGAAATTGAATCAGTATTACAAGAGCCGTCATAGTGCATACAACTATGGTATCTAAAAAAGGACCAACCATGGCAACCAGCCCTTCAGAAATAGGTTCACTAGTTTGGGCATTACTATGGGCCATGGGCGCTGTACCAATCCCGGCCTCATTTGAAAAAGCGGCACGCTTTACACCGATTTTTAAAACTTGTATGAGCCCGATACCCATGGCACCGCCGCCCAATGCTTCTCCTGAAAATGCATAGGATACGATAACCCCTAATAAATGAGGAACCTGATTGATATTGTTAAAAATTATATAGATACAACTCAAAACGTAAAACACACACATTGATGAAACAAGCGATGATGTCACTTTTGCTAGGCGCTTTATACCCCCCTTTAATATTATCCCCACCAATATGGAGCAGGTAATTCCCACAAAAATGGGTTTTATTCTATAGTGAAAATCCACATACGACGCCAATTGATTTACTTGAAACACACTAAGCGTACCCACTACACCGCAAAGGGCGAAGAAATAGCCCAGAAAATGATACTTTTTATCCAATACTTTGGAAATAACATACATGGGACCACCTTGGGTTTGCCCGAGATAATCTTTACCGCGATACTTCACCGATAAGGTACATTCAAAAAATTTGGTGTTCATTCCAACCAAGGCCGCAATCCACATCCAAAAAACCGCACCGGGTCCACCTTGCGTCATGGCTAACGCCACGCCTGCAATGTTTCCCATACCCACAGTGACCGAAAGCGCGTTGGTTAGAGCCTGAAAATGGGTTAATTGTCCTTCGGATTTAGTATCTTGTTCATGGTGAAACTTTCCCGTAATCAGTTTTATACTATGGATAAATCCTACTATGGGTAGAAATCGGGAACAAATTAAAAGATAAAGTCCACCACCTATAAGTAAAAATACTAAAGGCAATCCCCATGCTAAATCAACGGTATATGACAGTGCACTTGATATAAATTGACCCATATTTTCTCCTAAGTGCCTATTAGTGATGTTCTTATATTAGAAATTAATACCTATTTATTGTAAAAGAAAAACGACCTCGGCGAGGGTAAAATCATACTGCGTTATTTTTTTAATCGAAATAAATAGTCCAAAATGGCTTAAAACAGTTCAGATTGGCCGAAAATAATACGTGATGCGTTCCACTAAATAACGAAAAAACAGTGAATTATTTTCATTTTATACGCCTCCATGCGTAAAATCTTATGTTAGTTATTAGATACCAGGAGTTCTAAGGCTTATCTCTTATCTTATTTCCCAAAACAAGCTAAAGTGGTTAAAATGACAATGTCTTCACCAAAAACGGTGGCTTAAAATCCAATAAAAGGAATTAATAATGAAAAAAACAGCTATCATCTTTATCTTATTCTTTAGTAGTAATGCCGTCCTATAATATGCACTAAATCGTGTAGTCAAAGATATATCTGTTGTCTCAATGGAACAGACGGAAGGTCTTTTTGAGTTAATGAAATCCCAAAGATCCATACCTTTAGAATACATTGCAGACGGATGTGCAGTCCGTGCCCACACCATGGCTATAATGCTAGGAAATTAGGAATTATAACAGGTAAAATTTTTATTCAGGGTAAACTTTCTTTTAATGCCGGAGACGTTTCTGAAGCCGACAATGAAGGATACATATAATGGTGGTACCACATTACTCCATTCTTCATAGTAAAAACCAAAAGTTATGGCTATTGACCCGTCAATATCTGATTATTAAGTACGGTTGAAGAATGGAAATCCTCATTAACACGTTATGACTGTTCTCCAAAGATCTACTACCAAAAAAGATTTGCACATGCCCACACAAAGATGAACAAACATAAATCGATGGTGTAAAAAGGAGTTACGAACTTATGCGCTACAGAGTTGCTCTAAGACAAGGAAGTGATTATTAATCGAATCAATCTGATAAATTTGCGCAGGTAATCTCAATTCCGACTTCGGAATTAAAGCATTATACCCCTCATGCGCACTCGTTTTAGTTCTATAATACCTGTTTTTTATCGCATTCTATTTGCTTAAAAGATTTTTCAATGATAGTTAATGCTTTTTTTATTAAATCCATTGAAATGTTTAACGAGGGTAAAAATCGAATAACGGATCCATCTCTACCACCTAATTCAAAAATCAAACCATTTTTGAAAGCAATGTCTTGGATTTGTTTTGCATAATGAGAGTGTACTTCTTTGGTTGCTGGGTTTATTATCTCAATACCCAACATGCACCCCATCCCTCTTATATCACCAATTATGGGGTGCCTATCCTTTAGCTTATAGAGCTCTTTCTTTATATATTCACCTTTCGAGGTCACTTCCGCTAATAGATCCGTACTGGAAACATACTTCATAAACTCTACACCCGCAGCAAAAGCTAATTGATTACCCCGGAATGTACCGGTATGAGAACCGGGTTGCCAAACGTCCAGTTTGTCATTGTAAATAATGAATGCCACGGGAAATCCACCGCCAATCGCTTTTGAAACGGTAATTATATCCGGAATGATGCCATAGTTTTCAAATGCAAACCATGTGCCGGTACGACCACAGCCGGATTGTATCTCATCTACAATTAATACAATGTTATTTTCTTGTGTGATTCTTCTAAGTTCTTGAACAAATTTTTCAGTCGCGGGAATGACTCCACCCTCGCCTTGTATTACCTCTAAGATCACGGCCGCCGGTTTTTTTATGCCGCTATTAGGATCTTTAAGCATATTAAGTAAATAACTGATACAATTCGTATTACAAGTGCTAGGTGAAAGGTTAATGGGACAGCGATAACAATAGGAATATGGAAAAAAATTAACTCCCGGAAGTAAATTGGGCAACAGTTCTTTAGTGGACAATAAACCTGTTAAGGAAAGAGTACTTTGCGTACTGCCATGAAAACCACCGTGAAATGAAATAATATCACTTTTTTTAGTATAAATTTTTGCGAGTTTAACGGCAGCATCAACTGCATCTGCTCCTGCTGGCCCGCAAAATTGTATTTTAGAACAATTTCGCATTGCTTTAGGCAGCATTTTTAAATTCCATTCCATAAATTCCTTTTTTATGGGTGTTTGGAAATCTAATGCATGCGAACAATATTCTAGTTGCTTACAGGCAGCCTCACTAAGGCGAGGGTTGCTATGGCCTAGCGCGAGCACTCCTCCACCACTTAAAAAATCGATAAAGACATTTCCATCCACATCCTCCAGAATGGAACCTTTTGCCCGTTTAATCGCTATAGGAAAATCATTGGGATACGTAATAGCATTCGATTCCACCTTCTTTTGGAAATAAATATAATCTTGATTGCTATGACATATCATTACGTGACCTCACTATTAAATGGCTTAAAGCTGATTTCTTCTTATTGCGATCATTTATTTTCGAGCAAGAAATAGGCTCATAAAGCTCTTCATGCATTTCAACACTCTTCTCATTCAATTCTTCTTTGGGCACGACATGATATTCAATATTTGATTCCGAATAATGAACAGTTATTAAACTTTTTTCAGATAAAATCTCACCCTTTTTCATACATTTCAAATAGGTATTGATTGTCTCAATCGGCAACTGATTAAAAGCAACAACAACGTATTGTTCATGTTCAAATAAAAAGTATTTTGACAAATCGACACTTGCTATTGCCGCTACGAATGCATCAGCGTCTCGTTTGTTTTCAAAACCAAACAAAATTAATTTATCTGATGGCACGACTATAGGCTGTGTACAATCACCTCCTATAAACGTTCCCGAAATTTCAGTCTCATCGAATGATTTACATTGTATTTTTATGTTTTTTTCATGTGCCCATTTAACCGCGCTATAATGTAAAATTTTAGCACCATGAATACCAATATTTTCACATTGTTTAAAATTAAGAGCAGGTATCAATCTTGCATCAGGCACGATATAGGGGTCGCTCGTATATATCCCTGGAATATCTGAATAAATTTCGCATTCTTTTACGTTTAACATTTGCGCCAATACAATAGCGGTTAAATCGGAGCTGTTTCTGCCTAACATGCTTATGTTACCACACCTGCTCAAGCCCTGCCCTCCGGCAACTACAATCACGTCATTTTTTCTAATTAGTTCTGAAATGTTTTTTTCATCTAACAAAAGTATATTAGCATCCGTATAGTTGTTATCCGTAAAAATGCCATTTTTATAACCATCAAGTATATCAACTTTGTAATTTAGCTTGCTTAAAGCAATCGCCAAAAAATTCATGCCAACTATTTCTGCAGTCGCTAATAAAGAATCTTTAAACTTAGCAGCAGGATTCTCATTAATTGAATATGCCGCCTCTTGCAATCGGCCCGTTGTTCCGGCCATGCCACTTACTACGACAACTAATTTTTCTTTTTTTTGCTTAATTCGATTATGCAGATAATTCGCTTTCGCGTCATAATCCTTTAGCGTTAAAAAAGAAGTGCCGCCAAATTTAAGTACTTTTACAGCTCTCATTCTTTCCTCAATGTCAAACCGGGACATATCACACTGCGGTACAATCATACTTATATCGATTGTACTGCAGCATCGATAATAATCTCTCTGCCAACAGGTATTTATTCGTTTTTCTATTGCACAATGTGAATTTAGAAAATGGTAAGTTACCAATATTTTCCCACTTTAAATATCCTTCTCTACTAATACTACATCTTACCTTATTTAAATTGTCATGATGAAGACAATAAGGCACATCAAGTATTCCCTTTTCAAAAGCAATCAGAATTGATTCATTCAGATTACCACTAGAATTCAATACGCTATCAATCAAGGTTTTGGCCTCGTAATAAATTTGATCTGCCTCTTCTTCATCTATTATGAATTGATGAATATAATCAGTCTTATCGTTACCCACAAGCGAGGCTAATTCTAATGCTGCAATATTTTCATCAATCGTTGGAATTCTATGCGCTTCCATTGGGGCTTTTACAATAATTCTTTCGCATTTTGCTCTCGAAGCAATTTGCGCACTATCCAAAAGTATTTTAAAAGTGCCAACAGTTGTTTCAGGAAATAGCCCCATAAAGGTATAGAAAACGACATGCCAATCTATATCAGGCAAAAACTCTGCAGCACACTTTCTAAGAATATATATCGCAGAAAAATCCTGCTTCCGGTTATTCAATTGTGTATGGGATAAAGAAACGCTTTTCACGCCATACTGTTTAAAAAAAAGGCATTCCAGAATATTCAATGCGATCAGCATTGAAGGAGGACATAACTGACCCAACATGCATCCAGCAAAGCTTTCCAAATGTTTTATTTCGCCATTATTTCGACATGGAGCTAACCTTTTGCATGCCTCTGCCCAGTTTTTTAATGCTTCAGCCAAAGGCACTCTGCTATAAGGCATGCAATAAGAAATAGGGCCGCCTTCAGTTGCATCTATTCCTGCTTTTAACGCCACATCAATTACGTTTAAAGGCAAAGGTGTGCCGTGGCGCATCTGAATGGGAAATTCTTCAGATTGAATTTTGCTTACTAATAGCTTTGTTTTTGTAATGCCATGAGAAATAATGGGATAACCGTTTAATTCTTGATTTTTTTCTATGGCTTTTTTCGAGGATTTATAGTCACCTTGTCTCGTAAACGCATCAAGAGTAATCGTTCCAATCGTATTGGCATTTAATTTTTTTACGGCCTCCAAGCCGGCTTTCATTTTGCCTGCACAGGTAAACCCCATGCGAGGTTGAACAATAATACTCTTATTCGATTTGCATTTCTTGATATAATTGAAGAAATTCGAACCTTTAGATGTCCCTTTTTGACTAGATACCTGACAGGGCATGCTCACACCATTCTTATGTTTATGCTCATGCAGTTCTCTTGTTAAGAACGCCATTAATTATTTCAAGGTATTCCGGAAAATCACCAATAGCACTATTTCCTTCAAATACTTCTGAGTAGCCTTCTTTCAATAAATTCTCTTTTTCTTCCCTCGTCAGTCTTCCTTTCGTTGTTAATTTACCGCCGATAATTACAGGAACATTGTTAACAAAATCAGATTGTTTTATTCTTTTTACCAGTTCTAATCCCTCGATATAACCATGGCCATTAACTGTGCTTACTACGATTAAATCTGGTTGATGCTCGCAACACTTACGAATCGTCAAATCGTAAGGCGGACAGGAGCCAATATTTTGTGCAAGAAAACCATACTCTTCAAGAAACAATTGGATATAAACTAAATTCCATGTATGTGCATCAGATGGAATAGTCGTTATTGTCACTTTTTTGTTACCACTCAAAATAGCGCTCCTTTACAATTAATTCGCCTGCACCACCCTGCGGGGGGAGGCAGAGTGAGTCAACTACTCAGGCACCAAGCTAATAGCGCCTTTGCCGAGGTATATTTGTTTCTAGCCTGTTGGTCAATAATCGAGCGCGCGTCATCCAATACGTTGCCGTCTACTTCAGCACCTCGTTCCGCGGGTAAATCGTGCATAAAAATAGTCGATGATGAAGCAGACATCCTGTTGAGTAACTCCGTTGTTACTTGGAACCCTTTGAAGGCCTCCCGCCAATCTGGGCTAGGCTCGTCTCCCATTCTGCGCCACCGCGTTGTATAGATAACATCCACTTTGTCCAAAAAACGTTGAGGGTCATGGTGAATCTTAAAGGTGGACGAGGATTCCCTGTAAAGCTCCTCCGCATCATTCAGGACTTCTTTATTCAAACTGTATTCAGGGGGCATAAGAAAATGCAGTTCCATGCCCGGCGCTTTCGAGCCAGCGAAAAGAAGGGATGTCGCTATATCCCCGCCTTCTCCGATAAATAGGATTTTAATACTTTCCAGTCGGTTAAATCGTTCTTTGATGGCAGCTAAATCCCCAATGATTTGACTGGGATGTTCTTCCACGGTTGAAGCATTGATGACGCTCATTTTGTTCGGCTCAGCAAACATGCGGACTTCATCGATATGGTGGCACCGGATCACCAAAACGTCCAGATACTCGCCAAGGATGCGTGCCGTATCTTCTATGGTTTCGCCTGTTACCAATTGCAATTCGTCAGGGTGATAGGTTACCATGGACGCCCCGAGGTTAGAAGCGGCTAATGTGTACGAAGTTTTCGTTCGCGTGGACGGCAGTTTGAAATACAACCCGACATTCTTTTGGGCAAGTAGCCCCGCATGTGACTCGCTTTGGCCCATTTGAATAGTACGATCTACCAATTCTTGCAATTCGGTGGAGCTAAGCTCCTTAATAGAAAAAAGATGTCTATTCATAAATGGATTATTCCTATTTTACAGTTAGTTATCTGACCTGTGGTGTATGCTCATTTTCCTTGTTCATCTAGTAATAGATATTGCTTGCTACGATCTTGGTCAACTCCTGGTTTTTCATGATAGACCAATGATCCTCTTTAATTTCAGTCATTACGAATTCACCTTCTATAATTTTACGCCAACTTCGTGTAAAGTCATGAAAATGAGTTTGCTTACATTTAATAGCTAACGTATTTTCAATGCGCAGTGGCCTCAATTGAAACAGCAGAGCATTGAGCAGATTGGCAAGGGCCATCTTATTATATTGGCTAACCTGGTTCATACTTTATTGGTACATCTATACTCTCAATGACTATCGAAAACTGAAAACGACAGAGCTTTTATGAAACAGCGCCTCAAAATGTGTGTTTTGAAGCGCTGTCCGTTTGTAGTTAAGCGAGTGATCGCTGTCATAATTAACGGTCTGCTGCCGAAGCATTCTAGAACAGCGATGACTCGCTTAACTACAAGCAACACGCAGTTTCATCTTGATCGAACGTGCCAAAATAAGGGCACGTGCGGACACTTCTTTGAAATGAAGGGGTGTTGTATTGATAATCAAATCATGGAAGGCCGCGATTGTTAAACATGCGAATTTAGGTGTAATTGTTGAGACTGATACACTATGGGCACTTTCACGCGGAGATGGCATGATCAGATTCTTTGTGAGTGTCCGAATTTCGTTGCCACGATTGATGGTGTGGTAGGTAATTGCGTCTATTGTGACGGTAGGGGTATCTATGATGCGGGAATTTCTTAACCTTTCGGTTAATTCTGATATCGTTTTATGTTCAAGAGCCTGGCAACTGATGCCTGTCATGAAATTTATTAAAAAGAAAAATACAATAGCACATATGAATCGTACTTTATATAACCCCATGCATAGATTCCTTAGTCAGATGTCATAAAAAAGTTAATGATACAGCCCTGAATCATTTTGGTAGATTACATCTTAAAATGAATGATCCCCAGCGTAAAATGATTGACTACGTTCTTATTGTAACCAGACAATATTTTTTGTCAAACCTAATTGCAAAATTTTTAATGTAAGTATTCAAAAGGATAGAAAACTCAAATATTCGTCTATGGTTTTGTGGTTTTGTTGCTGATCAGAGCGAGTGACAGGGGGGCTTTATTTACACTTCAAACATTTCTCCATTTGGGTAAGGGCTGTCTTTTGTTACAACCACCGTAATAATGCCGACGTTCCAGACCATTGGGCTTAACACCAAACGCCTACAATTTAGCTAGTGAGAATTGCACCAGTTGGCATAAGCGGTAGAAGAATCTGTGAAATGGTAATGTTTTGTCAGCTGGAAAGTTGATCAAAAACCTTTTTTAATATTATATTCAATTTATATATTCCAGATTCACAGCCATCCCATGGAATGATGGAGTTGTGGAGTGTTGGAAAAGAACAACTTACGGTTATAATAAAAGACCAACCACAGTGCCGGTCATACAGGTGGCCAGTGTCCCTGAAATAGTTGATCTCAGGCCAAGTTCAACGACTTCGCTTCTTCGATCATGCACCATGGTCCCAATGCCACCAATCATGATCCCAGAGGCAATCAATATGTGTCCCATTGCATCTGGTATCGCTTGACATCACGCTCGCGTAGATAACCATCATCGTACCTGCGATTGTGACCATTCCCGATGTCATAATAAGGAAAAGTTCGCTTCTAGTGCCTTGTCTCGATAATTATGAGAATCATAGTGGCAGTTTATTATTCACATAAATAATCGGGCATTAAACCCTGCAAATATTATCATTTCTGCCTGAAGGCGAAATTCATACTCTAAAAGAGGGTTTAATAGTCACATAAAGCTTTTCCGCGATATCTATCTATGCGTCTATTTCACCAGTTGAATAATAGAAAGAAATTCAATATAGAAAAATATCGAACTGCCACTTATGAGTCTCGTAATTATCGAGACAAGACACTAGTCATTTTAGCCAAATATGGACGTATGAAGAGAGGGGATTCTATCATGCCGACAAAGATATTGGCAGCGATACCAAAACCAGCTGCTCCACCGACGCGTAGAGTTTTTTGTAAACACCATGAAAAAATGCGAATGACAAATGGCAATATTCGCCAATAAATGATAGGCATTTTGATTTTTTGCATAATTTAACATGAACAGTTTCAGTGAGTTCATTTCAGGGAAATCGTAAAAATTAACACTTGTAAGATCACGGTAATTCAATCTTTAGAGAATTTTCGGCAATGCAGTCAGCCGAAGAATGAACCCAATATCCTTTGAAAGAATCGATGAATTCAGCGATCTCAAATCGATTTAGTTCATCGTTCCATGTCCACGCGTGGCCATTTAGCTTATTGCCGAACAAATTAGTTACCGAACTATCCGCTGGTGCATTGGGAATCGAAATCAAATTCCACCCTTCCCATAGTTCCAGGTCGTATCCAAACGGATCGCTACCCGCTTGAAATTCTTCTCCATCGTGAGACCATCAGCGTCGGGATCATCGTCACTATTATATCTTGAATGACCAAAGTTTACTTGTTCCCACGAATCCGTAAGTCCATCTTGACCGTTGTCGAAATTAATTGTTACATTTTCTTGGGTACTGGTATCGACACCGCCATTGGCTGTGCCACCATCATCCATCACCTGGAACTGGAATGTCTGTTGAGTGGTATCGTTGAATGCGGACTTGAAATAGACAGTCTTATCACTCAGCGTCAGGGGAACACTTGTTATCGCCGGGCCATTCGAAGTCTCTGAAAGATTTCCCGTGGACGGTAATGACGTTAGAATAAAGCTTAATGTCTGTGTTAGCTCAGGATTGCCGTCGTCCCCGGTTAGCATGATTTCCAACTCTACATTTTCTACTGCCGTCACGCTCTGGGGATCTGCCATCGGTGCGTTATTGACGATTTGCGGATTGAAGGGGTTAAACTGTACATGCGCCATAACTTTCCATCCGGTTGCGGCTATGTGCAGTCGTCGAAATAACTTGAACGGATCACCGGTAGGCGTCGAAAATCCGGTTGATACGCCGTCTCGTAATGCGGCAAACACCCCTTCACCGTTCGGTGAAAGCGATTGAGCATTGGTCAGCTCCTCTAACAGTGCGTTTGCGGTGCCTATTTGGCCGAGTTGGTCATATGCCAATGTCATTTGAGCCGTTCCTTCGAGCCAGATCCCGTCTCGGTCGTCATTGAAATCGAAACCCGAAAACTCCATACTCGAAGATTGCTCGATCTCCGTTGTCCGATGGTGCTTTTCTGCACAATCAAGCAATTGAGGACGAGAAGAAAGAATATTCGGGATGGCCAAGGCGCTCCAGGATTGGGTATCTAAAGGAAGCTGATTATTTGCTTGATTTCGATTTTCTGTATCTGTGGTGCCAGCCAAGTAACACCCCCGGGCCTCTTCCCACATCGCTTCCACGAATTCTAGTGCATGTAATGCATTCTCCTGCCATTTATTTTCACCGGTGATTTTGAATAGACGGGTAAATGCCGCGAATAAATCCAGATTATGGGTCCGGAAATAAATAAAATGTACTTTTGTGACGTTAATTTGGATAAAGAGTATAGTTCCACGAGGGATTCACCTCATGTCGTTTAATATTCAACCCTGCTAGATTCTCTTTTGAAGCCTTAAGACCTTTTTCATATATTTTTTCAACCAAAACCGCATTAACGCTCAAACCGGTATCTGTTTTTGTCCGTAAAATATATTTAAGAACAGTTTCATAATTGATTAACGGTGTTCCACGCCAATGCTTACTAATCTCACTATACAATCGATGTTCAATTGAATTCCACTTTGAAGTACCTGGAGGGTAGTGACACACAGTTACATTGAATTTATATTTATTACATAATATTTCCTGCAACTTAACCTTCCACATATGAGGCCTATGGCCATTGCTGCCACCTGCGTCAGCAACAATCAACAAATCGTTTGTATTTTTATACGTTTCATTACCATCATTAGGCAGCATCGGTGCCGTGTACGCTTAATAGATTATAATTAATAATGTTATAGATTTTTTAAAAATAAATCGAGTAAGTAATTAAAACTTAAATCAGATTTTTGAACGCGATAATTGCGTTTAAGTATAATACTGCATGACGCGGTCTCATCCACAAAACCTTAAACAAAATAAACGACTGACAAAATCGATTTTAAGATATTTCAGTGAGCCTAAAACAAAAATAAAAAAGACATTATCTATTTACTATAAATATATTAAACGTGCACGGCACCGAACCTAAAAAAAGATTTTCGAAATTCCTGCCACGCAACTGAAATTATAGTCGCAACGGTACTGGAACCCAAAAGAACAGCTAAAACCCACCACTTAAAATTAGGTTTATATTCAACTTTTTTCTCCTCTATATTCATTGATAAAATGTCATATAACGTTAAGTTGATCCACCTGCTATCCGAGAAAATATTAATTGGAATCATCACTTTGATGGCAGCAAGAAAAGCCTCAAATCGCGCGCTGGTATAGCAGGTTGGTATCAAATTTTTTGTTAGCCAATTTCGGGGTGGTGACTTATAATTTTTCAATTTCTTCTTTTGATAATCCTGAAAGTTCAACAATGATTTGAATTTCAATGCCTTTTTGTTTCATTCCTTTAGCCATTTCAATTTTACCCCTTACTTCTCCTTCCTTCAATCCCTCTTCTTTTCCTTTCTTTTCTCCAATCTCAATGCCTTCTTCACGAATTCGTTTTTCCTCCAAATACTTCAGTGCATATTTTTTACTTTGTCTCAATTTATCCAGAAGACCTGAATCACGAAAACTGTAATACTCACTTTCATTGATGATTAAATGATCCATGATTTCTTTGTGGATGATTCTACCTGCTTGAATCAAATTATCG
>JAJFLO010000027.1 GCA_021772675.1 Verrucomicrobiota bacterium | reverse complement strand
GCTTCACAAGATAGTTTACACTTTTGAGTATGCTGTGATAGAAAATGCAAAAAAAATAATATCGAATATCGAACAAGGAATGTAGAATCATGAAGTTTTTTCCTTCGTCATTCATAATTCCTTGTTCGATATTCGATATTCAATTTAAATGAAAGGAATATTTTTTAACAAAAGTGTAAACTACTTTTTCGAGCTTAACGTGAAGCATCCCAAATTTTCGTCTAGTTTCCGTGTCTTAAATTTATGATTGCATCACGGATGCCGACGTTTGTAGTCCCGTCTTCAGGCGGAAGTTTTAAGCGAGCTTTAGCCGCTATTACTAGCCTGCATTATGCATAATGCAGGCTAAGTCACATCAAAAATTTAATAAAGCCATCCCGCCCACTTATAGCGGGACGGCGGAAAACTTGAGTCCGCATTCAAAATGTGAGTGGTTCCAGGGATGCTTAAGGTTGAGGTCAAAGTAACGTGGTCATTCCTGACTGCGCACATATGATTCATTCGCCGCGGCGAACGATTTACTATTTGCCACTCACATTTTGAATACGGACTCGAAAACTTCGGCGTCAATGCGGAACTCCAAACTCTGGCAATTCATCTATAATTTCCGTGGCATACGCTTTTAGAGTGTGGCTAAAGACGATTGCCAGCAGCAGACAGCTCTTGATAAGCTCGGCGTAAGTCCTGCGGGTGTGCATTGTCTGTACTGGATGGAGTTATATCTTTGGAGGATCGAGGCGTATTGAGGTACTCTCCGATCTTCTAAGGATGCAAATTCGCCTGTACAGACAACCCGAAGGACTTACGCCGAGCTTATCTAGCTGCACGCTGAAAGAGCCTGCTACCTTAATTCACGATAGTGGTCAAAAAGTAATATGGACAACCAAAGTAAAGGGATAAAATCATTGAGAAAAAAAGCATTTGTAACGGGCGCCGGCGGATTTATTGGAAGTCAGCTTGTTGAATCGTTGTTGACCAAAGGTTGGAATGTAAAGGCATTGATCAAATACAACAGCTGTTCTTCCTGGGGATGGTTAGAGCGTTTGCGTGAAAATCAAAGTGAAAATTTGGAAGTTTTGCTCGGTGATGTTACGGATAGTAATCTGATTAAACAGGCTGTGAGTGATTGCGATGTTGTTTTTCATTTGGCGGCTTTAATTGGGATTCCATATTCTTATGTTGCTCCGGCCTCATATATACAAACAAATGTTGTCGGGACATTAAACTTAATCCAAGCTTCAATTGAATGCGGGATTGAGCGTTTTATTCACACGTCAACTAGCGAGGTGTACGGTACTGCCATCTATACCCCTATTGACGAAAATCATCCACTTCAGGCGCAGTCACCCTATTCTGCGTCTAAAATTTCTGCTGATAAACTGGTGGAAAGTTTTTATTGTTCGTTTGATTTTCCAGCTGTTATTGTTCGTCCATTCAATACCTATGGTCCCCGCCAATCCTCCCGTGCTGTGATACCGACGATTATTTCACAAGCATTAACAAGTAACGAAATTCACCTTGGATCATTGGATCCAGTTCGTGATTTGACGTTTGTTACGGATACTGCCGAAGGATTCATCGCCGCCGCTGAGGCTGATTCAAGCGTTCATGGTAACGTAATAAATCTTGGAACGGGAAATTCAGTTAGCATTGGCGATCTGGTAAGGATCATTGCAGAGATCTTGGGGAATGATTTTGATGTCATAGAAGATAAAAATCGTGTACGCCCGGAAAAGAGTGAAGTTATGACTTTAATCAGCAAAAACAAAAAGGCAAAAGACCTTCTTAATTGGGAACCAAAATTAAGTATTAATGATGGTTTATCTCATACCATTGATTGGATAAGAGATAACTTGAGTACCTATAAAAATAACGAGTACACAGTTTGATTTTTGGGTTAGCCTTCTATCCCATTTTTCGATATTTATGCCTGTCGGAACCCTCATAATTCTATATTATATCAACTGCCATCAGGTTTTCGACAGGTTTCTGTGAAATCGTTGCCTGAAATGACAAACGAATGTCGAAAAAACTACCGCTTGTAGTATAGTTGAACGACTTTCAGAATAAGTTATTAGCAATAATAGCAACTATCTATTTCTCTCAAATAAGAGCCTCTTGCAAAAGTCTATTTTAGCCGCGTTGCGAGCGCATGATCGTTAGGTTTGTCAGATGTTCAATTTCGTGCATACCAAAAGGTATGTACTGATTTATCACCTGACAAAGATGACGATCATCCGTCGCAACCCTCTGGGCGACAATCTTTTTTGGCTCACAGTAAATTTTTAGAAGTGGGTACGATGCGTATGCATCGCACGCAACTCCTCAAAATCACCTGTGCATCCAAAATGGAATATCGCGCAGCCAAATATACTTTTGCAAGAGGCTCACAGGCTCAAACATTGAACGTTATTTCTATTACAATCACCGAGTTCAAGTATTCATTATTCCCTAAATCTCACTTCAAATATATATGAATTCCCCCCCCATTTCTGATTGTCAAGAAGACTGGACAACCATCATTAAGTCAAAATCTTCCTGGTTTGACTTACCTGTTAAAGAACTTTGGCAATTTCGTAACTTAATAAAACTGTTTGTGTGGCGTGATTTTGTTGTTCAGTATAAGCAAACAATTCTTGGCCCACTATGGCATGTTTTGCAACCGTTGTTTACTACTTTGATTTTTACTCTGGTTTTCGGGAAAATTGCCAACTTGTCAACGGATGGAATTCCGCAATTTTTGTTTTATATGCTTGGAATAGTTCTTTGGACATATTTTTCAAACTGTCTAACCAAAACATCAGATACGTTTATTACCCATTCTGTAATTTTTGAAAAAGTTTATTTTCCACGTTTATCCATACCTATATCAATTCTGATTTCTAATCTGATTTCTTTTTGTGTACAGTTTGCTTTATTTATGGTCGTTCTCTGCATGTTCTATGTTAAGGGAGTTGAGGTGCGTATTAATTCATGCATTTTGATAACGCCGTTGTTAATGCTTCTATTGGCAGGATTGTCTTTGGGGTGCGGCATTATAATTACTTCGTTAACGACAAAATATCGCGACCTCAGGTATTTAATTACGTTTGGTGTTCAATTACTTATGTTTGCGACGCCTGTAATCTATCCCGTATCATTGGTTCCAGATAAATTAAAACCGTTCATCATGCTCAATCCAGTAACACCTGTAATGGAAACATTCCGTTATGCAATTTTGGGAGCGGGAACAGTGGACATACGTCATTTGATATATACAGCGTTGATTACTATCGCTGTACTGTTTTTCGGAAGCTTACTATTTACAAAAGTAGAACGGACTTTTGTAGATACCGTTTAAGAAGTGTTATATACCGATTGCGATTAGCTTTTGGACAGGTTTCTGTAAAATTTCTGCCTAAAATGACAAATGAACGTCGAAAAATCTACTGCTTGCAGTATACACATCAGGCTAAATTATGAGCGATATTGCTATTCAAATTGATAACCTATCTAAAGTTTATAAAAAGGGAACCATATCAAGCCGAACATTCAATGATGATGTTAAACGTTTTTTTGCCAGGTTGAAGGCTCAACCTGATCCTCTTTCAAAGGTTGACGAAGAACGGTTCGGGATTCAGCAGAATGGTTATCTGTGGGCGTTAAAAAATATTAATCTCAAAGTCAAACAAGGCACTGTTTTAGGAATTGTGGGTAAAAATGGGGTTGGTAAATCAACCTTGTTGAAGATTATATCAAAAATTACAGCACCCACAGAAGGGGAAGTAAAAATAAAAGGGCGGGTGGCCAGCCTTTTGGAAGTAGGCACTGGCTTTCATCCGGATCTGACCGGTCGTGAAAATTTGTATCTTAATGGTGCAATTTTGGGAATGTCAAAAGCTGAAATTGACACGAAACTAGATGAAATCATCGAATTTTCAGGCGTTAGAGAATTTATTGAAACACCTGTAAAACGTTACTCTAGTGGAATGCGGGTACGGCTAGCCTTTGCAATCGCGGCACACCTGGAACCGGAAATTCTATTGGTCGATGAAGTTTTGGCTGTTGGAGATGTCTCGTTTCAAAAGAAATGCCTGGGAAAAATCGGGGATATTGTCAAGCAGGGACGAACCGTTCTGATTGTCAGTCATAATTTAGGATTAATAAGAGATCTATGTGATGAATGTATTCTTTTGCATGAAGGGCAGATCGTTGAGCAGGGTGTTACGGCAGATGTGGTTTCAAAATATCTAGCACTTACTACTATCCAGGGGAGTAACAAAAGTGCAAAATTCTGGCCGAATCAGAATGACGCGCCGGGTTCCGATGAGATGCGTCTGAACAGCATTCAAATATCAGATGAAAATCTATCCATGCCCGACTCTTATGATTCGGGTTTGGCGATTCAGATCGAGATTGATTTCAACGTCTTAACTGAACTGCGGGGTATGCGCTTTGTTATTCGTTTTATTACTTGTGACGGTCATGTTGCATTTGCCTCGACTGATCACAACATTCGAGACAATGAATTAAAAACAGGAAATTACAAATCGGTTTGTACAATACCTCCTAATCTGTTGAACCAGGGAGAATACCTGGTTCGAGTCAGTGCCGATATTCCTGGCGTGAAGGTAATAATTATTGATAATGAATTACTTTCGTTTACGGTCTTTAACAGTGGTACTCATGGGTCACACTTCCCAGAAAACTGGCCCGGAATTGTTGCGCCAAGATTGCAATGGGAAACGAAATCGGTCGACTAAATTAGCATACTCTTTTAGGGTGAAGCTAAAAACATTTTCCTAGGCTGTTTGTCTCTGCTGCATGCCAAAAGCTTATACTACTTTATCTCATCTGCCAATGATTACATTTTATACAATTGAATAACCATGGCTTCCAGCACTATTCCCGTTAATGAAGTAAAAAAAATACTAATTCTCAGACCCGATAATCTGGGCGATCTAATTCTATTTTCAGGCGCATTATCACTTATTCGTAATCGCTATAATGATGCTGAAATTTCCATATGTGTGAAAGAAGTCAATATCAATTATATCGAGCTGTGTCCATATATCGATAAGATTATTGTATGGGAAGAACTGTATAAGTTATTGCGAGAAACACCGACTCTAAATTCTATTTCCGAAATAACACCGTTTAAAAAATTTGAATCATTATTGCGAAAAATCACAGCAGAAAACTGTCGTTACAAATTCCAAACAGACTTATTAATTAACCCTGTTAGATCACCGAATATGAGGCTTCATATAGTGTCCCACCTAATACCCGCAAAATATAAAATAGGAATTAGTGGAGATTATTGTAATCAAAGCCAAAAAACAGATAATGAAGTTAAATCGATCTATACACATCAGTTAAAATTACGGCCTGACCAATATAAAGACACTGAATTGGACGTCACCAGGGAATTTTTAACCTTGCAGGTAATAAGCTGCGATGAAAAATCAGTTTGGCCAACGAGATGGACCGAAGAAAGTGATAGGAACTGGGCAGACAATAATTTTAAAACGACGAACACCGATCACATCATTTTGGGTATTTGTCCTGGTATTACTTCTGAAGTAAAAGGAAGAGCTTATACCGTAAACAACTATGCAGCGGTATTGAATTTGCTTGAGGATAGGGCATTCGATGCTGCAATTTTCGGGACCGGGAGCGAGGTGCAAATTTGCAACAAAGTGGCTCAGAGTTTACAGCAATGCAAAAATGTTACCAACGTAAATATCTTTGCAGGGAATACGACGATTAGACAATTAGTGGAAGGAATAAATAAATGCGACATTATACTTGCTGTTGAAACCGCAGCGATTCATCTAGGAGTGATGTTGAGAAAACCAACCGTTGGTATATTAGGGGGTGGCCATTTTAACCGATTTTACCCTTGGGGTGATCCCGTAATAAATAGAGTTGCAAATATTCAAATGGATTGCTATAACTGCAACTGGCAATGTAAATATGATTCAATTAGATGTATCGAAGATATTACGCCAGAATCCATTGCTAAAGAACTGAAATTTCTGGTTGAAAATTTGGAATTCAAACCCCAGTCAGGCTAATCTAATTCTATGGCAACTATATCTATTGATAAACTACCCAAACCGCCATCGGGCTATAATGGATGGCCTTGGACCATGAGTTCAAAGGACGATATTCCAATTTTTGCAACAGATAAAAAGTGGCCAAAAATAAGTATTGTCACACCTACATTAAATCAGGGACAATTTATTGAAAAAACAATTCGTTCAGTTTTACTTCAAGGGCATCCAAATTTGGAATATATCATTATTGATGGTGGTAGTTCCGATAACACAATTGAAGTAATAAAAAAATATGAAAAATGGATTAGTTATTGGGAAAGCAAAACAGACAACGGACAAGGGCATGCAATTAACAAGGGATTTGAACGTTCATCAGGGGTAATTATAACGTGGCTGAATTCGGATGATGGTTATTACCCACGAGCATTATATCATATTGGGGAAAGTATAGAGGATGAAAATGGGGATATCGCATTAGTTGGTAATTGTAATCGAATTTTTGACAATGAAATTCAATCTGTAGTGAATCCTTTCGGGTTAACCAAAAACGAAATTGCTAACTGGGATGTAACGGGTTTTTTTTATCAGCCAGCTTGTTTCATTATGCGCTCGGCATGGGAAAAAGCGGGGCTACTTGATGAAAATCTATACTGTGCATTTGATTTAGATTTTTGGTTAAGGTTGACAAAATTTGGTTCGCTTAAGGCGATCAATGAAATTTTATGTTGGGCAACGATACACCCGCAGGCAAAAACAAAATCTGAAAAACCTCTAATGCAAGCCGAAACTTTTATTGTACAGGTAAGGCATGGTTATGAATCTTTAGCGATTGATCGAATTAAAAAGATAATTGAAGAGAAGAATCTACTTTCAAGTAAGGTTGGACGGCTAACACATAATGCAATTTATAGATATTGCAGGCCATTAATAAAAAAAATTCTTGGATAGTGGCTAGTCAAAGGTCAATCTTTATTGTCTGTTCAGAGGGTGGTGTTAATCCCTATATAAGAGAACTTGCCAGAGGCTATAGAAACAATGGATGCAAGGTTGATTGCGGCGTTAAACAATTTTATTCTGCTCCCTTAAATTATGATGTACTTCATCTCCAGTGGCCAGAAGCGTTAACAGATTGGAAGGAGCCTTCTCTCGATGAAATCGAAAAAATTAGTGGTTGTTTAATTCAATGGAAAAAGTCTTCGATTGTTGTAGGGACAGTACATAATCTATATCCTCACGCAAAAAGCTATTCTCACGCATGGGAAAAATTATTTCAATTAATATATACAAATGTTCATGGACTAATTCATCATGGTCAAAAATCAATTGAATTACTTAATGATTTAGTTCCCGGAACAGAAAAAATCCCCAATGCAGTCGTTCCAATAGGTAATTATTCGTGTTATCCAAATTCAATATCCAAATCAGACGCTCGCAAAAAACTTGGATTGTTATCCAGTGAGTTTGTTTTTTTATGTTTTGGCAATATTCGATCTATTGAAGAACAGGAATTTCTTTTTGGGGCGTTTCGTAAATCAAACGTTTCCAACAAAAAATTATTAATTGCCGGACAGATTCCAGGTGGCAATCGGAATGCAATTCGAAGTTGGATTCGATCACATATAACCCAATCTTTTATATGTCATGATAGAGCCATTCTTGAGGAGGAAGCACAGGACTATTTTAATGCCTCCGACATTGTTGTCGTCCCACGTTTAAGAACTTTAAATTCCGGCGTAATTCCACTGGCATTCCAATTCATAAGAGCTGTAATTGCTCCTGAGTATGGTGATATTGGAGAATTGATAGAAGATACATCGAATTTTACCTTTGATCCCCTACGTCAACAATCATTAGTCGAGGCAATGGAATCGGCTGCTCAATCCAATGTGAACGAAATAGGTAATAAAAATAAATTGATTGCTGATACTTGGGATATAAATCAATTGGCTAAAAAATACATCATCTTCATTGATTCTCTTGAATCTAGCTCTCCATATCACGCAACTTGATAGTATAGGAATTTGTATTCTAAGTCATTCTAATTTCAGATTTTAAATAAATTTCACAGAATCTCTTGATAAGGAGTGTGTGTTGGTTTGTAGTTCCGTCTTCAGGCGGAAGTTTTACCGACGCTTCAGCGAGTGCGTGCTACTATATTGACTCGCTAAAGCTCATCTGAGGCTTCCGTCTAAAGACGGGACTACGAACCTTACCCCGTCCGAGTTTTTCGTCGATTTGATTGTATAAGTACTTGTATTTTAAGTTACAATTGATGTGAGACGAAAACCCCGGCAAAGCCGGTTAAATTTAATTACAATCAGGCGTCAATATGGTAGGCGCTGAGACAGCGCCTACTACAGGACTAACAACCATAGTATGTTTTATAATTAAGCAAGACCACAAATCACATGGACGTGTGAATTGCTCTTGCATAAGCTCTTTAAATTAAATCATAGGAGCCACTTGCAAAACTATGTTCGAATTGGATTTTGATTACAATTGTGGTAGATGGATCGAATTGATGTATATGTGCATAACATTGACTCTATGTGCTTTATATTAATTCGATTCAGATGTGATGATTGCAGCAAAAGGCAATCGAAAAGAGTTTTACAAGTGGCTCATCGTTATATAGAATTTTTATGCCTGTTGTAAGCATTTTAATGACGGTTTACAACCGTGAAAAATTTGTTGGTGCTGCCATTGAAAGTGTATTGGCCCAGACATTCACAGATTTTGAACTGATTATTGTTGATGATTGTTCTACAGATTTAACTGAAAGTATAATTGATCACTACCTGGATGATCAACGAATTAAATTCTATAGAAACGAAGATAATATTGGAGATTATCCCAACAGAAATCAGGCGGCCAGATATGCTGCCGGTAAGTATTTGAAATATGTAGATTCCGATGATTTAATCTATCCCGAATGTCTCAAAGTGATGGTTTCATCAATGGAACGATTCCCGAACGCAGCCTTAGGTATTTCCAAGGCAATATCGGATTATTGGCAGTGTCCTATTGAGTTTACACCTAATCAAATTTACCGGGAGCAATATTTGGGAACTTTGTCTCTTGATAACGCACCGACATCGACGATTATCAGGACAGATCATTTTCAAGAAATTGGAGGCTTCGATGAACGTAGGGCCAGTGATTCACGGTTATGGTTAAGTTTGGCGCAATATCATTCGGTCGTACTCCTTGAAAGCGGTCTAACTTGGTGGCGGCAGCATTCGGAACAGCAAAACGAACTATATAAAACTATGCGTGTAGATTTAATTGAAGGGCTGAAAATACATTTGGATGCATTAAACAATGCAGATTGTCCATTGGGTGCCCGCGAGACTAAAATCGCACGAACTAATGTTACCGGGACTTTCTTACGCAAAATATTTAAGATGATGTTAAATGGTGACCGTAGGACAGCTTTGAACGCATTGAATAAAGCATCGCTGTCAAGAAAAGATTTGTTTAGTATTTTCTTGCGAAGTCAATGGCCGTATAAACATATTGAAATTGAACAGCAACGGTGAATGAAATTTGTGATTCACTCTTAGAATTCCTCCTGTTAAAAGCGGAACTCCAAACGAAGTATTCCAGAATGAAACCAATGAGTGCGATTAAATGAAAATATGTGTTTATATTGAACCGATTGCCAACGTTCAAACGAGTTCCATTCCCTCAAAAGGAATGTTATCTCGGTTATTAGAAATACGAAAAGAAGATAGTTTTATATTCGTTGTTCGGCGCGGTTCAGAGAACTCACCATTATTAAAGGAATTTCTTAACAGCTGTGATTTGGATAATTGGGAACTTTATGTCGAACCATTATCACGTCGACTAAGCAATGGTCTTGGACTGCTTAATTACAGCAATTATTGCTCAATTTCTGTTACTGCTGATGTTTATCTCAATATTGATCTTGATTACTTAGGGCCCAACGCACGTCCGTTAATCGCTACGATCATGGATTTGTCAATAATTCGCATTGGTAATTCAGCCAGTGTCCCCTGGTATGGCCGAATAATCAGGAAAAATGCATTAAATTTGACCTTGCAACATGCCGCGAAAATTGTCGCAATCTCGAAGTATACCAAGCAAGATATTGAAGATTATGATCCAGGCAATAAGTGTGATATAAAAGTGGTTTACAATGGTATAAGCGATTGCTGGCATAACCATGGAGATTCTCATAATAAGGACAGTGCAACACATTCAACTATTGAAATTGATAAGCCGTATTTTATTTGGTGCGGTTATATAACAAAACGGAAAAATATCAAAAATCTTTTACATGCCTATAAAAAGGCATTGGCATCCGATGATTTTCCTCATTTACTCCTGGTTGGTGATTTAGGCCGTGACTCAACCGACATTCCTGTTTTTATTAAACAACTAGGATTGACAAAACATGTCACGCAACTGGGATTTCAACCAGAAACATCTCTCATTAAATTAGTTAACGACAGTTGTGGTTTGCTTTTTCCGTCCTTGTATGAAGGATTTGGCCTGCCGGTAGTAGAGGCCTTAGCATTGGGCAAGCCTGTTTTAATTTCAAATAGAAGTTCGCTGCCTGAAATCGCCGGTGATCTTGCTTGCGTATGTGACCCTGAAAATATAGATGACATGTGTCGGGGAATCTTAGACATTACGAACGGAGAAGATCCTAGTTCGGATTGTATTAACAAACGCAAAACCTGGGCACAACAATTCACCTATGATAAGGCAGCAAGCGCCTACAGTGACGTAATTGATTCAGTTGTCAACGCGCCTGCTTTTTTCAATAATGAATCAAACTAATCAATATGCTATTAGTGTTGTCATTCCTACCATTGGTCGACAGTCTTGTCTTTGCGAGGCGTTGAAGGATTTAGCGCGCCAGCAGTTTGACTTGTGGGAATGTATTATTGTTACCCAGTCAGATATTGAGTTAGAAGAAATCAATCGGGTATTTGACACGAATAACTTTAATCTCAGAATTTTCGCTAGTGAGCAAGCGAATGCCAACATGGCCCGGAACATCGGATTGTTGGAGGCAAAGGGTAAGCTGGTACTTTTTCTAGATGACGATATTCGGATACCCAATAAAGACTTTTTAAAAATTCATTCGGATAATTATCGAGAATCTCCCGAGTTGAGCGGGGTTAGTGGTCAGATTCTTGTTTCTCCGGATTTTAAATACAGAGATCATAGACATAGACTAAGTTTCAAGAAATCCGTTGGTTGGCTGTACTTCCCATCTAATTTTAACCAACCTTGCGATGTTGCAAATGGTGGTGCGGGTAATTTGTCCCTAAACCGTCAGTTTGCCCTTGAGATCAATGGATTTGATATGCAATTTGAAAAAGGAGCATTCAGAGAAGAATCCGATTTTTGCTTACGACTAGCACGTAAATTCGGATTAATGAAATTTGACCCGGCAGCATCAATTCAACACCTGAAAGCAGAATCTGGAGGTTGCCGGACTGGCAGCGATGAGATTTTGATACACCATAGTATTGGAGAATGGTATTTCATAATGAAGTCCTTCAATAAGGGCCTAATTTCAAAATTTCAAATATGTCATCATCTTCTTCATTTATTTCGCCGCCAAATCTGGAATGAAAATAATAGATGGCGATTTTCAAAGTTATATGTTGCATTGAAAAATTCGCATCGTGGCTATAAAATTGCGCAAACAAAACTAAAGGAAGGTAGTAAGTATTTGGATACCTCAAATTTAAAAGATATGTACAAGGAATTATCATTGAAAAGAACAAGTAACTGTTAATTAGGTTTTGGTTTCAGGTGTCAGTGTCAACCGATTTCCCTTAATCCTGAATCCTTAATCCTTAATCCTGAATCCTGAATCCTGAATCCTGAAACCTGAAACCTGAAACCTGAAACCTGAACCCTGAACCCTGAACCCTGAACCCTGAACCCTGAACCCCTCACTAAATATGTTCGTTCACCAACACCTCGAGCCGTGAAAGCCTGGAAGCCCAACTTTGCTTTTTGGCAAAGTTTATACGTGCATAGCGTTTACTTTCAGTTTCATTTTTCAGAGCATAGTTTATCAATTCTATAAATTCATCCGCACTCTTGGCGACATAAGCCAGGTCCTTGATTATGTTTATTTCGGGGAAGGACGTACTAACAATGGGTTTGCCACAGCGTAAGTACTGAAGTGTTTTAATCGGATTGCAGTATTTTATATTTTCTAAATCAGTATCATAAGGGATGATACAAATATCAAATTCTGCAATGTACGAGTCGATTAAATCTTTTGGTATTTCACCGGTGAGTGACACATTGTTAAATGATTTTAGCATCGTCAACTGTGAATTGTCTAGTCCTTCTCCCAGCAAACTCTCAGCATATGGGCCTGCAAAAACAAACGAATAATCAGGGTAAGTGGTTATCATTTTGTATATTAGCCTGTAATCTAATCGCTTGCAGATATTACCAATGAATCCAATTATAGGTGATTTTAGATTGGTCGATGAGGTTTCGCGAACCATTGGTTTATTGTCGGGGAAGTCGATGCCATGCGGCAAATAAAAAGTGTTAGGATATACACCGCTGTGTTTTTCCAGGAGTGCACGTGAAGAAACGATAATGATATTTGCTTTTTCTAAAATGTTTTTTTCGATGCCAGGTAGCGGATAATAATCCACACAGTAGTAAATTATGGGAATACCAGGAAAGCACTCTGATAAGACATGATATATCGGATTAAACGTGATGATCAAGTTTATAGATTTGATGATTTTTCTATAGGTGTATTTAAATATAAGAAGCGATACTATTTTCGCCAGCGGGAATGAATGTGATTTAGGTAGCCATTGCGGTGTCAGTACACTTAAATTCTCATTAGTTTCATCATGAAATTTTTTATAAGGTTTGTTTAATTTGTGAATAAATCTAGGTGGGTTGACAAAATATACGTGATTTTCTTTGGTAAGTTCAATCGCCAAATAATGTTTGCTCAAGAATGGAGAGTACCAGTTCTGGGTACTTGCTATTAAAATATTTTTATTTCTTAATGTGATATCCATCTCGGTAAAAAATTAATGTTTAGTTCATTTTGTATTTTTCTATTAGGTATTGCTCTTATTATAAAATGGCCCGAAGTATTTATCGCCATGTTTTTCGTCGGCCAGTTTCTAATTCAGGGAATGCTGGGAGGGAACGTCTCTCGCACCTCCTTTAGTATCGTCAATTTTATTCTCTTTGGCATATTTGTTTTAGTTAGCATCTTAGTCATTCAGAATAAACATAAACTTGGTGTCGACGAAACCAATGACTCGCTGCTAAATCCCCTTCCGTTATCCCAGCACCGCTCAAGCTATTTAATGATGTTTGTTCTTTTTGTCTCATATGCGGTGGGCTATTTCTTCATGTTCAGGTTAAATAGTTTTGCTTTAATTCAATTATTGACGCTTTTTTATATGATTCCTGCCATCTTTGTATTGAGCCTGATTAAAGCTACATTTTCGGTAAATCGTCTTGCCATTTGGATTATAATCTTCGTTGCCTTCAGGATATTCGTCTTGTTAACCTTAGAAGCTACAAATGGAAAAGTTGATTTACAAATTGGATTTCGCAACGTATCAGCGCAGCTACTGGGCATGAATTTCGACGGGGGGATATGGTTGGGAAGATTTGTCGGATTAATGCTCATTTCTTTATTATACTTCGTAGATACAAAAAAAGTGCCGCATTTGATCATCGTACCCTTTGTCATTGTCCTTTTGGCAGCCGGTTCAAGAGGTCCCCTGGTCGCATTTTTAATTGCCTATTTATTTTGGAATTATACACGCAAGAAATTCGAAACGGTACTTGTTCTGATTCCTGTTATTCTCTGTGCTGTCATTTTTCTTGTTTACAAAGGAAACGAAATCGCTGTTTTTTATCGTTACAGTGTGGAGTCCATTGTCGATGAAGAAGGGTCCGTAAATATTCGATTGCAATTAATCGCAGACTCATATCGCATATTAAAAGATAAGTTCTTGTTTGGTATCGGACCCTTTAATTTTGGCTCAATGACAAAATCATGGGGGGGGGATTATCCGCATAATATCTTTATTGAGTTTTTCCTATGGTACGGTCTTCCCGGACTGATAATGGCATATTTCTTAATCATTAAACCTTTCCTGTCGATACCGGTCAAAGAGAATCTGCTGCCTGAACAACGATTCATCATTTGCTTAGCAATCTTCTCCTTATGTGCCGCCCAATTTTCCGGACATCTTGGCACAAACGATACCGCGTTTTATAGTTGTGCTTTGTTGAATTCAATGGATTTTTCTCACAATAATGAAGAAGAAGTATATTACGAAGAGTCCCAATTTTCTTGAAATTCCAGGAATTCAGTTTTAATTCATAATCATAATCATAATCATAATCTTAATCTTAATCTTAATCTTAATCTTAATCTTAATCTTAATCTTAATCTTAATCTTAATCTTAATCTTAATCTTAATCTTAATCTTAATCTTAATCTTAATCTTAACTCGTAATCATACTCTATTTTTGAGACCGTATTCGAAATGTGAGTGGCAAATAGTAAATCGGCCATTCCTGGCTGAATCATATGTGCGCAGTCAGGAATGACCGCGTTACTTTGACCTCAACCTCAAGCGTCCCCGGAACCACTCACATTTTGAATACAGACTCCTATCTTTTATAGATTATGATTATGAATAACGACTATGATTATGAAGAAGGACGTGTTGCAACCCATTACATTTGTCCATGTTCCTTATTGAAAGTTAAGTTATGGAATTACACAGTCCGGTTTAGAAACCTTATTTAAAACCCACTGGTAAACAGCATTCATTTGATTGGCTATGTCCTGCCAATTGTACTTTTCAAAAATCAATTTTTGACCTTGTTTTCCCATGTCCTGACGTTGGTTTTTTGATAACGAAATTGCTTCGTCTAATGCCTTAATTAATGCGTCTTCACCCCGATTTATACACCATCCGCACTGATAATCTTCAATCTGTTGCCATGGTGTATCGTTGGTTGTTATAACCGGAGTCCCACACGCAAGGGCTTCGCCAATGACAATCCCAAAATTTTCACTTAACGAAGGGAGAACAAAAAAATCAGCGTTGATGTATTCCTGCCATTTGTCAGCGTCGGAAATACTGCCGGATAACGTGATTGAAGAGCCCGCATTCAATTTTATGATTTCTTTTTCAAGCACAGTCTTATAATTATTTTCATTAGGACCCACGATTTTTAGAACCCAATTTTCAGGTGACAACGTACTCCAGGCACGAATAAGTGTTAATAATCCTTTAACTGGATGTAACCGCGATAAAAACAGCGCAGTTTTATGTTTGGATTCCTGTTTTTGAGGTAGAATTTCGGGCATAGCAATGCCATTTGGAATTAGCGCAATTGAATTTTTTAGTCCAAGATTTCGGAGGTCATTTAATTCAGTGTCTGATGTTGCGTGGATAACTACGGCTTGATTTAATATTTTTTTTTGATACAGAAACCAGCCGATCTTCTTTTTTAACCAATTATGGTCAAGTGCCCATGGTGAGAGCATTCCTCGTGTACTTATTATTAACGGTTTATCATTACGCGTGGCAATTTTTGCAAGCGCCAAATTATTTGGCAACCAGATTCCATGGTCATGAATTACATCAATGGTATTATCTGTGAGTGCTTCCTTTCCTAATTGTAGGAAATCAGCATAAGATTTAGATGTGGGTTGATTAAAATTGATTTTATTTGAAACTAAATTATTCTTCTCTGTTTCCTTTGCCGTCGCGATTAATGACACGTTGATTTTGCTGTATTGTTTTAATGCATTACACAACGTAGGCACACTTCTGGCAGGGCCGCCATAGTCTGGATTTAGTGTAACAAGGCTGTGAAGTACATGAATCATTTTAATCCCAAATTATTGTTGTCGAATTAGAGTCCGTATTCAATATGTGAGCGGTTCCGGGGATGCTTGAGGTCAAAGTAACGCAGTCATTCCTGACTGCGCACATATGATTCATTCGCCGCGGCGAACGATTTACTATTTGCCACTCACATTTTGAATACGAACTCTCGAATTATTTCTGACCTCTTTACAAGCAAGGTTGAAAACTGTCGTTAGACTCATTGAAGTTCACTGTCACCGCTTGGCGGGACTATGGTTTTCTTCTTTCAATGATAGCACAACTAAAGTGGTGAACTCCAACAAAAACTTAACGTCGAATTTTTTCATAATATCTTGATAGTATAGGTAGTGTATTCTAAGTCATTCTAATTTCAGATTTTAAATAAATTTTACAGAATCTCTTGATAAGGAGTGTGTGTTGGTTTGTAGTTCCGTCTTCAGGCGGAAGTTTTACCGACGCTTCAGCGAGTGCGTGCTACTATT
>JAJFLO010000260.1 GCA_021772675.1 Verrucomicrobiota bacterium | reverse complement strand
GGATATCATGAAATAGTAGGGGATAATAAGACACATTCTGTTGTCAATGTAAAACGTCTACTACAATGTATTGATTTCTCAGGGTCAAAAGAAGAATTCTATAGTTGGTATCAGGAAACCCTTGGTGAAATGATCAAATCTCATTATATGTCACGAGAGCCACTATGGACAGATAGTGCCGCAGTGGGAGACCGCGATTGGATTGACAGCCTATCGAAACGCATAGCTGTTGGAAAACTGAAAATTATCAAAGTATCATCGTCGAACGATGATTTCCTGTCTGAAGGTATTGCAAGTTACGGATGAAAAATGTCGAATCGAACACGGTCTGGATTTATCCGTGATCTAACGATATGAGTCAATTTCATAGCAATAATCAGCTTTTCCTTTACCTGGGATCAGCTTATTTATTATTGCAACTCACTTATAATAAAATAGTTAAACTTCGCCGACCATTAATCAACAACCATTAATCAACACTTTAATCAGGCATTTGCCAGGTAATTTATATCTGTTTCATTATAGGTTATACGTTGTAGTTGCTGTTTTGCGATCATGATGACATCCTATTTTTGGGAGACTTCCAATTGGGATTTGGATGATTTTAATCATGGGATCAACCCTTCTTATTCACGAGCACTATGTGGTGTATTTGCCAATAAATTTATCGCCGGTTTCCAATTCTTGTACTGCGATACATGAATTCTGCAAACGTAGGAAGGTGACTCAAGGCCTTTATTGCGTAAGATTTTCCTGTTTCAATTAAGAATATTTTATGTAATACTATTGCCCAAAGAAACGCTTTGCCCACCGACTTGTTTATGAATCTTACATATCCATCAAGGTCGTCTCTCTTGATAAACTGTGCAGCGTAATATCCGGAAATCAGCCCCATTGTCAGACCACTCCCAGTCGCTGGGAACAATGTACCTAACGCATCGCCAACACAGTATGCATGTGGCCAGGAGGGCAGGGGATTTCTTCCGAAATCTGGGGCTTTGACAGTTATCCATTCCGTGAAATCCATTGTGCTGTTTACTAATCTGGACTCTAAAATCGGGTTTTGCGCGATTATATCTTCAATAGATTGCTGGTTTTTGTTAAGTCTGATTAACCCTGTTATATTGGTTTTCCCATCTTCAATTGCAGCTAAACCAACATAGCCATTGTCTACCAAATACATTTCAAGAATATCTTTGCAATCAATTCCATTAAAGTGAGCCTTAAATCCCAAATACTTTAACCGGGGTAATCTTTTTTCCTGTAACTTTGCTAAAAGTCTTCCCGTTCCGATAATTAGAATATTAGCCTTGATCACTCTTCCATCTGAAAGTTTTAATTCATATGCTGAATGATTATTTTCAGGAATGCTCAAGTCTTCTACCCGGGTGTTGGTTATTAACTCCGTTCCTTTTGATAGTGCACGGTCAGCCAAAGCGGTATCAAATTTCCATCGAGAACAGGTAAATGCGCGTAATTGAATCGGCAGCATGATTGAACTGCTGTCAGTTATGAGTTTCATTTTACTGATGTTTGCTTCCGAATTGAACCCCCATTTTTGCAGAATAGGGAAAGATTCGGATGAAAAAAACTCGCCGCAAACTTTATGAGACGGATAGGTTCCTCCTTCAATCAAGGTGGCATAGATTCCGAAATCGGCTAATGCATTTGCAGCAGCTAATCCAGCAACGCCACCTCCAATTATAACAATCTTTTTTGTCATTTCAGCCTACCAGCGTTTTTTTTATTCACGTTGAGTTTGAACCGAATTAGCCTTGAAATTTACATCTTTCCAGTTAACGCAGAGAGGAGTTTAGCCTTACTACAACAAACCATCGAAAGGCCCATTTCCAGGTAATTGTATATTGATCCGGAGAAAATCCCGCTTCACGAAGGTAGTATTTCCAATCCTGGTAAACAAAGCTTCGTTTAATGGATAATAAGCCATCGTGAAATATTAACCGATTTCGAAAAAAAATTGGCGCTATAATTGGAAATAATAGTGATGCCAGTAGATGTCTGTGAAGATCATTGATTATAATCGCGTAGTTCGCAATTGTTGCTGAATGTTTAAGAAAATCAATAATTTCGTCGTCGGCCATATGATGACAAACAAGCGAACAGGTGACAACATCAAACCGCCGGCCAGGATTTGATAATGTTTTGTCACTGCGATGTTCAAATTTAAGATTTAACAATTCGTTTTGTGTTCGATAGTTTTCAGCATAGGCAATTGCCCAGGGATCAATATCGACTCCTGATACAGAACAATCGGCATATTTTTTTGCCATCAATTGTGCTAAACCGCCACCGCCACACCCCACGTCAAGAATTGAACCAGGTGACTCAGCCAAGGAATTAAGAGCAGATAATGTGGCGGCATCTCCACCGAGCCATTTACCAATCGTTTCCAGTTTATCCAGGCATTGATCATATTCGCTATGTGTATAGGCTTCCGGGCCAAGATCGAGATATTCTTTTTGTGTGCTGCGTTCAGGTTTATACATGACGTTTTAATAAAACTCCTTCAATGGAAATGCCGGGACCAAATCCAAGTCCGATTACCCAGGGTTTGGCATTTTTATGCTTCAATAATTCTTCTAAAACAAATAAAAATGTTGGACTTGACATATTTCCGAATTGCCTGAACACATGCCATGATGATTGGGTGTGATCATGAGTTAATCCGCATGCTTTTTCAACGCCTGCTAAGATTGATTTACCGCCCGGATGAAGCGCCCAGTCACATTCTGCAGGTGAAACTGTATTCTTTACTAATGCGGATACGAACGGCTGAATGTTTTTTCTTAGTTTGGCCGGTACGTATTTTGATAATCCCATAAGATACCCATAGTCACCACATTCCCATGTAATATCTTGTCGGCTATCTGCCAGAGCTAATGATTTGTCCACAGTAATTTCAAACACGCCTCCAGAGGAGACACATCCAATGATCGCTGAAGCGGAACCATCGGCAAAAAGTGCGTTGCTGATCATTGTATTGATCGACGCATCGCTTTGAACATGAAGGGAGCAGAGTTCAGTACATACGAGAAGAATTCTATGTTCCGGGTTTTGCTGCGCAATGGCTTTTGCGGTGCGGATACCGTTGAATGCACCAAAACAGCCCATGAAATTGATACCCAATCGTGAAATCGAAGAAGAAAGTCCAAGGTCATTGATTAAAAGGAATTCAATTCCCGGCGCCATGAATCCTGTACAGGAAACAGAAATAATATGAGTGATATCGTTTACATCGCCGCCCCACTTGTCGATGGCTTTTTTTGCTGATTTATAGGCAAGCTTCGGCGCTTCCTTTATATAGGCTTGATTTCGTCTGGCAGTTGACGGGGAGACAACGGGATATTGTTGACCGAATAGAACTCCCTTCAATCCAGGCACACCAAAATCGGCGAGTACAGAATGACGTTTAGTGATTGTTGTTGCTGCGAATATAACGTGTTGTTTATGGGTTGATTTAGAGTTGAATTGATGAGCTTGAGCAAGTTTCTGAGCATATTCCGTTTGACTATGATTGAATTCGGGGACGGACGTAGCAAGTGAGAGAATCGATGGTGTCATTGGACCTAATAAATTTTATAGATGTAAGGAATGACATTAGATTGATTCAACGTCATTTTCTGTCTGTCTTCTGGTTAAATATAATAAAGCCAGGAAATCATAAACAGCATGGGCGATGATAACTATCATCAGGTTATTTGTATAGATTAGTATGATGGAGAAATATAAGCCTATAAGTCCTGCGATTAAAGCATAAGTGGCGGTAATCATGTGTGCCAAACCAAATAAAATAGCACTTATTGCGACTGCAAATCCTGTTGGGATGAGTTTAGATAGGCCAAGGTGCAAAACACCTCGAAAAGCAATTTCTTCGCAAAAACCAGCAATCAATGATATAAACGCCAGTTGACCGATGGAAGTATTTGCAAACATTTGCAGCAAATATGTATCCATGAGTTCTTGAATTTTCTTTAATGGTCCTAGCGGATATTTCATCATTAAGTACAACGCGATCAACATAGGTACTGTCGCCAGAAGGCCGTAAACTAACCCACTTAATCCTAATGAAGCATACGGAAAAAGAGAGAGATCAAACCACCAAATAGTGAAGTAGGATACTAATAATAAACCACCTTCCACGAGTATAACTAATTTTATAATTGATGGTTGGTTTGCTCGTATGATCTTCATTGATCGAATAATAAGTGTGAGATTGAAACTGTCATCTGAATTTTTAATATAGTGGCATCGTTGATCCACTATTTTACTATTTATAATGGAGTGTGTATTCAAAATGTGAGTGACAAATAGTAAATCGTTCGCCGCGGCGAATGAATAACATGTGCGCAGCCAGGAATGACAGCGTTACTTTTAACTCAACCCGGGCATTCACCAGAGTCACACACATTTTGAATATACTGCAGGCAGTAGGTTTTTCGATATTCGTTATTCATTTCAGGCAACAATTTTACAGAAACCTGTCGAAAACCTGATGGCTGTCGGTATACACACTCTTTATAATCTGATTGCCTGTTTCACGGGTGTTTTCTTTCTAATTCTATCACATTCTTGCGCAGTAAATCCACGAATTTACGGCGGTGTCGGTGATCATCCATTTCTTTTTTATCGCTGATAGTCTCATTCACAGTCAAAGCGTCACCGAATGCTACGGATAGTGTTCCCGGGCGTGGAATAAAGCGTCCCTTTGGCAGGTAATCAAACGTACCTTTGATATATGCAGGAACGACTTTTAATTGAAGTCGGGTGGCAAAAAGTCCAATCCCGCTACGAAAACGACCAAGGTTGCCATCACTCGATCGCGTGCCTTCTGGATAGAATATAATATTTTTATTTAACTGTTTACATTTTTCCAAATATCGAAGATTTTTCGATAAAGATCCCGAATTTGGACAACGTTCTACCGGAATAATTCCTATAAACATTGACATGAGGTGACAAAGCCAAGGGTTATGGAAGAAGTAGTCTTTAGCTGCCATAGCAATAAATTGATCACTGGAAATACCGGTTGCGACGATTAATACGGCATGATCCAGATGACTCAGATGATTGCTACAGAGAAAAAACGGCTCATTCGTAGGCAATTTATCCCTACCGAAAACACGAATTCTATAGAAACAACTGAACACGATTTTAGAAAAATGATAAACAAGTTTTCTGATTAATCGTTGCGTCCAGGACGTCGTTACATAGACTCGAAAATTTTCGTCGATATCTTGCAATTCATTGTCATTAAGAGACCGTATTAGTTTTTTATACACGAATCTATTATTGGAGAATTTAAGGTTAATCTAAATATACTGCAGGCAGTAAGTTTTTCGACTTTCGTTTGTCAATTTAGGCAGTGATTTTACAGAAACCTGTCGAAAACCTGATGGCTTTCAGTATACCAGAATGCCCGCCCTTTGGGTTGTCTGTACAGGCGGATTTGCATCCTTATAAGATTGGGGAGTACCTCAGTACGCCTCGATCCTCCAAAGATATAACTCCATCCAGTACAGACAATGCACACCCGAAGGACTTACGCCGAGCTTATCTATAGTAATAATTAACAAATTCAACTAATTTTTGGTAAAATATTATGATTAACACAATGTGGGTCGTCGTTTGCTGTGTGCTTGTTTTTTCCATGCAAGCAGGGTTTATGTGCCTTGAGTCCGGGTTGACTCGTTCCAAAAACAGCATTCATATTGCAATAAAAAATTTATGCGATTTTGGCATATCTTTTTTAATCTATTGGGCATTTGGATTTGCTTTTATGTTTGGTTTTACGAAAGGTGGATGGATCGGTTTTTCCGAGTTTATGCCTGAATTTAATACCCATGATATGAAGTTTGCCTCATTTTTTTTATTTCAGGCGCTTTTTAGCGGAACCGCGACAACGATTGTATCAGGCATTGTTGCGGAAAGAATGAGTTTCAAAAGTTACATAATTATCAGTATACTAATGTCTGGACTTATTTACTCTGTCTTTGGGCATTGGGCATGGAATGGGACATATGGGGGTATGTCTGAAGGTTGGCTGTACTCAAAAGGGTTTGTTGATTTTGCGGGGACTTCAGTTGTTCATAGCGTCGGCGGATGGATGGGGCTTGCGGCCATTGTGATTATGGGGTCTCGAATTGGTCGATTCACTGATGATGGAGGGGAAGCAAAAATTCAAGGACATAATCTCCCAATGGCAATTTTGGGGGTAATTATTCTATGGGGCGGATGGTATGGATTTAATGGTGGGAGTACGCAGAAATTCGATGCCAGTGTAATTCCGATACTTATAAATACGACGTTGTCTGGATCTGGTGGCCTCGTTACATGTATGGTTATCGGCTGGATATTGAAAGGAAAACCGAATATCGAAATGGCTATGAATGGCGCATTAGCTGGATTGGTTTCGATAACCGCCGGTTGTCATGCTGTCAGTGCTTTATCTTCGATAGTCATTGGATGTATTGGAGGTCTGTTTATGGTAATTGTCGATGGATTTTTAATTCGCCTGAAAATTGATGATGCTATTGGAGGGGTACCGGTTCATGTCGGTGCTGGCATTTGGGGAACAATGGCTGTTGCATTATTTGGTGATTTATCCATTTTAGCGACAGGACTTACTCGAATTCAACAAATTTGGGTTCAGTTAATCGGGATTGCTGTCTGTGCTTTCTGGTCGTTTGGAATGTCATATATGATATTATTGTTGGTAAATCGATTTTTCCCATTAAGGGTAAGCAGTGAAGAAGAAGAATTGGGACTAAATATAACGGAACATGATGCATCTACGGAGCTTGTCAATTTAATTTCTGAAATGACGATGCACCAAAAATCTGGTAACTTCAAAGGCCATGTAAACGTTGAACCGTTTACAGAAGTTGGTCAAATTGCCCATCAATACAATCAAGTTATCGATCGTGTAATTCAGGAAGAAAAAAAGTCCAGAAAGTTAACGGACATTGCGAATGAGGCTCGAATTCAAGCTGAAAATGCAAATATAAAACTTGAGGATCAAATCAAACAGTTAGATGATTTTAACAAAATTGCGACAGGCCGGGAACTCGATATGATTAAACTGAAAAAAAAGGTAAATGACTATGCTGAACAAATTGGTGAAGATCTGCCTTTTGACCTTGCTGGATTAGATGATCATGCCAATTGAGTTATTTATATGGAGTGTGTATTCAAAACGTGAGCGCCTCTGGGAACTCTTTGGCTGACGTAAAAGTAACATTCACATCGGGTTAAATCTAAGTAAATTCAATTATGAAACGTAAACCACGTGTTAAGTCAAAGAATATATTATTCGAACGAACGGTACTATATTTAGTATTGTTTATTCTTTTATTTATAGTCGTGACAGCTTCTTATGTAAAATATCGCCAATCACAACTCGTCACCAAAACGGCCTTATCCATCGCTCAACTACAGGCCAATGCTATTTCTGAGTTCAGGACACTTTACACATCTGAAGTTGTAAACAATTTGCAGCATCATGGTATTAATATAACCCATGATTATAAGGGCAAAGATAAATCTGTTCCGGTACCCGCAACGTTAAGTATGATATTAGGTAATCGATTGGCAAAGAATGATCCGGGCATGAAAACCCGCTTAATCAGTCCTTATCCATTTCCCTGGCGCCATGAAACGGGAGGTTTAAAAGACGAATTTTCCCAAAATGCCTGGAACGTATTAGCGGCGAATCCTATTGAACCCTACTACAGGTTTGAGGAGCAGAGAGGAACCCTTGTGTTACGATATGCAAAAGCTGATTTGATGCGTGAGAGCTGTCTGGAATGTCATAATACACATCCATCGTCACCCAAGAATGATTGGAAGCTTGGTGATTTGAGTGGCATTCTTGAAATAGAATTGCCATTAGATCAGACCATTTCCGAAGCCAAAACCGGAATGCAGTATTTGATCATTTTGTTAACATGTATTGGTATATTTGCTGTAGTGAGTGTGACTATGGTCATTCGAAAATTTAAGTTAAATGCCGAAAATATGTCGCGAGTAAATAATGAACTTTCGAAAACAAATTTGGACCTTCAGGTACAAAAAGTAAATCTCCTTGAACGTCACGAGGAATTTGCAATGGCAAAATGCTCTCTAGAAATCGCCAATAAAACATTAGTGGAATATTCTCAAAAACAAGAGGATTCATATAAAGCATCATTGAATATCATGAAGGATCTGCAAAGCGCCCGAGCTGACGCAGAAAAAGCCAATAAAGCAAAAAGTCAATTTTTGGCGAATATGAGCCATGAATTACGTACACCTCTTAATGGTATTAGCGGGTTTACTGAATTAATGCTCGATGAAGATTTGTCCGATGAGCAAATTGAATTTATGACGATGATAAAATTATGCTCAGATAATCTACTGATTTTGATTAACGACTTATTAGATCTTACAAAAGTTGAAGCAGGCAAAATAGAGCTTGAACAAATTCCTATTGACCTTGAAAGTTTAATATTTGATTCGTGTGCGGTTGTGCAAAGCAAATTTAAAAATAAAAATGTTGAATTGCTGGTTGATCTTGAACCTTTAGGAACACTTGAAATATCCGGAGATCCGACGAGGCTGCGACAAATAATCATTAATTTAATAAGTAATGCAATAAAATTCACTGATGATGGGCAAGTTGTTGTTTGTTTAGAAAGCCGGGATGAAACAGATAATTTAATCACCTTGTGTTTTCAGGTAAATGATACAGGCATAGGAATACCCAATGACAAATTGGATGGAATCTTTGAATCATTTAGACAAGCGGATGGCAGTACCACAAGAAAGTATGGGGGGACAGGTTTGGGGTTGGCAATTACCAAAAAGTTAATTAATTTGATGGGGGGAGAGATAAGATTGACTAGCACGGTCAATGTTGGATCCTCATTTAACTTTGAATTGACTTTTCCTAAAATATCTCTTTCATCCACTAGTAGTGAACTAAAATTCGCGACTAGTGATTTTGTCCATAGTCGGATTCTTATTATCGATAATAATCTCACATCTTTAAATATATGTGAAAAACTTCTTAAAAAAGCGGCATTAAACGTTATCACCGCTGACTCGATTGATAAGGGGATTTCTGCCTTAGAGGATTATAGGCATATATCACTCGTATTGGTTAGTGTGAACCTATTAGAACAAAATAGAGCCGATTATTTCGCGAAATTAAACGAAATCAGAGGGTCAAGTGACATCAAAACGATTGTCATGTTATCAGATATAACTACAGATTCGAAAAGGAAAACGGAGATGTTGCAGGTTGATGATTATGTTGTTAAACCGATTCGATATAGAACAATAGTTGACAAAATAAATCTCTTATTCGATAAATCGAGATGCTCCTGAATGCATAAACTTCTTGTAAAATATATTCCCATGATTCAGTATGACGTTTATTCGATGAGACGTCTAAGAATCACGCCTGACAAGTTTTTATTCTTTATTATTCCAAACGTTTTTATTTAGCCTGGATTATGCATAAAATTTTGTGATGAAAGTTGTTAAGTTATGTGAAAAAAATGAGTTATGGATATTATTCGCGTGCAGGAATAGTGTTGAAAATCTGCCGTAGTGGAAACTATTTCGTAACCATTCAGTAAAACCCATCATTGCCTGTCGGCCGATTGTAGTTAAGCGAGTCATCGCTGTTTTAAAACATTTGCATTCAGTATGCAGCTAAGACTTGCTTAACTACGAACGCACATTTTCCAAGGTAACGGGTTTTACTGAATTTTTACACTATTTCGAACCCTTAGAAATTTATAACCCTTTGATATTATGTGATATAATGACTCGTAATAGAAAGATTATGAATAATCCAGATTAGATGGAATATGATACAAGTTATTGAAGGGAACGGGAGCAAATCACCGCGTGGGGTAAGTTTTCTTTGGGATTTTGGCAGTGCCGCTTGAATTTTACCGGGAATTAATTCGAGGGAAGCACATGGCAGGATTAATCGCAGCTTGAGATCGAGTCCTTTATTTGACCAAAATGCAGGTCGGGGTTGCGTGCTCATCGGTGTGTTGTTGCGGGGGACTAGAAGGAATGTTACACGAGCATGGGCAGCGGGAGCTGCAAATTCACTATGAAGGCAAGTCGATTATGATTATTCGCAAATATTTTTCAATATTTCTGTATTTTTTTTGTCTCGTATACTTAAGCAATCAAGCCCATGCATCTGAGAGTATGGAAGCAATCACAATTCAGCTTAAGTGGTCTCACCAGTTTCAGTTTGCTGGCTACTACACGGCCAAAGAAAAGGGTTTTTACGAAAAGGAAGGGCTGGACGTAGAACTTCGCCAGCGTGATTTTAAATCAAATCATATTAGTGATGTTTTAGCCGGTAAGGCAGAATACGGTGTTTCAGATAACGGATTGTTACTCTCACGGATGGAGGGTAAACCGGTCGTCATGCTGACCCAAATATTTCAATATTCCCCAATGATATTTCTTACCCGGAAAGATTCAGGAATACAGGCTCCCTACCAATTTGTCGGCAAACGGGTCATGTTCGACGTTGATGTTGTTAACGATGCACCTCTGAGTGCAATGTTGCTGCAGGCGTTTGGCGGATTTCAGGAGATCGATATTCTACAACATTCCTACCGGCATTTGGATCTGATCGAAAATAAAGTAGATGCTATTTCTGGAAATCTCACCGACCAGCCGTTCTGGTACAAACAGCACGATGTAGAGATTAATATTATAGATCCTCGTAACTTCGGTATTGATTTCTATGGTGATAACCTGTTTACAACAGAAAATGAAATCCACAGACACCCTCAGCGGGTAGAGAAAATGATCCGAGCCACTCTGAAAGGATGGGAATATGCATTGGGACATGAAAATGAGATCATTAACCTAATTCTGGAGAAATATAATACGCAGAATCTCAGTCGCGAACATCTTGAATTTGAAGCGGGGGAAACAGGAAAAATGATTGTGCCAGCTCACATAAAGATCGGGAGTTTTGACACCTACAAGTATCAGAGAACTGCGGAGACATACGAGCAACTCGGCATTACAAAGCACTCCGTTATTGAGGAGGCCTTTTTTTACCAGCCGAATACTGAATTAATTAAATTGACTGAAGAAGAGCAGACCTGGCTTCAAGCGCATCCGACAATACGCCTGGGCATAGATCCGGAATTCGCACCATTTGAATTTGTGTCAAAAAATGGCAAATATGAAGGTATGGCCTCAGACTACGTCAAGGCAATCGGTCAACGCCTGGGCATTGAGCTGAAACCCATAATCGGGCTTCGCTGGAGCGAGGTTACTGAAAAAGCCAAACGTCGCGAAATTGACATTCTTCCCTGTGTCGGCATTACTGCGGAACGAAAACAATATTTAGCTTACACTCAAACCTACCTGGCCTTTCCCAGGGCAATCATTACACGTACAGGTTCAACCGTGACTTCCCTTGCTGAATTGACAGGAAAAAATGTCGCTGTGCAAAAAAATAGCTCTCACCATGGTTATCTGAGGGAACACACCAGCTTGAACCCGATCCTGTTCCAGACATTTCAGGAGGCCTTACTCTCACTGTCAAAAGGTGAAATGGACGCTGTGATTGGGAATCTTGCTGTGGGAACCCACTCTATCCGGGAATTGGGATTGACCAATTTAAAAATTGCTGCTTACACCTCCAGGGAACTTTTTCCGCTTGCTTTTGCCGTACGCAAGGACTGGCCCATACTGGTCGAACTATTAGATAAGGGGCTTGAATCGTTGTCTCCTCATGACCATCTCGCTATCAAGCAGAAATGGCTTGGGATAGATGTCGTTCAATCCCTTGAAACAAAGGTCAATCTAACTAACCGGGAGAAAGAATGGCTATCCAGACATTCAACAATCCGCATTGGCGTTGACCCCGCTTATGCCCCCTACAGCTTTCGCAATGCGGCCGGCGACTATCAAGGCATTGCAATGGAATTTGTTGGTCGTATCAGCCGGACTCTCAACACATCGATGGAAGTGGTCCCCGAGCTTACTTGGCCGCAAATTGTGGAAGGTGCCAGACAACGGACGCTGGATGTCATCATTACCGCTGTCAAAACCGAAGAGAGGGAGAAGTTCCTTGATTTTACGCAGATTTACATCCCTACCCCCCTGGTCATCATGATCCGCAATGACAATGACACCATTGAAAAATCGGCGGATCTGGCCAATAAATCGGTTGCCTTGGTTGGAAGCTATTCATCGTCACAGCAGGTGATTCAGGAACATCCCATGATACAACCGTATATGATCGACACGCCAGAAGAAGGACTAAGAGCCGTTTCCACAGGTGTCACAGACGCTTACATTGGAGTGCTGGGGATTAATACCTATCTGGCCAGAAAAATTGGCATAACCAACCTTCAGGTTGCCGCGGATTACGACATGCTGATGAACGGTCAGCGATTTGGTGTGCGCAACGACTGGCCTGAACTCGTTACAATTCTAGACAAAGCGCTTGATGCAATCCCGGAACAGTCGAAAATAGCAATCTATGAAAAATGGCTTCCGACCATGCAGGCTTTGAAAGAGTCGGGACCACAGCATCCTGTAGTCCAATTGACAGAAGAAGAGGAGGCGTGGCTTGATGAACATCCGACGGTCCGACTTGGAGTAGACCCGGCGTGGCCTCCTATTGAGTGGCGTGATGAACAGGGCCAGTATCAGGGAATGTCGTCGGATTACGTCCGGCTTATCGGTGAACGGCTCGGGATCAGGATAGAGCCGGTTCCCGGTCTGAATTGGAACGAGATAATGGAAGGATTGAGAACTGGATCTGTTGATATGGTTGCGGCAATCACTGCCTCGGCAGAAAGAGAAAAACACCTCGCTTTCACGTCTCCTTATATGTCCTATCCCACCGTCATTGTCATCAGTTCCGAGAATCCTATCACTAGAGGACTAAAGGACTTCACTGGGCGCAGGGTTGGCACCGGGCGCGGTTATGTCTTTCAGGAGTTCATTGAAAACGAATATCCCGAGGTTGACTTGGTCCTTTTCGATTCTCCGTTGGCAGGGCTTGCCGATCTCGCCGTCGGCAAGATTGAGGCCTATGTCGGCAATCTCGGTGTCCTCGGTCATCTCATACAACGGGAGAATTACACAAATCTAAGAGTAGCTGCAATTGTGTTTGAAATGAAAAAAACGGATTTACAGATGGCTGTTCGCACGGATTGGCGGGAGTTTGTACCCATACTGGACAAAGTACTGAAGTCCATCACGGAACAAGAACGGATTGTGATCCGCAATCGCTGGATTCCTGTCGAATTACAGGGAAAGAGCATTCCGCTTTCGGATACTGAACGCCGTCTGAAACGACTCCCGAAGGCGGTCCTTCTAAGCGGTATCCTGATTATTATTTTTCTTTTTGCTATCATTATTATCATGCGCAGTTTGACTGCATTTCGAAAAGATCCGCTCGCCTTCGAGTTTGCATCTGAAAAATCAAGAAATACAGTTATTCTTCTCAATATTCTCCTGCTGACAGTCGTCACAATTCTGGCGTGGTTAGGCTTGGACCAGATTAAGCTGAATATCCAAAAGGATCAGCGTGAATCCTTGCAAACGATATTGGCAACGACCAAGGAAGCCGTGGAGATCTGGGCCAATGAACACACACACGTGCTTGAGTTATTGGCACGCGATTCCCAACTGGTCGGACTGATTACCAAACAACTTGATATCTTCAATCGATTCGGAATTATTCCTGTGAGTCCCAATCTTCAGCAATTGCGCAGTTTCTTTGATTCCAGGAAAAGTCGATTCGGCAATGTGGGTTTCTTTATTATTGCACCTAATGGAATCAATATCGGATCAATGCGCGATGAGAACCTGGGTGTATTAAATATTATCAAGAATCATCGTCCGGAACTGTTTGAGCGCGTCCTCGCTGGCGAATCCATCTTGATCCCCCCTATTTCCTCCGATGTCAAAGTCCCTGGCTCAAAAGAAATCGGGAGCTCGGATATTACACCCACGATGTTTTTTGCGGCACCTGTAAGCAGTCCAAATGGAGAGGTTGTCGCGGTCATCGCGCAGCGGTTGAACCCGCATGAAGATTTCAGCCGCCTATTCCGTCTGGGACGCGTCGGAGATAGCGGCGAAACGTATGCGTTCGACAGATACGGGAACCTTCTCTCAAAGAGCCGCTTTCTCAATGATCTTGAAGCTGTTGGGCTGGTGAAGGAAGGAAGCCAGAGCATCCTGACAGTCGAGATCCGGGATCCCGGAGGTGACATGACTACCGGCTTCCGGCCGGAAATTCCGCGTGACCAACAGCCGCTAACCCTGATGGCAGCCAGCGCGGTTCAAGGAAAATCGGGATTTAATATGGAAGGAAGCCGCGACTATCGGGGGGTTCCGGTTGCCGGAGTCTGGACGTGGATTCCTGAGTTGAATTTTGGTATGGCTACTGAGATTACCCTGGCCGAAGGAATGGCATCATTTCACAAAATTCAAAGCATTATCATCCTGATCCTTGGCGCAACAATTCTCCTGTCCCTGACCTTTACCGTATTCACCCTTTACATCGGTGAGCGTGCCAACCAGGTATTGAAACAGACGAATTTGACCCTTGAGGAGCGAGTGCAGGAACGAACGAAGGGACTGATTTGCGCTAATGAAGAGATTGAAAAGACAAACATAAAACTTCAATCAGAGATCGGAGAACGAATTAAAGTTGGAGATGAACTGAGAAAAAGTGAAAACCAAATTCACTCACTTTTCGAAGCGGCTCCGGAAGGTATTATTAGCATCACGGCCGATGGTCGGATTAAGTTGTTGAATGAAACGATGCTTGATCTGTTCGGTTATCGGAAAGATGAATTAATCGGCCAGCCACTGGAAATGCTGATACCCCGACGTTACCAGATACAATACTCACAGCATCTTCAAAACTATTTCGATGTCCCAACAATAAGGCCGACTGGCACCTTGAACGAGGAACTATTCGGGGTAAAAAAGAATGGTGACGAATTTCCCATTGGCGCCAGCCTCGGCTATGTGGACCTGGGAGATCACTGTTTAGCCACGGCATTCATTCGCGACATAACAGATAAAAAAAAGGCAGATGAGCTTCGGCAACGATATGAGTTTATCGTAAACTCTGTTCAGCATCCTATGAGCTTTGTCAACAGGAATTATGTTTACGAAGCAGTCAATGACGCATGGTGCAATACTCTTCAACGATCCCGTGATGTTGTTATGGGATCGACGATTGAAAAATGCTGGGGTCGGGATGCTTTCCATAACAGCATGATGCCGTATCTGGATCGCTGTTTCGATGGTGAAATAATCGCATATGATACAGATGTGGATTATCCGAAACTGGGGAAACGATATTGTAGAACCACCATGTATCCTTATCACAGCCAGGAGGACGACGTCACTCACTCCGTCATTGTGACTATTGATATCACTGAAGCGAAACTGGCTGCCGAAGAGCTAGGGCAGGCAAAGGAGGTAGCAGAAGCCGCCAGTCGAACTAAGAGCGAATTTTTGGCTAATATGTCCCATGAGATTCGTACGCCCATGAATGCTATCCTTGGGTTTACCGAAATTCTGAACGGACTAATCTATGATCGTCTACAGAAAAACTACTTGCACTCGATTCAATCAAGTGGCAAGACGCTGCTCACGCTAATTAATGATATTCTCGACCTGTCAAAAGTAGAAGCTGGCAAACTGGTATTGCAGTACGAACCTGTCGACCTAAGATCACTAATCCGGGAGATGGAGATGCTTTTTTCACAAAAAATTGACGAAAAAGGCATCGGTTTCATCGTTGAGATCAATCCCAGGCTGCCGGAAGCCCTGATGCTTGACGAATTGCGGCTGCGTCAGATTTTGGTAAACCTGATTGGCAACGCCGTCAAATTCACGCACGACGGGCATGTTAAACTCATCATGCGCAAACTTACCCATCATTCAGGGATTAATAATCTGGATCTGGTTATTGAAGTAGAAGACACTGGAACCGGCATTCCGGGGGACCAGCTCGATAAAATTTTCGGTGCTTTCGAACAAAGAGAAGGTCAACGCCAGGCCGATTACGGCGGTACTGGGCTGGGATTGGCGATAACCAAACGTCTGATCGAGATGATGGGAGGTGTCATTTCTGTTTACAATAATGTTTGTGGAGGATGCACGTTTCAATTTGTCCTGAATGCAGTGACGGTTTCCTCATCGCCCGACCTGAAGACTCAGGACCAATCAGTCTTTGATGTGAATGCTGTTCGATTTGAACAGGCATCAATTTTGATTGTTGATGATCTTGAAGTCAATCGACAATTGGTGAGTGGGTATCTTCAACAATACGATTTTACATTGTTTGAGGCTGCAAACGGTAAGGAAGCCGTGGAATATACTAGGCAACATCAACCTGATCTGGTGCTAATGGACATGAAGATGCCAGTAATGGATGGCTATGAGGCGACGACGATCATTAAGGATAACGAAACTCTCAAAGAGATTCCGATTGTTGCGCTGACTGCGAATCTTTCGGGGACAAAATCGCAAACTGTACAATTGGACCATATAATTGAAGACGCCTTTGACGGCTTCCTCGGTAAACCGGTCAGCAAGGGTGAACTCGTCGCCGAATTAACCCGATTTCTCAAACACGAAATGAAAGACATAGTTGTCGAACACACTGGTACGACAGGGAAAGGTGGGGTGGGGTGGTTGACAGAGAGTCTTAGCCGTGAATTGCCATATAAATTGCCTGAATTCGTTGGGATACTGCAAGGCTGGTTGGAACTATGTCGAAAGTTTGCTAAGACATTGCCAATTGATGAGATAGAGGAGTTTGGAAAAGAGATGCAGGGAATAGGAAAAAAATTCAATTATCTACCTCTTGCTATGTGGGGCGAAACTCTTTGTGTTCAGTTAAGAGAGTTTGATCTGGCCGGCATTTCTGTGACGCTGGAAAATTTTCACAAGATGGTAAACTATCTTGAGGCGTTAGCTGAATCGAAGTCATAGAATGAGATTGGAATACGGAAATAATCGAAAGCTGGGGATTATCACCTCTTTATCGTCTAATTGGTAAACCAGACATTACTATGAGCCAGACGATTGTCACTGATGACGGTCATGCACTCGCAATGTGGTTAAGGGCTCACAAATAAATAGCTTGGATAATTTCGCGCTCAGATTTATGTCAGGTTTGGGCGATATAAATGGCGAAAAGCAGCAGGAATATTGTAATATTTCAATGTTTTTCGTCATTTAGATTGGACATAGATTACGTGAAGATAAGATGCGAAAAATCCAAGCTATGTATTTGTGAGCCCTAAGGTATATTTTTGCAAGTGGCTCCTGATAATAGGAATTTCACAATACGGAATAGAATACTATAAGAACTGGAAAGAGCGGACAATGAACACTACCAAAAAATCTCGAATTTTAGTCGTTGACGATACCCCAAAGAACATCCAGCTATTGGGCACGATTCTTCGGCGGGAAGGATACCAGCTGAACATGGCACAAAACGGGCTTCAGGCATTGGCCGTCGTTGAAGACACGATTCCTGACCTTATTCTGTTAGACGTTATGATGCCAGAACTGGATGGTTTTGAAACTTGCAATATGCTTAAGGCCGACGACAGGACCAAAAATATTCCGGTAATATTTCTTACTGCCAAAGTTGAAATTGATGACATTGCCGAAGGATTCAAACTTGGCGCGGTTGATTATATACTCAAGCCATTCAATCAGGTTGAGCTTTTGGCTAGGGTGAAAAATCATCTGGAATTAAAACATGCACGCGAGAGAGTCGAATGGCAGAATCAAGATTTACAGGCCAACTTAAAAATGAGGGAGGATCTATCTAATATGATTGTTCACGATATTCGAACACCGTTAACGGTCATTCTCGGGATGACAGCAATATCCAAAATAGAGGTCGATAATCCCGATTTGCATGACTATATAATGAAAATCGAAAAGAATGTCCATCGGGTTAATGCATTCCTGAATGATATGCTGATGCTTGCCAAAATGAAGGGGCAGACGGTTCTTCTCGATCGCATTAACAATGACATTTTTGGGCTCATTCAGGAGACTTACGAAAATTTCACAGAGTTAGCCGAAGCACGAGGTGTGAAACTGGAGTTTAACAAAGCAACAGAATCATTCGAGACGCTTTCGCTGGATACCAACCTATTTTCAAGAGTAATGGATAATCTTATCTCGAATGCATTAAAATATGCACCCAGAGACAGTACTGTGTCGATCCAGGTCGAAAATCTCGGCGACGTTGACATGGGACAGCAACGCCATCACAAAGCCTGCATAAAGATCATTGATGAAGGACCGGGAATTCCGGAAGAAGATCGGGAACGAATCTTTAATCTTTTTGAAAGTGGAAACAAAATGGATAAGAGCAACATGTCATTTGGACTTGGACTTACATTTTGCAAAATGGTCATTGAAGCCCATGGGGGGCTGATTTTCGCCAGTGCGAAACATCCTCAAGGGACAATTATCACAATCGTAATTTGATCACTGAAAAACGCGATTACACAACGCTCCGCATTAATTGTCAATGATGATATTCAGTTGCTGTTGACGCTGAACATCTAAACCCGTGAACGGCTACGGTTTCATGGGGTTTTTTAGTCATTGTCCGTAACACCGCTTATTATATCTTTGGCAATTAATTGCTGATTTCCATATCCATTAATAGTAAAAATTCCTCGGGCTTTACCATTTGCAAATTCTGAAATTTGGTTAGGATAGATAAATCCATTCGTTACCATGAGTTGAATAAAACTATTAAAGTCTGAGCAAGGAAATCCAAATTCATCTTGTAATGAAACTTCGATTAGAACATTGTTTCCGCTATTAATCAAGGTTCCTCCGGGAAAATTTAGTTTAATCAAACTCGGCCGTTTACAAACGGATAAACCGATTTGGTTCAAGCTTGCAACTCCTGAATCATCATGAAATACAAATGAAATTGTGTGAATTGAAGATAAATTCGCTGTTTTCAATGTCGTTAGAGGTAAGTTAATCGTCGCATATTTGGTCTTTATTAATTTAGTCGGAATTTCAATCGATTCATTTGCTCCGGTAGAGGATGAAAATATGGCACTCATTCTGGTAAATGGATTTGCACTTTTCATTCTCAAAACTAAGAAATTATTGGATGAAATATCAACGTCACCAGCGGCCAATTGTGTAACCCATCTGAGGTTTGGTTGCGACCAGGATAATGATAATACCCCATCAGTTTCAACCCGATGATTTAATTCAGGACTCGTCCCTATCTCAACCGTTCCAGTTAGGCTGAATGTGCTAGTCCCGGAAATGTTTACGTCGTTAAGATGTTTCTCGTTATATCGTTCAGGGGGAACAAAATCATCAATTAACCCTGTGAATGAAACGTCAGCGTTTAATGGAGGCGGTCTGTTATTGATTTGAGTATCAACTTGCATGGCGTTCAGAGAAGTTTTTGGGGATGATGCTTTCTTTGAACTGAATGCAAAATCGTCAAAATAAATATTAACTGCCTCCTGAACAGAAATGACAACAATACCAATTTTACTCAATGATTCAGGTGTAAACGACGGACGGTCATTTAACCTATGACCACCTTCCATAGAAAAATGTTTATCTGAAATGGGCACGCTAATTTTTTCCCAATCGTCACTGGAAGAATCTAATATAAATTGCAGATCAGGATTTTGTATCCACTCGCTGCCATTCTCAAACACGAGTTTTACAGCAATCTTCACCTCCCGTGCAGAAATCTTACTGCGTGTTCGTATCCAGTAAGATATGGATGAATATTCTGAGAAATCCTTAGTGGTACCAAATTCTTTCATTACCACACAGCCCCAGCCAATTCCAGATGGTGCAATTTTTAACGAATTGCGACCCGATTTCGCTGTTTGTGAAGAAATTTCCCAAGTCCCATATCCAAATAAGTGATCGGTCCCTTCAATACCATTGCCATCATAATCATCAATTATAGTTGATGCGTAACAATTAAAACTAAAGGCTAGCACTGAGCAAAGACCCGCTAACCATAATGTGAGTTCGCTTAGTTTATTCAGTTTTGTCGGTTGTAATTCCATATCAAAGTCTAAATTCTATTTTCCATTATGACATCTACTATATCGTTTGTTGCGTTGGGTCTGGCTAAATTTTCGGCATTGATTCCCATTTTAGCAAACTTGTTTTTATTACTGATCCACCGGGTAATCTCTTTGATAAGTAAATCAGGAGTACAATTCCTCTGTTCCAATATATATCCAGCATTTTGCTCATACATAATCTTAGCGTTTTCATATTGGTGATTGTTTTTTGCGGTTGGCAGTGGGATATATATTGCATATTTTCCAAGCGCAGCCAATTCAAAGATCGTGGAGGCGCCTGCACGGCATATGATCAGATCTGAAATCATGACAAGATTTTCAATGTATTCGTACTCTTTCTTCACGAAAAAATTGAGATTTTTTTCATTATAGATGTTTTTAATTTCGTTATTATCATCGTGTCCTGTCAGATGAATTATTTGAAAGTTTAATACATCCTGAGTCATCTGCTGAATTGAATTCTGAGCAAGATCATTGATGAACTTTGCCCCTTGACTGCCTCCAAAAATCATCAAAACTGGCAAGTTAGGGTTCAGGCATAATTCTTTTTTGAGGTCTGATTTTTTCTTCTTATCAAGCGATTTTTCACTTGCGCTAATAATTCGGTCGCGTATTGGCATGCCAACAACTTTATGAGGTACTCTAATATTATGCTGGTTTTTCACTGGAAATGAGAGCAATACAAACCGAGCCCATTTTGACAATAACATGTTGGAATCGCCAAGAATTGAATTTCCCTCATGCAAAAATAAGGGAATTGTTTTTGAAATTGCTGCAAATCCAAGTGGTGCGCTGGCAAAACTTCCCATGCTCAATGTGGCATTAATATTCTGACGATCAATAAGTTGCCGATGGATAATGATATAGTATAAAAACTTGAAGGAGAAAAGAGGCAATAGTATTTTATTTTTAGGAATTTTACAGGTGGGAACTGAAGTGGCATCAATAGATTCATTCTTGGCGATTTTAATTTGTTGCTGAATGTGATTGCCGCCAATAAAAAGAATTGCATTTCCCCCACGTTTCTTTATTTTTTTTGCAATTGTTAGTCCTGGGAAAAAATGTCCGCCAGTTCCGCCACAGGCGATGGCAAGATTAAGTTTTTCAATGGTTCTATTCAAAAAGATACCTCAATGATTTAATTTCATTTACACTTAAGTTCAACTAATTTTTATGCTCAATTTTAAATTTCCAAGCAGATTATTAAAAGAATTGGTATTTCCTCAAATATGTGGAGTCTGCTTAAAAAATAAATCAAATCCTATTGGAATATGTAAAGAATGTCAGTCAAACATGCTCAATATTCCACCACCAAATTGTGTCGGCTGCGGCGGCACACTTGACGGGATTATTGATTTATGTCAGGAATGTCTGCAAAATCCACGACCATGGGGAAAAGCATACGCGGTATATACATTTAAAGGACTCCCGCGTGAGATTATACTTAGACTAAAATATGGCGGTGATATTTTGTGTGCAAGGATTTTAGGTCAGATCATATTGGCGAAATGGCCATGTTCGACATTTTTCAATCAATATGATCTCATTGTACCCGTTCCGCTACACTGGTTTAAAAAAATGCGAAGAGGGTATAATCAATCTGAACTAATCGCTCGTGAGATGTCCGAATTATATTCCATAAAATATATGAATCTGCTTTCAAGAATTAAATGGACTCAATCTCAAACATCATTGTCTCGTCGTCAACGACGTAAAAACCTTAAACGGGCATTTCAAGTAAAGCAAAAAATTAATTTAATCAATAAATCTATATTGCTAATTGATGATGTACTTACGACTGGGTCAACCTTAGCGGCATGCACTAATAAACTCATTGCTGCGGGATGTGATCGTGTGGATGTACTAACCATTGCCAGGGGGTAATTAGTTTAAAACTGTTTTACAAACTTTATGCTTCGTAAGGGGATGTATGGCGTAATCTATACCGACAGCCATCAGGTTTTCGACAGGTTTCTGTAAAATCACTGCCTAAATTGACAAACGAATGTCGAAAAACTTACTGCTTGCAGTAGACATAAATGTAAAATAGTCATTAATTCGAAAATCAAAAATCCTCTGGGCGTAGCAATTGTCTTGAAGTACACTAAGGGTCTTTCATGAAATAAGTGTTACAGATTCGTGCTCAGATTTGATTTAGTTTTGGTAGATGAGATAGAGCGAAACCGGAATATTAGCGAGCTATTTTGAGGATTTCGTGACCGAGTATCGGCCGAAAAGGAATTGAATCCGAGATGTAAGTTGTGATGCTTAATTTATGGCGGTCCCTAAGCATACCTGCACCTGAGACCTGAACACTGTGAAAAATTGAATTTTTTATTCTGAAAACAATAGAACTCAGACAAAACTAACGTAGTGTAATTTAACTTAAATTGAATAAACTATTTTGAAGCCGGTCCGTGGGACCTATGCGCTAGGACCTTGTCAACCGAGTCAGATGGGGAACCAAGCAGCTCTAAGCTATGGTGTTAGGCGCCGTAGGAACACCTGCGGGCCGGTTTCAAATTTATACCATTTGCAATCAAGTCTTCTCGTGTGCGGGCTTATCGAATCATCATTCTAGTCGACAAGCCTTGACTCAATAATTATGGGTGAATGTTTTTTAGCATTAAATCCCGAAAGACTCTATAAATTTTTCGTACAGTTTCCGTGTGGTTAATACATGAATGAGTGTTGGATGCCAGCGTTTGGCGTTCCGCCTTCAGGCGGGACAGAACTCCAAACGTCGGCCATTCAAGTAAGCGTAGCGGGTTTCATAAATGGAACTCATCCATAATTGCTGGCTTTGACTGCACTGCCTATCATGACAATCGAAAGTCAAAAAACTTACAGCTTGCAGTTTAACTTCTAAATTTAATCCTATGTCATACCAAGTTTTAGCGCGCAAATGGCGTCCACAAAAATTTAAGCATGTTGTTGGACAAGCCCATATAACAAAAACACTTCAAAATGCCATAAAGAAAAATCGGATTGGGCATGCATACCTATTCGTCGGTCCTCGTGGTATAGGTAAAACAACCACTGCGCGTATATTTGCCAAAGCATTGAATTGTCAAAATCCAGAAGTCGATGCAGATCATAAAATTGAACCGTGTTGCAACTGCGATGCATGCAAAGAAATCGCAAATGGCAATTGCCTTGACGTTATTGAAATTGATGGTGCTTCAAATAATAAAGTTGATAATATCAGGGAGTTACGTGATACAGTACAGTATACGCCGACAAACGGTAGGAAGTATAAGGTATATATCATTGATGAGGTTCACATGCTAACCACACAGGCATGGAATGCATTATTAAAAACCTTGGAAGAACCTCCGCCACATGTAAAATTTTTCTTCGCAACAACTGAAGCGCATAAAGTAATACCGACAATTGTTTCACGTTGTCAGCGATTTGATCTAAAGCGGATCCCCGTATCTATCATTGCCAATCAACTTCGAGAAATAGCTGATAAGGAACATGTCTTTATTGATGAGGATGCGTTGATTCTTATTGCGCGAGCTGCGGATGGAGGTATGCGTGACGCGCAATCTATTTTGGATCAAATGATTGCTTTTTGCGGTGGTTCAGATGATAAATCAACGATTTCAGAACCAGATGTGGTAGATGTCTTTGGCCTCACATCCAGTATGGATTTGTTAACTCTGATAAAGGAATTAGTCAATAATTCGCCGACGAACGTTATGGCTGTTGTTCATCGGTTAGCCGAGGGAGGTCGAAATCTTGAACGACTCTATTCTGATATACTCTTTAGCCTGAGAAATCTAATGATTTTTCAATATCTTGATTCACCGGAACAGATTGTTGAAATTGGCAAATCCGAACAGGATGAGTATATCAACATTGCTAAAGTGGCGGGAAAAGGCGTGGTGCAACGTCTTGTAGAAGGTCTTATGACTCATGAAATAAATATTCGAAATTACCTGAATAAACGAGTGTTTGTTGAAGTGACGCTGCTCAGAGTAATGAGAGATGCACATGCGGTATCACTTGATGAAATATTGACCAACCTTAAAAAATTACAGGAAAGTGACGGAGTACTTGTAAATAATCCGGAAATAAATAGGGAAAAATTTAAGGAATTGGATAATGTTTCACCGGCACCAGTTCCTCCACCTACTCAAGATATTATTATCGATACATCTAAAACGAGTAAAATATCAGATAAGATACCTGATGATCCCCAGTCTGAAAATTGTGAGCCTCCCAGAGATTCCAGTAATGAAAATCCGCACGAAATTTCAGTACATGAGTCTGAAAATTCCTATTCAAATCATAGTGAAAGCCAACAGGAATTGATGTTAGATCCTGATAATAGCAGTATCGCTGAAAAAAAAAATGACAAAAAATTGATATCAAGTCCTGAAATTCGAGAAGAGTTGGAGAAGAACGAATTTGTTAAGAAAGTATCCGATATGTTTAATGGTAAAATAATTGATGTTAGGGGATAGGGATTGTAGATTATTGAAGGTTGAATGCTCTGGGTTATAGAAGCAATTTGTTTTGTTTTTTTGCAAATATTAAACGTGTTTCACCATCGTCAATAAGTGAAGGTGCAGGCTTCCAGAGCATCGCCTGTTTTGACTATATCTATATGGGGCTGGGGAACGGTGGATCGTAAATCGAAAAAGGAAATTCTATGTCAAATCTTAATAAAATGATGCAGCAGGCGCAAAAGATGCAGAAAGATATTGAAAAGGCACAAAATGACCTGGCAAGCATGGAAATTACATTTTCCAACAATGGTGTCACGGTTGTAGCGCGATGTGATAATTCAATTAAATCAGTCTCTCTGGATGAAGAATTGGTCAATTCTCAGGATAAAGAAATGCTGGAAGACTTAATTTTGGTGGCTATGAATGGTGCCCTGAATAAGATTCGAGACAAAACGGAATCTAAATTATCCGGAATTACAGGTGGACTTGACCTTTCAAGTTTGATGTAATTATATTTATGGACAGCAATTCTTAATTGCACCATGCTGTTCTATCCTGAAGTAATTATGAGTGAATCAACAAACGGTTCTACATATAGATTGCTTTATCCATGATACCCAATTATACGAATTGTTATATAACTTTATCAAAATTTCAATGCCAGAGAAACGTTCACCCATAATTGCTGTCTATCTTGAAACTATTTATAGGAATTCATGTTTCGAGTGTCAGGAAATAACTGGATCTGTATTCTAAGTTATTCCAATTGATCGAAAAGTAACTTAATCAGTGAAACCATTATTTTGGAGGAGCGTGAGTTTGTAGTCCCGTCTTTAGGCGGAAGTCTCAGATGAGCTTTAGCGAGTTAATAGGTGGCATGTACTCGCTGAAGGGGCGTTAATACTTCCGCCTAAAGACGAGACTACAAACTTTACCCAGTCCGTGTTTTGTGTTATCTTATTTCTTCAAATGGCCCCGGTACTGCCGGTTAAGTTCATAGTATAGGAATTTGTATTCTAAGTTGTTGTTAATGCTGGAAAAGCACATATTCAGTAAAATCACTATCTTGGAAGAGGGTGAGTTTGTAGTACCGTCTTCAGGCGGAAGTGTTAACGATGCTTCAGCGAGCGTGTAAAAACACCGGATCGCTGAAGCTCTCCGAAAACTTCCGCTTAAAAGCGGGACTACGAACGAGCTGCAATTACATTTATAGTATAAGAGGTTCGGAGTACAGTCCCGCTTGTGAGTAGGATTGATTTTGCCAATCGTTGCGATAAAAAAAAACCGGCGTAGCCGGTTAAGTTCATATTTATTACTGTATAAGTGATATTGCATCTGCTCGCTTTGGTTTTTTTAATTATATCAATTATGGAACCTGAATAAACAGTTACCCTTTCTTTGGTATTGGCGTTATATCCATCAATTTCAGTTTGTCTAAAACTTCTTCTATTGGCAGGCCTATAACATTACTTCTCAATCCGTTATAGTTTGCTATTAATAATTCTTCATGGTCTTGAATGGCGTATCCCCCAGCTTTGTCTAAAGGATTGGTATTATTGATGAGCTCCTCAATTAAATTTTCAGTCAATGGGTTAAAGCTAACGTCAGTTCTTGAAAACCAAGTGATGTCTTTTCGATCATTCAGCCGTATTATACAGACACCAGTGTAGACGCAATGTGTACGGCCACTAAGTCGGCGAATTATATTTCGTGCTTCTTGCCGGTCCATTGGTTTACCAATAATTTCGTTATCGATGTAAACGATAGTATCAGCGGCCAATACGTTTCGGTTTGGGTAATGATGTGCAACCTCAAGAGCTTTTTCTTTTGCTAACCGAGTGACTAATTCTGTTGGCGTTTCTTCCGGGAGAATGACTTCATTTATTTCTGCTGGATGGACAATCGTGTCAATTCCAGCACTCTTTAATAACTCGAGTCGGCGAGGCGAACTGGAAGCCAATACTATAGCATTCATCAAAATCACCGCACTTTTTCTTGCGGTTTTTTTGCTTTGGTTTCCAGTAATATGGGCATTTCGTTCAATCCGAATGCCTTTCTTAGTTGATTCATTAGAAAGGTCTTATAATTCTGTGGGCAATAGGTTGCTTTGTTCACAAACAATAGGAATGTGTGCGGGTTTGAGCACTTATGAATGCCATAATATATCTTAAATAAATGTGTCCCATAATGTGGCGGTGGCTGGCGCGTGGTTATATCATTCAGGACCCGGTTTACAATCGGCGTGGGAATGGTGATTGCCAGATTGGTTTGCATGTCGATAATTTTCTTTTGCATTGGGTCAAAGTTATATCCACTTATAGCACAGACCGATAAAAGCGGTGCATGGCCTAAATAGGGCATGGAATACCGAATTGAATCAAATAGCGTTTTTTGTTTGGTATCCCCGCTGGCAAGGTCCCATTTATTTGCCAATAGGATACACGCTTTACCTTCATCACATATTATCTGTGATATCTTTTTGTCTTGTGCTGTTACTGCAACCGTTGCATCAATAACCAGCAATACAATATCGGCTCGTTTTATGGCTGCTTTTGTTCGAGTCATGCTAAAGAATTCAACAGCAGTTTTTACCTTAGTTCGTTTTACCATACCTGCTGTATCGATCAGATTGAGATGTAACACTGTGTCTTCAACGGGGATATCCATTGGGATGTCAACTGCATCCCGAGTCGTTCCTGGGATATCGCTTACGATGACTCGACGCTCGTTGAGCAGACAGTTTATTATCGAGGATTTTCCAACATTTGGTCGACCGACAAATGCAACATTAATTCGATCTGGAGATTTGGGTTGATCTGCTTGAACACGTTCGGAAAAATTCCTTGTTATTTCATCAAGCAATGTACCTATATTGATATTATGCAGCGATGAAACAGGTACAGGTTCTCCAAATCCCAATGAAGCTAGATTGCATGCACTGTCCAACAATTCAGGATTGTCTGCCTTGTTTGCAGTAAAAACGATTTCTTTACCTTGTTCTCTTAGGAAGTTTGCAACTTCAGTATCAAGTGGGGTTATTCCCTTTATGATATCAATAACAAAGATGATTTTATCTGCGCTTTCGATTGCCGCTTTTAATTGATCAATAATAAATTCGTCAAATTGATTGGTGATACGTTCGCCTTTGAAATACCCTAATCCACCTGTATCGATCAGTAAAAACTGCCTTTCTTCCCATTCTCCTACCGCCGTGATTCTATCCCGTGTGACACCGCTTTCTTCGTGTACTATAGCTAACCGACGTCTTATGATACGATTGAACAAAGCGGATTTACCAACGTTGGGTCTGCCAACGATCGCAACATAAGGCAATTTTGATTTATTGTTAATTAATGTTTCCATGTATCCAATTTTAGGTTATTTTGATTGATACAATTTAATTGAATCGTAATATGTGGGTATTATTACGGGCGCTTTAACCTGAATCAGTCATAATCTTGGGTAATGAGAGTCATCAAATCGCATAAGAACAATATGTGATATGATAAATCGTTATAATAGGTATATGAATAATTCAGGTTACAATTCAAATCAATGGTTTAGCATGAAAATAGGTATCCTCTCTGAGACACATGGGCATGTGGAGCGCACAAAATCAGCCATGGAAATATTGATTAACGCTGGTGTTGAACGGGTGCTGCACTGCGGTGATATCGGTTCAGACAAAGTAATGGTTGAATTATATTCATCATATTTGTTAAGTCAAATTCCTATTTATGCAGTTCTAGGAAACGTTGACTATCCGGATGATGATTATCTATCGTGGAATAAAAGGGGAGAAATATACGTGTACGGTCGATTTGGCAAGATGAATTTGGCTGGTAAAGACATCGCAATTATTCATGGAGACGATTCGTTAAAATTGGAAGCAGCGATTCACTCCAATGCCTATGATTATATTTTTACCGGGCATACTCATATTAAACGGGATGATCGAATCGGTAAATCGCGAATTATTAATCCGGGCGCTGTATACCGGGCATCTAAACCAACAGTTGCTTGTTTGGATCTTAATGGTGGTGAACTGCAATATTTACCATTACTGCAAGAGGCCTAACCTGATTAATTCATGCGATTCGTCGCGAGAGCACTTAACTCGCTCATAATAAATTGATTAGAGAAAATTTCACAATGAAGGTGAATATTCATTCACGGGGATGTAAAATTGAGTTAATCGGCTTATTTGAGCAGAGATTAGGGCTTGCAGCAGAATACTGATGAATTATTCAGGCTAAGAATAGTTTATACATTTATGAAAAGGGTGTTCTTTTGAATATACGAGATTTCTAAGCACATGAAAACAGCTTTTCTTGTTGTTATCATTCTGATTGTAAACGGTTAACCCCGTTTTCTCACACACTTTGAAGCGAGAAAGCTGGGTTAATTGCTAATAAAATGTTTGTAGTCGTAAAAAACAGATAATGAGAGATTTAATCAAAAATTAATAAAAAGTCAAAAAATTTTACGTTACGTTATGTCCAGTGCATTAACCTGATTAATTCACGCGATTTTGTCGTGAGAGTGCTTAGACTGCTTTAGATAAACAAGTTATGAAGGTTTCGAAGGCGACGAAATAGTGAACTATTACGAGATTTCGGGTTTTTTATAACTCTTTTATATGAAACAAGATACGTGCTCGCAGCAGGAATCGCATGAATTAATCAGGTTAAGCACTTTGGAGTGTGCAAAGCCCGCTGCGCTTTATAAATTTGCGGAGCAAATGGGACGTGGGTGTTTCTCTAGTGGTGCCGTAATTCTTTCTACCACTCTGTGGTAAATGAAAGCAGCGCCAGGTCTCCATAGACGCTGTATTCAAGCGTCTAAAAACTTGATCGTATAGGAATTTGTATTCTAAGTTATTGAAATTTTGTATCTTATATCAAATTATAGGATATTTCGAATAAGGAGCGTGTCTCGTTTGTAGTCCCGCCTTCAGGCGGAAGCCTGAACGATGCTTCAGCGAGGACATTCCATCATAGGAGATCGCTGAAGCTCTCCTGAAACTTCCGCCTGAAGGCGGGACTACGAACGAGCTGC
>JAJFLO010000259.1 GCA_021772675.1 Verrucomicrobiota bacterium | reverse complement strand
TACAAATGGTGCATGGCACTATTCCCCTGAAGAACTGAAATTTTACCTTTTGGATTACAAAGAAGGAACCGAGTTTAAGATTTACGAAAATCTTCCACATGTACAAATTCTATCGATGGAGAGCAACCGCGCGTTTGGTTTGAGTATGCTTCAGTATATCGGGGAAGAGATTGAGCGACGAGGCAAACTATTCAAGCAGGCAGGCGTTGCCAAAATCGTTGATTATCGAAAAAAAACAGAAAATATACTACCGAGAATACTTGTCGTGATCGATGAATTTCAAGTTCTTCTCCAAGGTCAGGGGCGACTCAGCAGGAAGGGTACTGAGATGCTCGATGATATATCAAGACGAGGTAGATCATTTGGTGTTCATATCATCTTGTCTACACAAACATTATCAGAAGTAAACCTAAAGAATTCTACACTTTCCAATATTGCCATACGTATCGGATTAAAAATGTCGGAGTCTGACGCTGCAAAATTATTTCATCGAGACAACACCGTTGCTGCAACGCTAAAGAAAGCAGGTGAAGGATTTTACAATGATACCCATGGAAAGAGTGAGGGAAATGTCCGCATAAACGTTGCTTATCTTGATGCTCAAAAAATTGAAGAAAGAATCGCCGATATAAACACTATTTCCACATCAGATATTGATCTCCACAGATTCATTTTTGATGGACAGCATCATATTCCGTTCAGTAAAAGTAAACTACAAGAGCTAATCAAAGGTGACAAAACTGACATTAATTCCCGTAGCGCAACGCTCTATTTATCTGAGCCTGGTTATATCGATAGTAATTTGGCGTGTATCCAACTTCGTCGCCAGTTTACATCAAATATTCTCATGGTTGGAGACTCCCCACATGATGTCGTTAGTTTGTCAATGCTGATAGTGTTTCAATTAATACGCCAGAGCACACCATCCAGCCAATTCTATATTGCTGACTTGTTTGCCGACGATACCCAATGGTCCGGACACTTTAGAAATTTGACACATTTATTTCCTGAACGAGTCTCCCTTGTCGATAATAAAAACTTTAGTGAAGTGCTCACTCGGATTGAGACATCTATTGATGACTGCATCGCCAAAGATAAGCAAGTAACCGATAGGACTGTCTTAGTAATTCTGAACGTGCAGGCAGCACGCATTTTGGATAGCAAAGTAATATCAGGGTCAGCAGACACCAAAAAGCTGGAAAAAATTATCAAAAAGGGATCAGAACATGGGACGTATGTTGTCCTACACAGTTTGCACTATCAGGGTTTAGAAAAAGTTTTTACAAACCGAAATATTATTGGTGAATTTGAGAACAGAATCATAGTACCTGGTGGTAACAGCGAAAAGATGTTGCCTCATGATCGTCAAGGCCAAATTCAACAAGGGACAGCGTATCTGATTAGTCCACAGGCCCGCTTTGACGCAGATCCATGCCGCTTATATGAACCAGATGAAGTAATCAACTATTTTCAAGGATTGACCAATGATAGCTAAGTATCACAGCAATCTTGAAGGTTTATTACAATTACGAAATAAAGACGCAACGGTCCGCAGCAATTGCCAAGATGCCCAGGCAGCCATGGCAACCATTAATGAAACACTACTTGGGGATGATGTTCTTCTCAATAGATTTCCTGAAATGGTGAGCAAATCAGCAACCCTCCTTAAAAATCAAGCCAGGTATGACGGAGAATCTCTTCACGAATTACACAGACGCCTCAAGAGCCAATCAGAACATTTATGCTCAGTCTGTAATGATCTGGCAACACTTGAAGCGTTCTTCACGCAAAATACATGCTTTGAAGGCATGAGTAGCGGATTAAAGAAACTCAAAAAACGACTCTTCTCTTCATCAGAAATCAATACTGTAAAAAAAGAACATGAGTTGATATACATACTCTTAGATCATCGCGAACGCCTGGAACAGGTGCGAGACAATATCAATGCATTACACGCCTTCCTCAAAGACTATTCTCTATATATAAGGGTAGCTGGCGAGCTAAAATGTAGAAAAGAAGCAATTACCGCTGCCGAAGATATTGAATCGATTACAATAAATCATGAGTGGGTAGCGGATGTCCTAGAGGAGAAAGAAATACTACAAAACACGTCTAAGGATATTGTCGAGCTTGAAGATTTCCTCAAGGAATACCCTATATATGAGAGTATCGAAGCCGAGCTAGAACAAAAGAAAGATGCAATATCAACGACCAGAGATATCGAAATGATTGAAAAAATTCATGAGTGGATCGCAGATACACTAAAGCACGGGAAAACACTTCAAATCATCTACAATGATATCAAGCAGCTTGAGGAATGGTTACATACCTATCCCATATACAAAGGCATCTTAGATGAGCTACAGAAACACAAAAGTGACATTTCATCCATTCACGATATTAAGGCGATCAACCAATATCATGCATGGATAGCGATGGTACTCAACGCAAGAAAAAGCCTTGAAGGTATTTTCAAAGATATTAATGCCCTGGAAACATTATTGAATAAATTTTGCATCTACAAAGGAATCGCCGACAGGCTAAGCAAGCACAAAATAGAAATTAATACGGTGCATAATATTGAGTCGATAAAACAGATCCATAAGTGGATTGCCAACATCCTCAAGGAAAACAAAACGCTTGATAATATACATAACAACCTTGGGAAATTCAGGCGTTGGATAAAGAAAATCGAACTCATTTTTGACAAAACAAAGTGGATTGAAAACCTCGAGGACATAGCTACAAAAATTGAAGATATGCAGGATATACGGGATGTCCACGACAGTATTTGTCAATGGGACAAGATACTTATGTCCATTGATTCACTCCTGAATCAAATCAAGAAAATGGATGTCAGTAAGAAAGATTTTGCAGATATCTATGAAGCCATATCCAAGCTTTCAGAAAAGAAGGAACTTAGCAGTGATATAATCAAGTCGTTTGAAGAGAAACTGCTCAAGAAACATAGGTGTATACACTGGCTCATTCACAAACCTTATCCGCGACTCAAGCACACCCGCTATCCGAGTTTTTGGCAAGGTATTGGCAATATACTCAAAATCCCCATCAATCTTGTTCTTTGTGTTGTTCTTTGGCCAATTTTGTTTGGGATTCGAAGATATGATATTGCATGTTGCAGATTCAAGAGCGTATTAAAATGGTAAGGAGGAAAAAATGGAAAATATTCATGCTGTAGCAGATGCGGATGCCCTCGAAGATTTTTCCCATGTTTTAGACCAATTTCGCAAAGATCTCATGGAGAAGACCGCTGAACTGAAAAGTCTTATAGATTCCATGCAGAGTGAGACGTGGGATGATGAGAACTATGTAGAGTTTACTGATCGTTTTTCGAAATTGGTTGCCAACATAGAAAATATTAATTCTGAAACTGTCGATCAAAATATGCTTCCTGTTCTACGAGAGCATATTGAAAAAATTCGACAAGCAAAAATGTAGGGAGAAATACACATGTCATATGTCAATGCAGATATGGATTCAATCGAGCGTTTGGCTCGACAACTGACTGAATACAAAACTGACATAGAAGGATTACAC
>JAJFLO010000258.1 GCA_021772675.1 Verrucomicrobiota bacterium | reverse complement strand
TACAAATGGTGCATGGCACTATTCCCCTGAAGAACTGAAATTTTACCTTTTGGATTACAAAGAAGGAACCGAGTTTAAGATTTACGAAAATCTTCCACATGTACAAATTCTATCGATGGAGAGCAACCGCGCGTTTGGTTTAAGTATGCTTCAGTATATCGGGGAGGAGATTGAACGGAGAGGCAAATTATTCAAAGAATCAGGGGTTTCTACTAGTTGCGATTATCGAGAACAAACCGGACATCAATTGCCGAGAATTCTCGTCGTTATCGATGAATTTCAAGTTCTTTTACAAGGTCAAGGTCGACTAAGCAGACAAGGAGCAGAACTCATTGATGACGTTGCTCGAAGGGGAAGATCATTTGGTATCCACATGGTATTAGCTACCCAAACATTATCAGAGGTGAACCTGAAAAATTCCACACTATCCAATATCTCTATACGTCTAGGGCTGAGGATGTCAGAGTCAGACGCAACAAAAATATTTCATCGAGATAATACAACAGCAGCAACACTAAAGAAAACAGGGGAAGCCTATATCAATTCAACTCATGGCCAAAGTGACGGTAATTTACGCTTCCAGGTGGCCTACCTTGATGCGTCAAAAATTAAGAAACGGATGGCTGTTATGATAGATAAAAATCCTTCCGGAATTGATCAGCGCCGATACATCTTTGACGGTCAACATCATGTTCGATTCGACAACAGCAAATTACGTGATTTGATTGAGAACGATGTTACTAAAATAAATGCCCGTAATGCAAACCTCTATTTTGCCGAGCCTGGCTACATAGATAAAGACCTGGTATGTGTTCGTCTGCGTCGTCAGTTTTCATCAAATATTCTTATGGTGGGAGATTGCCCAAGCGACGTGGTCAGCTTGTCTTTGTTGATGATATACCAACTGATACAACAGAGCACTCCGGCCAGCCAATTTTTCATCGTTGATCTATTTTCTGAAAACTCTCCCTGGGCTGGTCATCACAAGCATTTAGCAAACCTGTTTTCAGAGCAAATCTCTCTCGTGGAAAATCGCGACTTTGCCGACGTATTAAGTCGTCTCGAAGCATCTCTTGATGAATCAATAGCAAAAGATAAGAATGTACATGACAGGACTGTTTTGGTCATTTTGAATGTGCAGGCCGCACGTATTCTTGATGGTAAAGGAATGTCTGGATCGACAGATACCAAGAAGTTGGAAAAAATCCTGGCAAAAGGGTCAGAGCACGGAATGCATGTTATCCTCCATAGCCAGCATTATCAAGGCTTAGCGAAGGTTTTCACAAACCGAAACATTGTTGATGAGTTTGAGAACCGGATTGTCCTTCCCGGTGGCAATAGCGAAAAAATGCTTCCTCCCGAAAACCAACCAAATTTTCAAGAAGGAATGGCTTATCTGATCAGTCCTCAAGCACGCTTCGGTGCTGATCCGTGTCTCCTTTACGAATCGAGTGAAGTAATTAAGTATTTTCAACAGTTGGGAACATGACCAATGATCGCAAAGTATCACAGTTACCTTGAGAATCTCTTACGCTTAAGACATGAAGATAATAAAGTCAGCCAGGATTGCCAAAATGCGCTAATGGCCGTTGGAGCTGTTAATGAAACATTACTTGGCGATGATCTGTTTGTTGATCACTATCCAGGAATTATTCAAGAAATAACCGAACGCCTGGAGGGCTTCTCCGAATACGATCAGCCATCTCTAATAGAATTGAACAAACAGTATGCAAGCCAATCAAAAACTTTAGCCTCAATCTGGAACGACGTGGAATCATTAGAAGAGTTCTTCAAGCGAATTGAATTCTTTGAAGGTATAACCGCCGAGATAGAGAAGATTAAGAAACGACTTTCTTCGTTGCCCAACATCGTTGCCATACAAGAAAGTCATTCATGGATCGTTGTAATGTTAGGTGAACGAACACGATTAGAGAGTGTGCTAAAGGATATCAGCAAACTGGATGATCTTCTAACCCAATATGGTATATACCAAGCAATTGTCAATGAATTGCAGAAGTGCAAACAAAAAATAAAGAAGGCAGGAAATATTGACAAAATAAATGAATATTATGACTGGATTATGACCATTCTTGGTAAGTGCGACCAGCTTAAACGTGTCCGGGAAGATATCGCTACCATGGAGGATTTATTACGGAAATATCCCCTCTATCAGGGAATTGTCAATAAACTACAGAGATCCAAAAGCGAAATAACCGTCGCAAAGACAATTAAAAGAATTGAAGAACATCATGATTGGGTCATAGCGATTATTAAGCAAAGTACAAGACTGGACGATGTTACATTCAGCCTGAGAATCTTCAAAAGTTTCATTAAGAAGCATGAGCAGATTTTTAATAGAAACGAATGGATTACTGAACTTGAGAACAGATCCTCTAACGTTGAAGATTCTGATGAAATTTTGGTTCTGCATAAGGATGCTTGCAAGCGAATTAAGATTATGAAATCCATCGAGAAACTAATGACCACCTGGACTGTCAGTGAAAGCTATTTTTTTAGAATTGGCTATGGCGTCAAACATAGCCATCGCGATCTACATAGAATGAGAAAAGTGATTTCCGAACACGAAAATAACAATGACTTAAACGTCGAGCAGGTAAATGAGATGGAAGAAAAATTATCGAGAAAATTCAGATTCATCAAGAAAATTAAGGACAGGCCATATCCGCGCCTCAACCGCACGCCATTTCCAAATAGAAAAAGAAACGTGATTTCCAAACACAAAGATATCAATAACTTAGATGTGAAACAATTAATTGCGTTACGAGGCGAGTTGTGGGGAACAATCGGATGCAGTAAGGGAATAAAGGAGAAAGCTTATCCGCACCTGAACCACATACCGTTGCCAAATTTTTGGGTAGAAATTGGCAATGTTCTGAAAATTCCCGTGAATATTCTTCTGTATGTTTTTGTCTGGCCGATCTTGTTTTTCTTAAAGAAAGTCAAAATATCCTGTAATATACGAAAATCTGTACTTAAATGGTAGAAAGGTGAAAATGGAAAATATTCATGCTCTTGCAGATGCGGATGCCCTCGAAGATTTTTCTCATGTGCTGGATCAATTTCGCAAAGATCTCATGGAGAAGACCGCTGAACTCAAAAGTCTTATAGATGCCATGCAGAGTGAGACGTGGGATGATGAGAACTATGTAGAGTTTAGTGATCGTTTTTCGAAATTGGTTGCCAACGTAGAAAATATTAATTCTGAAACAGTCGATCAAAATATGCTCCCTGTGCTACGAGAGCATATTGAAAAAATTCGACAAGCAAAAATGTAGGGAGAAATACACATGTCATATGTCAATGCAGATATGGATTCAATCGAGCGTTTGGCTCGACAACTGACTGAATACAAAACTGACATAGAAGGATTACAC
>JAJFLO010000257.1 GCA_021772675.1 Verrucomicrobiota bacterium | reverse complement strand
TGAGCACAGTAGGGCTGGATGAAGAGACGATTTGCGCCTACATTCGTAATCAAGACCGCCTGGATAGTGGTTCTCAAGGAGAACTTAACCTCGGAGACAATAACAATAAATAACATTAAACATTAATGCTTGCCCCCTTTAGGGGGGCTTCCTCATACCACCGGCTCTGCCGGTGGTACGTGATTTACATCGGCCTTTTAGTCGCGGCATACTCAGCTGATGAACATGTTTATAAACAATGTCAATATGATCTTCATGACATAGTGCCCGGATCTTTCTGCCGATTAAACGACTGGGAACTGAATAAGTATTACAACTTATATTCACGGTACTCCAATTTGTCACCCGAGCATCGACAATCTCATATTCCGGTAATTTATCAACACTCAATAAACGCATATGCTTAAGTTCTTCATTGAACCGGTCACTGCGCAAGTCATTTGCCTTATTCAACACCGTATAAAGAAAATGTTGATAGGTATCGACGTTTTCGAAATCTCGACTGCCGCGCAAAAGAAGGTGTTGTTCTAAACGACGCTTCAATACTCCGTTTAATGATTCAACATCACCGTTTTCGTGAGGCGCATTAACCTGAATTGTTCGCGGGGTTATATCAAAATGATTCATGATATCCAGATAACGATTATTAAACCCTCTTTTACCTGTTCCAGCTGCTAACGCTTTCGTTGCTGCTGTACTGTGATCTGTCCAATGCTCACGCGGAATGCGCCCAAGCCGAAAAAGTGCATCTTGAAGACCTTGACGCAATGCAAGCAAACTTTCACTTTGACAAATCGTTGCCCATTGCCAATTCGACCACACAAGTACACAATGACATAAAAGATGATTAAACGGCATACCCTCTATCGTAATACCCAATTTCTTCATACAGGTAAAATCTGTTGATAGACGTTTACCTGGTTCATAAATCTGAGGGAAATAGACTTCTTTTGCAGGACCATTAAGCGCTCGCCAATCACTGACTCGACGTTGAAATGTTCGCAGCTGACCATATGGATAGCGGCCTGGATACTTTTCACAAAGCCATTCAAATAGCGTCTTGGCTTCTAATTCAGGAGCATCGGAGAGACGCTCTTCAACCTCTGCCCAATCTTTTTCAAAAGGATCTTTGCGAGTGCGCCATACATGAGAAACTTCTAACTCTGATGGCAATTTACCATTATGAATATATTTGCTGCCAGTCTGACGACAAAGACCCGCTTTTAATGAGGATTTTTCTATATCTCTACTTTTTTCATATTCCATCAACAACTTCCTTATTTGTTTATCTGTACAGAACATAAATCAACTCCTATTTTGAGAATGATTTATGACATACAAAAGTTGTAAGTTGTGTTAAAATGTAATTGTCGCTAGCGACCTCAGTGCCGATTTCTGTTATTACATCAGATGATATTCGGTATAGTGGGCTTACCAATCTTTATGAAATTATTCAGTTTGCTCCGGGCGTTGAGATGCTTAAAATTGATAACAATCGATATGCATTAAGAGTTCGCGGATTACATGAATTTTTTTCAGATCTGACATTAACCTTAATCGATGGTAAGATTGCGGATAGTCCGGTATTTGATGGATCAGAGTTGCTACGTATTCCTCTTTTCTTAGATGAAATAGAGCGAATCGAGATTGTTCGAGGGCCTGGTGGAGCTGTTTGGGGAGCAAATGCATTCAATGGTGTTATAAATAATATTACCAAAACACCCGATGTGGAAATCGGTCATTCGGTCTCATCATCAATCAATGAATTTGGCGATAATTTTACTGAAATCGGCTGGACTGATAATAGTGATAACTGGGATTGGCGTTTGAAATTGGGATACGATACTTGGGAAAGTTCCAGTGAAGCTGTTAAGAATGATCATTTCGAATCAAATGATTTTAACCGTAACATTTAATTCAATGGCACGGCAACGAGTCATGTGACTGATTCTTCAACTATATCATTGGGGTTGGGAAGTTCACATAAAGAGACTGGAGATTTTGATGTTATAGGCACAATCACTAGAAAAAATTCCCACTTAACGACTATTCGTGCATTTACAAAACTGGATCATATTTTTGATAACGGTGCCTCAGGTTATGTTCAATGGTTTGGTAATCGTATTAAGACGGTGTGGCCTGGGTTGGGGGTAAATCGCAGTCAGGAAAATGACATTGAAACACAGTATAATGTTGAAATAAATGATATCCATAATATTTCATTAGGAGGAAATATTCGATTCGTTAGGGTTTCAAGTGATCAGAGTAGAGTAGACGATTTGGATTTTAGGGACGAACCTTATAATGAAGAGTGGGGTGGTTTGTTTCTCGCTGATAGTTGGGAGGCGTCAAAGCGCCTTACTTTAGAGATGCAGTTACGGGGTGATTATTATTCTGATACGGAGATAGATTGGGCTGGCAGAGTTTCATCGCTATTAGCACTTGATGATGAGCAAAAGCATATTTTACGTTTCAGTGGTGCAAAAGCTTATAGAGCCCAGCAATTCTGGATGAAAAAGGTACTTAAACGAGAGTTAAAGAGGCCGTATTTGCATTGTAACCAATTGTTGTTGAGTATTTTATATCTTAAATAAAGAAGCATGTTAAACCAATATTGATAAAAAATTGTACGAAAAATTCCTTTTTTAAAAATATATAACTCTTTGAAAATAGTAGTGTTGTAGAACTCGCCGAGAATTGCTGTATAGAGCCCCACTTACCGCATTACATGAGATTGAGATGCGACGGATTTTGATAGCGTCAAACACCTACGCATTTAATATTGTAAAATCCAAAGATTTGGGTAATGAAAAAACATATGCATTCGAAATGGGGTATAGCGGTCAGCTAAGTAAGGGGTTGTCATTTCGTTGTGATTCCTATTTCCAATATTACGATGATATGATCGGTTTTCAGATTCAACCGAGCGTGCCTCCAATTACTATATTGCAAGTTGACAACATTGACGAAGCTCAGGCCTATGGAGCTGAATTTGAGATATCTTTGCAGGGAAAACAAGGGGAATTGTCAATATGGTATGCGTATAATGAATTTTCCTTTGAATTGGAAAATCAAGGACTTCGTGCGTTTTTACCTGCTAAAAATAAAGCGGGTTTATCAGGGCGGATATTTTTGCCTGCTGGTTTTGTTTTCAACATTAATTATAAATATTCGGATTTTACGGAAGCGAATCCAAGTAGTGTAAAACCTAATGTGAAATTCAAAAATTTTCATAGACTTGATCTTACTCTTTCTTCATTTTTCTTCAACGACAAGGTAGAATGGCTTATCGGAGTCAGTGACCTCAATGATGACGCCAATATTCCCGTTCAAGGAATAATTAACTTCCTACCACCACATGAGACACCAGGCCGTAGATTTTTTACCAAAATAAAAGTAAATTTTTAATCTTAATAAATTCATTCAATCTTCTGAAACCAAGACAGGGGCTGGCGGCAGTGGCCTGGGATTGTCGATCTGTCGCGAAATAATTTCAGCCCATGATGGTAGAATATGGGCCGAAAACTCATCGACTGATGGCGCGATTTTTACTTTTGAAATACCAATTTCTTAATCTTGATATTTTATGTCCGAAATTTTTTGAAAATTTTGACTACCTACGACTGCAAGTGAGCCTAATTTTAATTTTTGTCTTGAACTTGCCTGTGTTTTACCCAAAATCTGGTCGTCACAAAGATGTAAGTTTGATTGCCATTAATATACAAAATGCTATCAGGTTTTCGACAAATTATGAAAGAATATCTTCTTGAAATGAATATCGAATGCCACAATAGTTGCTGCATAGGGTATCATTGCTATAATTTCATTTGCTGAACCATTTAAAAAACCAATGCTTGTTTGTAGTAGCTGTTAATTTTTTAGGTTCGGGAAGATCAATCGGAAAACCGTTTATGATAGATTCGGGGCGAAGTTGGGTTGCAAGTTCTGCTTCTTCTTCCGAAATTATATCAGCGATAATTTTTCTTGCTGCAGACAAGCCGGGTGCGCGCCAGGTTGCTGAGTGAGCATCGCTGGCAATAACATGGACAAGACCAGCTTCTAATAGTTTCATTGAACAATCTTTTGCTTCTTTACCCAATTCACCTGTGATACTTGCTGCGGTGACTTGAATAATGTTTCCGGATTCAGCCCATTTCACAGCCTGTTCAGGATGTCGTTGTATGGATTGATTACGCTCAGGATGTGTGATGATTGGTACCACGCCATTTATCTGCATTGAAAATAAAAACTCATCCGATTTGTGTGGAATAGTTGATGGAGGGAACTCAATCAAGGCGTATTTGCCGTTGTCGTTTAGCGTGACCAGGGAACCGGATTTATACAGATTGATAAAATCAACATTTATGTGTATATCGGCCCCAGGTACAACGTTTAATTGAATGTTGTTTTCATCCAATCTTTTTTGCAAATCCGCAACACCTGAGATAATTGTTTCTCTCGTTACATTGTGAATGCCGTCCAGCATATGCGGTGTGGCTGCCATGGTTGTAACGCCATCATTAACCGCAATTTTGCACATTTCCAGGCTTGTTTCCACATCAGGGGCGCCATCGTCTACGCCCGGCAGAATATGTGAATGGATATCTATCAATAGAATTCTCTTCTTTCGTTTTTGAAATTAACCAATCCCAAGTTATACCTGGCAGGCCGTTTGTTATTCTCATTTCTTGTTTTCTGAAATTGCTTGAACATGGGAAAAAGTATTACTCGATTTATAACATGAAGCATCATCAGCTTTTCAGAAACTGTAAAAAGCTTTGTACCCTTTATAAGCCATGTAGATGTCCAATTTTCCGGCAGTTTCCCAGGGTGCATGCATGCTTAACAGGCCGATACCGCAGTCAACGACATCCATTTCATATCGAGCCATCATAAACGCAATTGTACCACCACCACCTTGATCGACTTTGCCAATTTCACCTGTCTGCCAAATTACATTCGCATCGTCAAATAATTTTCGCAATTCAGCCAAGTATTCAGCATGAGCGTCATTTGATCCACTTTTCCCTCTTGCACCAACATATTTTGTTAAAATCAAGCCATGATTAAGTTTGGCCATATTATCGTTGGGTGAACTTACTTCTGGATAATTCGGATCATGAAGCGCGTTGACATCTGCGGATAACATTTTGGAATTTTTTAAGCAGCGTCGTAATGTTAAATCTGAATAATTATCGGTCGTCAAGTTAATTATTTCTGCGATGACGTTTTCAAATAAAAAACTATACATACCTGTGGATCCGACGGATCCAATTTCTTCCTTATCAGTCAGAATGCAAACACTTGTAGCGGCAGGAATTTCTTTCTGATCCAGTAAAGCCAATAAGCCAGTATATACAGATACACGATCATCCTGACCATATCCGAGGATCATTGATCGATCAATGCCTGAATCTCGTGCTGAGCCTGCAGGAACCAGTTCTAATTCTGCACTAATAAGATCTTCTTCCGTAATGCGATATGATTGAAATAAGAGTTCCATTGCATTCAGTTTAATTTTTTCTTTTGCGTCTTTATCATTCTTTGGAATACTGGAAAAAAGGACATTCAATCCTTCTCCAGAAATTCCTTCACTGAGTTTTTTTTCGGCTTGATCTTTACCTAGATGTGGTAGCAAGTCTGTTATATTAAAAACAGGATCATCTGGAGCCTCTCCTATAGAAATGGCAATTTGTTCACCATTTTTCTTATTTACAACACCGTGTAGGGCAAGGGGAATTGTAACCCATTGATACTTTTTTATTCCGCCGTAGTAATGAGTATCCAATAAACTCATTTGTCCGTCCTCATAAAGGGGCCTTGGTTTAAGATCAAGGCGAGGAGAATCGGTATGTCCTCCAATGATTCTCATACCGGTTTCCAAATTGTTTTTTCCAATCGTAACAAGTATCAAAGTTTTGCTGGAAATTGTGACATAAATCTTATCTCCAGAGGAAAGTTTTTTCTTTTTATCAATAAATTCGGATAAGTTTCTGAATCCATTTTCTTCGGCTAAATCTATTCCTTTTCTATTCGCTTGACGTTCCGTTTTGACATCGCTTAAAAAGTTACGATAGCCGTCACAGAATGAATAAATTTGTTTATGCTCTGATTTACTAATCTTGAGCCAACCATTTTCCTGGCTAAATAACACATCAACTTTTTTTTTGGTATTTCCTTTTTTTGAAACTGGCTTACCGGGCATAATACTTTCCTCTTATAAATCGGATAAAATTAATAATTTATTGAGCATCGTTGTAAGAGAGACTGAATGTCACATTACTTTGGGACTAATATGTAGAAATTTTGGACAGTTGAAATTGTAAAAGGCACAAATACTATTTAATTTCTAAACCCAATATCTGTACTACTATAATACGGTAATGAATAAAGTTATAATTATTGATAGTATAATTCTGCGAGAGTGGTGAAATTGGCATACACGCAAGATTTAGGTTCTTGTGCCGCAAGGCGTGGGGGTTCGAGTCCCCCCTCTCGCACTCAATAGTAAATCGCTTGATTTAATTCTGAGGGCGAAAATTCGTTGGGCCAATATCGTAATTCAGTCAATTTCTTTTGCGTAAAAATGATTTCAATAACGTCAAATCTATAAATGATTGATGGATGTCCGAGTTGTCTGAGATATCTGTTTGCAGTTTTAATAATGCTTTGTTTCTTTTTAAGAGTCACGGCATCTGCAGGCCTGGAAAATCGTGATCGATGTCGAGTTTTTACCTCAACAAAGCACATGACCGATTGATCCCGAGCAATAATATCGATTTCGCCATGAGGCCCTCGATAATTACGGTGCAGAATATCAATGTCAAGATTTTTTAAAAGATGACAGGCCGTTTTCTCTCCCTTTTGCCCGAATCGAATATGTGCATTGCGTAAATAGGCAAACTTTTTTTTTCTGAATTGATTCATCGTTATATAACAACAGGTTGAAAATTACCCTGAACTTGGTACCATAGGTTAAGGCTTCCCTATCTATCAAATTGATCTCAAATTAACATTTTCTGGTATTGGGCTAATGATTTGATATCATCTGTGACGTTAGTTCTGCTATTCTAATCACTAAAAAGTGCGCACTCAAAGTTGTGGGCTAAAAGGTATCACCGACAAATTTTAATTTGGAATCCTTTATGAAATGTAACGGAATTAATGCTGGTAAAGTTTTGACCCCATTGTATAATACAAATTTGCCCGTTTTTCTAACGTTTGAAATAATTGTGGTGAAAAATTGAATATTTTAATCGTCGAAATTTAATGGATAAATTATGGGAAAGCAAGAAGACATCTGGTATGCAGTTAATGTTACGAAAGTAGTTCACGGACCGAAGCAATCACTGGAAACATTTGGTACAACAACGATTCGTTATCACTTATTGAGTGAACTGATGGATCAAGTGAATCAAGTGAGGCTACGTGAAGGGAGTATGTATTCAGAAAGACCCCAAATTATTACGCCATCTCATTATGCATCACAATTATTGGAAGGATTTGGCGATAAAGCCCGTGAATATACAGAATGGCTGATGGAAAATGGAGAGATGATCAAAATATTGAAATATGGGTTACATTTTCGCAAGGAAAAAATTTCAGAAGAATTACTTTCAGGATCGATTGATGATGTTTCTAAACGTTTAAAAGATAAGGTATCGAAAAAGGATGATGATTTTTCAGCGATTGTTATTGGTGCTGATGAGTTATGGGAGGTGTCTCTATTGAAATTTTTTGTTGATTATCTTCAGCAATCTGCAACGTCCAATTTTAGTGAGATTTCTCAATCTAAATTCATTGCTAATCAGGAAATAAAAGAAGAAATTGAATCTGAATTTATTGCTGCATCGACCGATAAAGCTCGTATTGATTCCTTAGGTAATAAACTAAAAAAACTGGGTATGTTTGAGCAATATGAAGACCGGTTTTATACCTTGATTCGCCAGTCACAGGGTTAATGCGTTTTGCTCGTTTCGGTTAACTTTGTCATTTTTCCACAATATTCTTTCCATATATAAGATGTTTTCAATCGGGATTGAAAACCTACCGTAAAGAAATTTTGAACGTCTCCAAACCGCTTACAAATTTGATCTTCCTGGTATTTTATCATAAGGTATTACAGCCGAACAATAAAATTCAGTTATGTCTCATCTAACCTGAATAATTCATAAACTTTTTATTACGAGCCATAATATCACGCAATCTAATGACTCGTGATGGAAAGTTTATGAATAATCCAGGCTAAGTCCGATAGACTACTAGTCAGTGTATTTAATTTCTAAATTCGAAAATGGGGATTATATTGACAGATTCGCCCAGTCGATTTTGATTTTTAGAACTGACTATAAATAAATCATCAGATGAATTGTAATTGCACATAAAGCAAAGAGTCTACTTATGAGCAAGGAAGATCGTGATAAAACCATTGCTACAATGTCGACTATAGTCGATCAAAATCTCTCTAATAATTACGAAGAACTTGAGCAAGATATCGATGCAGGTGTTTTGTCGGTATCAGAATTGATGGTGGAAAAAGGGATTAATTTCGAATTTGCGATACCAGGTGAAAAAGAAGATCCGAGCGCCTCTCAATTTATAACTCGCCAAGAGCCCAAAAAGTATAAGGTTGGGAATGTACTTGCATCGGGCGGAATGGGAAAAATTCTAGATGTAAAAGACTTAAATTGTCGTCGAAGTGTGGCAATGAAGGTTATAAAGGATCCAGGAAAAGTTAAAAGCAAACACATTCTTCGATTTATTGTAGAGGCACAAATAACAGCACAATTAGAACATCCGAGTATCGTTCCCGTTTATGAATTAAGTGTCGATGGTAAAGGAAATGTCTTTTACACGATGAAGAAGGTAAATGGGATGACATTAGTCGAAATCCTTAATAATATCCGTGCAGAAAATCAGGAGGTATTGGATAATTTTTCACTTATCCGCCTATTGTCTATTTTTTGCAAAATATGTGAAGCTGTCGCCTTTGCACATTCAAAAGGCATCATTCACCGTGATTTGAAACCTGAAAATATAATGGTAGGTGATTTTGGTGAAGTGATGTTGATGGATTGGGGATTGGCAAAAATTCTTTCGAATAAGGATGATATTGATTTTATTGAGGATGAATCAGATATCGATGGAAATGATTCAATCGATTCAATTTTTTCAGATAAAAAAGTTAGCAGTTCAATAAAAACAATGTCTGGACAAATCATGGGAACTCCCGGATTCATGCCACCAGAACAGGCTCTGGGAAAAGTAAATGACATCGATATGCGCAGTGATATCTACGCTTTGGGTGGAATTTTGTATAATATGTTAACATTAACTGCACCGATATCTGGATTGAACCTGAAGAAGATAATTCGAGACATTGTTGAAGGTAACATTAAGGATCCGATAGAATTTAATTCGGAGTATCTTTTTCCTCATTGCCCAAACAAGAAAATTCCGGAACCGCTAGCTGCAGTTGCGATGAAGGCTCTGGAATCAAGCCCCAGTGAGCGCTATCAGACGATTCAGGATTTGCAGAAAGATATAGAGAATTATCTTAATGGATTTGCCACATCAGTTGAGGATGCTGGATTTTTTCGACTATTAACCTTGTTGGTCAAACGTCATAAAAAAGAAATAATAGTTATTCTAATTTCACTTGTAATTCTAATGGGGGTGATCGCCGGATCGATGTTTCAAATTATTGAGGCGAAAAATGTTGCAGAAGAGAATTTAAATAGGTTTTTACATGAAAAAAACGCACGAAAAGAAATTAGCCGAAAACTCTTGATGTCAGCGATGGATAAAATCCGGGAAATTAATCATATCAAAAATAATATAAAATACAGATTTGCGATAACGGATGATGATTTTTCACTAGATTTGAGACGCAATCAAGAGATCAAAGAGATATGGCCTTTGCTTGATTTGCCCATAACAAAATTGGACGTCAGTTATACCGGTGTTTCGGATCTAAATACAGTGAAAGATATGAACCTAACATCACTTAATATTGCGAATACAGAAATAAGCGAACTGAGTGCGATTCGTAATCTAAAACTTAATGATCTGAATATTTCAAATACAAAAATTTCTGATTTATCACCGTTGTTGGATATGACTATTCAAGTAATGGCAATTAATGGGTTACCAAAACAAAAATGGTCCATTCTTAATAATCTTCCACTAAAACGTCTGTCGGTTGATAGCTGGCAAATTCAAAATTTTGAAAATATAAACAAAATAGATTTAGATCATCTAACAATAAAGGATGCAAAATCAAACGATATTCACTTATTGAAGGGTGCAGAAATTAGGTCTTTAAAATTGGAAGGTCCTTTTATAAAAGATATTAGTCAACTTGAAAATTTTAAGCTGAGTAAATTAACACTTGTATCAACGAGGGTGAAAAAAATTGACGTTATAAAACATATACCTATAAAAGAACTTAGAATTGTTAATGGTGTATTAAATGATATCAGTGCGATCGAAGCCACCCAATTAGAAGAACTGCGTTTGGAAAAATGTTATTTTGTAAACGATCTTTCACCAATAATCCGATGTCAAAGTTTAAGAAAGGTGTTAATCCCATCTCATATAACGTATGTCGACTTCCTGGCATCACATTCAAATTTGGAAGTTATTGCATATACTGTTAAGGCCTATTTAAATAATCAGAGTGCGAAGGATTTTCTGCTGAAATATTCATCTCAATCCAAGGAGCTTAAGACTGAATCTGATTAAGGGCGACGGTGAAATAGTAAAAATAAAATGCTGAGATCAGCAACTTATTGGTTGAGTTTTCAGCCCGTTAAATTTTTTTTGTGACATTTTTATTTATAGCGAGTGATGTCGGTAGATCTTAATTTCAATTAAATGGATGAGGAAATGAACTTTAAAAAACTAATAATTATTATTCTTTTTTTAGCAGTATATGTTTCGATTGTAACTTATGTTGTTAAAAGTCGTCATTCAGGCCACTTTGCTGATAAAAAAGTTCCTGAAAAACGAGTAACGACCAGTGTTGGTGATATCACAGTCTCTTCTCCTGAGGATACAATTCAACGTCTAATATCAGTTGAAGCGGGAAAATCATCGTCAACTGAAGATGTAAATGACGAAAGGCTTAGAGGTGATCAATGGGATGTCATTGAAGATGAATTTGTTTTAACATTCGATACCAAAGAAGATTTGCAACATTTTTTAGATCGTTCTGACAGGGATGGAATTACAATCCTCGATACTTTGAGAAATTTTAATAGTGTTAGGTTGAAAGTTCGTGATCAGGATAAATTTAACACAATTTTGGACGACTACGCTGATCGAGTGGAATACACGTCAAATTATTATGTCAACACACCTGAATTGATTACCGATTTTCCTTATCAAGTCAGATCAAACCAGAATGTACCATTCGGAAATAATGTTTTACCGATATTAGGCCTAAAAAAGGAAGATTCCTTTACTGGTAATGGTACTTTGATTGCCGTGCTTGATAACGGAGTGAATGAAAATCATCCTGCATTAACCGGAAAGGTTAGGGAAGAGATAAATTTGATAAAAAATGAATCACCGATAGACGATGATACTTATTCGAGCCATGGAACGGCAGTTGCGTCGATTATCGTTGGAGATTATAAAGATGTAAAAGGGATTGCACCCGATGCAGAAATATTGAGTATAAAAGTATTAGACAGTAACGGTGAAGGGGATGCATTTACATTGGCCTCAGGGATTCTTGAAGCCGTTGATCGAGGAGCCAATCTAATTAATTTAAGTTTGGGAACCTGGGGACATTTGCCTGACTTGGAGCGGGCCATTGACTACGCGCATGACAATGATGTAATCGTCGTTGTTGCAGTTGGCAATCACGGATTAAATTCGGTTACCTATCCAGCCCGATATGATGGAGTGATTGCTGTAACATCAAACGATGCATTGGGGCAACACTCGGCATTTGCGAATACCGGGAGCGAAGTTGATGTGTCCGCCCCTGGCGTTGGTATTCCTGCTGCCGGGCAAGATGATGACATCATATACTTTTCCGGCACATCAGCTGCGACGCCATTTGTTACTGCAACTCTTGCCGCAGAGTCATCGAAAAATCCCGAACTAAGTGCAAATGAATTATTGAATGTCGTATTGGACAACACGAATGATCTAGGTGCTCCGGGGGTGGATCCGGTGTACGGTGCAGGAACATTAAATGTTGGAGACATACAAGATCGTAATACCTCAGGAATTCAAGATGCATCCATCGGGGACCATTACCTTGATGTAAATTTTGAAAGCGAGGACCAAATTCGATTAATCGTCTCAACACAAAATACGGGAACCGAGAAACTTCCACAAGTTTTTCTCACGGTGAATATTGATGATCGTCAGGAAATCATTGAATTTAGTGATGTTGATGTCCGGGATACGTTGAGCGCATCAGTTTTATTGGAAAAGAGCAAATTAACTAACGGCGGAACAATTAATGTCAGTTCCAGTGTAAATATTGGCAATGGGCCGGATTATGATACTAACAATGATGATAAAGTTTCAACAGTTTTATTGACACCGCTTCCGTCAGAATAATTAGTATTTAAGGAACAAATTTAATTGAAACCCAATGCTGACATAAATTCGAACTCGATATCCGATTTGCCAACAATTCAGGACGATGGAAGCCTGCTTGCAAATGACTATGTTGGCAGTGCTATTCACAGTGAAGGTGCTACAATTCACCAGCTTATGACACAAAAAGGCATTGAAGGCAATGTGTCATTAGATAAAGATTTTGATTCAGATACCAATATGTCAGACCTTCTACACGGGGGCAAAACACCTAAATACTCCATTGGACATTTATTGGCGAGAGGGGGAATGGGGTTAATCTTAAATGCAAAGGATATGAATTGCAGACGCAATGTCGCAATGAAAATCATTACCGATGCAAAACAAGCAACCAATGATCAGATACTTCGTTTTATTGTTGAAGCACAGGTAACCGCGCAGTTAGAACATCCCAGTATTGTTCCCGTTTATGAATTGAGTGTTGATCAAGAAGATAATGTTTTCTATACCATGAAATTGGTTAGAGGTCATACCCTCGTAGATATCCTGACTGAAATTAAAATGGATAATCAGGAATTTATTGAAAAATACCCGTTAATGAAACTTCTTAGTATTTTTATGAAAGTGTGTGAAGCGGTTTCTTATGCTCATTCTAAAAGCGTGTTGCATCGAGATTTAAAACCTGAAAATATTATGATTGGCGACTATGGCGAAGTTTTGCTGATGGATTGGGGGTTGGCCAAATTTTTAGACAAAAAGGGGGTAGATCGCACGGGGCTGAAAATCGATTCAGTAGAAATGGAAGGTCTGGTTGATGATTTCGTCGATGAGCACTTTGATGAAAATGAGGATATTGAATCAATCTTGACGGATCAACAATTTATGGATTCTATCAAGACTCTTGATGGGCAGATTATGGGTACACCAGGTTTTATGTCTCCAGAACAAGCACGAGGTAAAATAGAAGAAGTTGATTTTAGAAGCGATATCTATGCTTTGGGGGGCATTTTGTATAACATACTGGTGTTACAACCTCCCATTCGGGGTCGGTATATACAAAAAATGATTCGGCAAATTGTAAAAGGTGAAATTAATCCTCCTTCTAGTTATAATGAAGATAACTTATTTCCCCATTGTCCTGATGATAAAATACCTGATCCGTTATCCGGCATTGCAATGAAAGCAATGAGTACCAGTCCAAGTAAACGCTATGAGACTGTAGAAGAATTTCAACATGATATCGAGAGACATATGGGGGGATTTGTCACATCAGTGGAAGAGCAGGGAGTTTTCAATCTACTGAAGCTTCTGATAAAAAGGCACAAAACTGAATTTATATGGCTAACCTTAACTTCGATAATATTATTCTCCGTTATCACTGTATTTATGTTTAAAATTATCGAGTCAAAAAACATTGCAGAAGGCAATCTCGTTATGTTTTTGTCAGAAAAAGGTACACGTCAGGAATTTGGTCAGAAACTAATCACAACAGTTATTAAAACTCTTGGTCATTTAAATCCAGATGAAAAGACAATAGATTATCATTACGTTCAAACCGATAAAGGGCTATCTCTTTTTTTACAGAATAATAAAAATTTATCTGATATTCGACCGCTGAATGAATTGCCATTATACCAGTTAAATCTTAATGATACCAATATTAACAGCATAGTGCATCTCGGTGATGTTCCTTTAGAGTGGTTAAGTATCGCAAACACAAATGTCGCAAATATCACATCACTTAAAGATAAAAAACTCACATTAAAGTGGTTAAATTTATCGGGTACAGATGTAATAGATATTAGCTCGTTAGAAAACTTAAAACTTACCCATTTGGATATTTCAAACACTCGTATAACTAATTTCACGCCCCTCCGGAGCATGAACCTAAAATCTCTTAATATCGCAAAAACATCTGGAAAGGAGATTGGCATTCTTGACAAATTACCCATAAAAAATCTTGGAATTGACAGCGGGCATCTAAAAGAATTTGATCTTCTTTTAAAATTGAATCTTGATAAACTCATTCTCCAAAATGCATCAAACTCAGATGTGGAAATCGTTGCCAAGTTAGATATTGATTCTTTAGAAATTGAGGGTCGGCAGATTACTAACCTCTCATCGCTTAGGAATAGCAGTATAAAGAATCTAACGTTAATTTCGACCCAAATTACCAGCTTTTCCAGCTTGAGAAATATGAAATTGATAAGCATTGCTGTAAAAAAGGGATCCTTAAAAGACATTAGCGATTTGGAATATATGCACCTAAAACAGCTTCAATTTGAACGATGTTATTATCTGCGGGACATTAGCGTTCTGGGACGTTGTGTCGAATTGGAAAAATTGTTAGTACCGCCTCATTTCAACGACCTAGGATTTCTTGAAAAATTACCAAATCTTAAAGTACTGGCAAATAATAAAAGCGATTTTGAAAAAGATCAGTCACCCACTGAATTTTGGAGAAAGAATCTCAAAAAACAGTGATGCAGAAGAGATTTTTAAAGTAGGCCAAAATTGGCTGAACTGTTCCATTATTCAAATTTTTATCGGAAGGTTTTTAGCCTGATTAAATCGATGAGAAGTCGATTTTTCTTGCATCAAAAATTCGGTAATTTAATTTCCGATTCATCTCAAGCAAACCTTAGATCAGGTTACTTTTCTTTGACAGACACTTCGGATTAATTGAAGTCAAATTTTTGACCTCTATAATCAACTGTAATTGTTCCTGATTTTTTAATTGCTCAGCTATAATCATTTTTGCCAGTTGAGCTTCTATTCGTTTTGTAAAAATTCTTTTTAGCGGTCGAGCTCCATAAACCACGTCATATCCCTCTGCGGCCATTTGAGTTTGATCGGCTACAGTCAATTTCAAACTGATATTATGTTCAACATTTTATCTTTTGTTGAATTCGATCAGCTGAATGTCGATGATATTAAAGATGTCATCTTTTGTGAGCGAATTAAATAAAACGATTTCCTCAATTCGATTAAGAAATTCTGGTCTAAAATTATTATGTAGTTCCCTAAAAACTAATGTTTCCTTTTCAAATAACGATACCGATTCTTCAGTCAAATATTTACCCCCGATATTGGATGTCATTATGATAACAGTGTTCTTAAAATCAACAATGTGACCCTGGGAATCCGTTAATCGACCGTCATCTAAAACCTGTAAAAGTAAATTTGCTACATCCGGATGAGCTTTTTCAATTTCATCCAATAGAATTGCCGCGTACGGGCGGTGACGTACTGCATCCGTTAATTGCCCGCCTTCGTCATGGCCTATATATCCCGGAGGAGCACCGATTAGTCTTGCAATACTATGTTTTTCCATATATTCTGACATATCTATACGAATGAGTGCTTGTTCATCATTGAATAAAATACCTGCCAAGGCTTTTGCCAATTCAGTTTTTCCAACACCGGTAGGACCCAGGAATAAGAAACTGCCAATGGGACGGTTGGGGTCACCTAATCTGGCTCGTGAACGCAAAATTGCATCAGAAACGACTTGAACAGCATTGTCTTGCGAAATAACTCGTTGTTTCAATAAATCGTACAAATTGGATAACTTATCTCGTTCACCATGAAGTAATTTTGTTACGGGTATGTGAGTCCAGAGACTTACGACTTCAGCAATGTCATTTTCGTCAACTTCTTGCTTGAGCATTTACTGTCCAGTTGACTTATTTAATTGATTTTCCGCTTTTTTCATTTGTTGTTCCAGATTAGGTATTGTGCCGTTTTTTAGTTCAGCTACTTTGTCCAAATCGTAGTTTCGCTCCGCTTCTGATAAACTTATTTTGGCTAGTTCCAACGCTTCTCGGATGGACTGATAATTTCTTTTTCTTTAACTCATTTTTTTTCAAATTTATTTAATTCGGTGCTTACTTCTATTAGTTCCTCTTCAAGAATACGTAGTCGTGCATGAGAAAGTTTATCATTTTCTTTTCTTAATCCAGTTATTTCGATTTCCAACTGCATTTTTCTACGCACGATTTCATCAATTTCAATTGGTCTGCTATCAATTTCCATAGGCAGTTTTGCTGCAACTTCATCGACTAAATCAATCGCTTTATCTGGTAGAAAACGGTCGTTAATGTAACGATTTGACAATACCGCTGCATTGACTAACCCGACTTTCGCATTTTAAGCCATAAGTTGTTGTAAATAAACGGTCAAAATTTCGGGTCACTACAAAGTAGGATGTTATGTTTAAATTTGAAATTCTGTATAAAAATGAAAATAATCGCTAAAGCTAAATCAATAATTACTAAAAATTACGATAAATCACGAATTTTTAAAATTCAACAAAAATAAGATAGATTATAGTCTCTACAAATCGATTTCAGAATTATGGTTGTTGCATACCAACTACTTACAGCTTTCAGATGGCCCCAAAAGGCAAAATCGGCTTAAAAAATGTGAAAGTCGGGCTAGCGAAATGATACCTTAATAGGGAATAATGTACATTACAAAATTTGATCATACCATTAGTTTAGAATTATGTTTATTTGAATAATAGTCCAACACATTCAACATGATTTGTAAAGGGGAACATATCAATAGGGACAACTTTTTCTAAACGATAACCAAAACTTTTATTTAGAATAGCCGTATCTCTTGCAAAACTTGCGGGATTGCAGCTTACGTAGATTATTCGGTTCGGATTTAAGTCGCCGATGCACTTCAACGTATTTTGATGCATGCCTGCCCGTGGTGGATCGGTCACGATAACATCTGGAGGTCCAAATTCTTCAATGGCATTTATATTAGCATGAATATTATTAAGATTAAACTGTGTAAAGGAACAGTTTGAGATGTCGTTAATTTTAGCATTGGACTTAGCATCAATAACCGATTCTTCGTTTAACTCCATTCCGAGAATATTTTTGCATTTTGATGCTAGATAAATTGATATCGAACCAGCGCCACAATAAAGATCATATACGATTTCATTCGCATTTAATTGAGCCAAGTCGTCGATTTGTTGGTATAAAATTTCCGCTTGTGCTGTATTCGTTTGAAAAAATGAATTAGATGATATTTGGAAGTTAAAGCTGCCCAGCCGTTCGGTAATTATTCCATCACCGGAAATTATATGTTCATTTTCACCTTGGGAGAATTCGCATTTTCTTGAAGTAACATTATTAACAAATGTTGTTATTTGAGGTAGTGAATTGGTGGAGAGTTCGGTATAGAGCGCATTCATCAGCTTTTTGTCATAACGGGACGTGACAAAATTAACCATTAGATCTTTCGTATGGAGCGATTGGCGAATCATAAGATGGCGTAAAAATCCCTCATGGGTTAACGTCGAATAAGGTTGCAACTCTCTGGACAGACAGAACGATTTAACGATGCCGAATATTTTATTCATTTCAAGTGTAGCAATATGGCAAATGTCAATATCCACAACTTTTGAATAGACTTTGGGTGCATGAAAACCTAGGGCGAAATCAAGCGGTTTTTCTGATTGACTTAATCCATTCATCTCATCATCGGGAATAAAACGTTTGTTGCTAAACGAGTACTCAATTTTATTTCGATAATGTGTTGTTCTATTTGAAGGAATAATTGGCTCCACATTTGTCATGGTAAAATTTCCAATGTGTTTTAGAGCATTTATTAGTTGTCTTTCTTTGATTTTTATTTGTTCAGAATAGTTGAAATGCTGCCATTTACATCCACCACATGTTCCAAAATGTAAACATAAAGGTCTGCATCTCTGTTCAGAATTCTCAGATATAGAAACTAGCCTTGCCTCAAGATAATTCTTTTTAATTTTGGTTATTCTTGCTTCGATCATGTCGCCAATAACCGCATTACCGTTGACAAATACGTTTAGACCATCTAGTAATGTTCCAAACCATTTATTGCCATCTGCAGCATCAGTGATTTTTAATGCTACGATCTCACCTTTTTTAAAATTGGTCATTTTAATCTTCAATCAGTCAATAGGAATTAGTGAATCTCTACTTAATAAAATGCGTTTTTTATATCTTGATTTTTCAGGAATCAATGTCCTATTAGACTGGTATAACCGTCTAAATACCAATAAGATTTGAATTCAATTCGTGAGTTTATTTGGCGTTGTAAATTTTTGCTGTTTTTCAGCCAATTTAATGTGACACAGTTGTATATGCAAAATGTATGTACAATTGCAGCCGTTTGAGGCTGTCGAAACAAACGATTAGCGTTTTTTGGGCCGTCAACTGTGTCAGGTTTTCTTGATGAAATTAGCAGGAAAATTTACAACGCCGTTTATTTGCCTGTGCAAAAAATAAATCGTTGTATCCTTGAGAAAATTCGATTCCGATTTATCTCAAGGATACAACGATTGTACGTCCCCAGGTAGATTAGTACAAGCGGGGTTTAGTTTTGAATAAATTATAATGGTGATAGGTAGTGATGTAGTTCATTTTGGTTCCGCTCGTGGGTTTTATCCCGCGATACTTGTGCCTGGTTCGATAATTTTTCAAGGGGGTCTCCATACCTCGCTGCTTGCGGCGGGCTGTTTATTTAATATTGAGTACTTGGATATTTATTAAAAAGTGACACAGATAAATTCAAAAGCTACAATCCTAATTGTTGATGATGACAATACAGTCAGATTAGCATTAAGAAAAGTTCTGGAACGTCAGGGATATGAAATTATAGAGGCTAGTGGGGGGCAGGAGGCTTTAGAACGATTAGGCCAATATAATATTCGTTTAGTGATAACTGATGTATACATGCCACAAATATCCGGTATTGACTTATTAACCGAGATAAAGTCACGAAACAATCGCATACCTGTTATTATTGTCACGGGAAAGGCTAGTGTTGAAGCTGCGGTTGAATGCATGAAAATCGGTGCGTCTGATTATATATCAAAACCATTTACTTTATCGCTTATCGAAGAAACTGTTCATAAAATAATTGCACGTACCGGCCAGTCTAATTCTCCAAGCAATACGACATTGATAAAAGATTTACCAACATTTATGACCGATTATGATGTCATGGAGACACTGGGTGAAGGTAATATGGGAATCGTCTATCTGGTGGAAAAATTAGTAAAAGAAAAAAGGCAAAAGTTTGCCGTAAAAATTTTCAAGGGGTATGATTTTACTCCGGAAGCTAAAGATAAATTGAGAAAACGATTCATGCATGAAGCGAAAGCTGCATCAACGGTACAACATCCAAATGTAATTGGTATTGTTGAATTTGGATTGGATGACAATGTACTGGTCAACTATATCGTTATGGAATATGTTGATGGTAAATCGTTGAAACAATACATTGATGAAAAAATTTTATTAACTTATAAACAAAAGTGTCATATTCTCTGTCAAATTGCCAAAGCATTAGGTGCGATTCATAAACATGGTATTTGTCATCGAGATATAAAACCTGCAAATATTTTAGTGGCAGATAACTTAAATACCAAAGTAACAGATTTTGGCATTGCTCGTTTACCAGACTCTATGTTAACTCAAAAAAATGATTTATTGGGTTCACCTGGCTATATGGCTCCTGAATCTTTCGAATCTTCAAAAGTTGATTGTAGAGCAGATATTTTTTCATTCGGAATCACCGCCTATGAATTTTTAGCAGGTATACATCCGTTCATATCTGAAAATTGTGTTAAGACATGTTACCTGATTCGCAATAATAAACATGCTGGAATTAATGAAATTGACCCAGGTTTTCCGGATAGGCTTCAAATGATATTAGATAAAATGTTAAACAAATCACCTGATGAAAGATATCAGTCAGCGGATGATCTTTATGCTGATCTAAGTAAGTTGATTATAAATCTATAAGACCCTCTTCAAGACTCTTCTATTTTTCCTTCTGAGCAATTAATTTAAATGATTTTAGAAGTACAGAAATCATTACGATTAATGAAATCATAAACAGAAAAAATGTGCTATCCATGGAATTATTAATTGGCAGAGGGAAAGAATCATCCAATATTTGAATTCGAATTTTTTCTCTATAGATTGCCATTATTAATCCGGACATAAAGAGAATGAGTGACCGTACTATCATCGATTTATGAGAAAAAGTAAAGAAGATTCCGCTGCCTATGATGCCAAAAAGGTAATGAATTGGTAGCCTTTTCCAATACAAAGCAGGAAGTGATTGTGACCAATAATGAGATTCAAACAGTTCTGGATGGGAAATATTATTTGTCAACGATGTGAAAAATAAAACACAGAGGAATAATAGTGATATTTGGATCACTAATAATAAGACGACATATTTTTCAACTTTTTGTATTAAATATGAATTATAGAAAAGAACCGCAATAACAAAAAGAATCATTAAAGGAAACGGATACATATTTATAAAAGACTGGTAGAAATTTCTATGGAATAAAACCTGGGAAAATAACAGCGGTGCAACACCAGTGGTTATCGTTAGAGATATACAAATTGGATAGTGGTGCTTAATAAAGGTCCATGAACTAGAGTGGTTAAAATTTCCTGTCAGTCGTAGATATAAAGCGATAATTGGAGTTCCCAGCAATAGCTGGACAAATGAATAGTGAAGGGCAAATGTAATGACCAAAAGAGGAATATAAATGGTATTCATAAAAAGTTAATATTTCCTGATTATTAATTCAATGTTTGCGCAAAATTGATGAGATCTGCTTGATCCGACTCTGATCCGATAAATGGTGGCATAAACGGCTTGCTGATATGAAGATTTCTTAATACGCCCTCTGCAAAATTTTTATCCTCCCATCCCCTAACTGCATGTTTTAATGCATTAAAACCATTAATAGTATGACAGTTAGAGCATTGTGATTGAAAAATATATTTACCGCGCTCAACACGAGTCATATTATAATAATTCAATTTATCAGGCAGAAGCCATTGTCCAGCTTCTTTATGTTTGGGGGTATATGGGTATAACGAATTCACAAGCAGGACTGATTTATTCAATTTTACCTGTTTTTGCCATTCATTTAAATCTTTTTTCCGTATCCCGTTCGAATAAATTACTGGCTGAATGATATAGGGTTTTCTTATTCCTTCACGAACAAATTCAGTTGAGCAAGTTGTCACTATTGCCAATAGTAATAGCACTCCAGCAATTTCGATTTGTAGAATACGTTTGTGCAGATATGCGTACCAGGCTGTTACTGTAATTATTACACTAAAAAAACCGGTCAGCATTAAAAACATGCTAATTGGTATCGATGATCCTTCCGCATATGTGATTGACGTTGCTGGAAGTGTTGCTCGATACCAGAGTCCGAATGGAAGCATTAAAAATACCCATCGCAAATGACCATCAATAACTTGAAAAACCGAACGTTTTTCATGACTTTCGTTATTGAAATTAAAGAATATTTTTATATTTACTAGCACCATCAGAACAAGGCAGGCCAGTGAAATTGAGCTTATGGTTCTTAATCCAATACTTGGCCACGTTGACGCACTGGCCCAGCTGCTTATTGCACTTCCTTCATTTGCAGTCATCATAAATCCTAAAATCCCTGTAATGACAACCAGCGAAAGCCAAGTAAAAACCATATACAAAAACGCCAATTTTTTTCTGGCTTTATAAGGTAGCAAACGTCGATTATAGTAATATAGGTACCCAATAATAATTTCTACCGCAAAAAAGGTCCATTCCACACCCCACAACCATACAAATTTCTGAATCAGGAACTGTGTTGCATCAGCCGAAAAAATAGAAATGCTAAACCAGATTCCAACTCCAGTAATAGCTCCGATTACAAAATTGATGTAAATAATAGAAACGCCCAGTAAATCCAGTGCTGATTGAATACCTTCGTTTTTGCCATCAGGATCGGCTTTTTCAAGACCAAATAGAAGAATGCCGGTACCAACTGAATAGTGAGCAAGCAGCACATGAACGAGAGCGATATGTGCAATTATCATACCCCCGCTTATTAAAGGAACTTGAATAAAAGGATAATTTCCCATAGATAAAATTTAATTACCTACAATTTATTAGCATGAAATGATAATGAGGAGGGCATAATTTCTGTTGTATGAAACGATGAATGAATTTGGGTGAAATGTTAAAATGTAACTAACGATGAATCATAAAAATCAGGTGCGTTATAACCAAGAAAATTCAAACATGTAGCCGCAATGCTACTGATACCTAAATCAGTTTCAGAATTCAACGCATAGTCATTATTGAAGTTTGGATCAAAAATGTAACACGGTACCGGGTTTAAGGTGTGGCAGGTTTTTGACTTGAGTTTACCGTTTTCTAGTTTTAAGTCTCCAGTTTTTTTATCCCATTCATACATTTCATCAGCATTGCCGTGATCTGCTAATATAATTAATACGCCATTATTCTTTTTTATGGATTTTAATAACCTGGCTATCTGTAAGTCTACTGTTTCAACAGATATAATTGCTGCTAAATATTTGCCGGTGTGTCCCACCATGTCACCGTTAGGATAATTCAATCGAATAAAACCATATTTATTGGATTCAATTGCTTGTACGACTTTGTCTGTAATTTCCGCAGCTTTCATCCATGGACGTTCTTCAAACGGCACTTTATCGGATGTGATTTCGTCATAATCCTCGAGTTTTTCATTAAACTTTCCGCTTCTGTTTCCATTGAAAAAATAAGTTACATGGCCAAATTTCTGGGTTTCACTGATAGCATATTGTCTTATTCCGGCGTTTGATATGAATTCACCAATTGTTTTATCTAATTCTGGTGGATTCACCAAAAAGTTTTTAGGGATTTTTAGATCGGCGTCATATTCCATCATTGCGGCGAAAAAAACTTTTGGCACTCTTTCACGGTCAAATTTATCAAAGTTTTTACTTTCAAATGCATTACACAATTCGATTGACCTATCACCACGAAAGTTAAAAAGAATAACGGAGTCATTATCGTTAATGGTCCCGATAGGCTCACCATTTTCTGTTATTACAAATGCGGGGAGGTCCTGGTCTATAACATCAAACTCTTTACGATATGCTAAAACAGCGTTTGCAGCACTAGCAAACTGTCGTCCTCTTCCTAATACATGTGTGTCCCAGCCAGATTTGACCATGTCCCAATCCGCGTTATACCGGTCCATTGTAATCTTCATTCGTCCGCCTCCTGAGGCGATACGATAATCATTTTCATTCTCGTTAAATTTTGCCAAAAATTTTTCAAATGGATAGATATATTCCAGTGCTGATGTTTCACCCACATCTCGACCATCAAGAAGTGTATGGATCCGAATCTTGGCAATATGCTTATTATTGGCTTCATGGATCATTTGTTGTAAATGATTGATATGACTATGAACATTACCATCAGACAATAGGCCAATAAAATGAAGGGTAGAATTATTTTTTTTACAATTCTGAAGTGCTTTATTCCAAGCAGGTTGCTGAAATAGTGATTTTGACTGTATTGCCTCACTAACTAACTTCGCGCCCTGAGCGAACACTCGACCGCATCCAATCGCATTATGTCCAACTTCACTATTTCCCATATCACTATCTGATGGCATACCAACAGCTGTACCATGGGCCTTTAGTAGTAAATTGGGCGAATTCTCTTTTAACCAAGATAGGGTTGGTGTAAATGCATTAGCTACAGCATTTCCCTCGTACTTCGGACCCAATGCGATACCGTCCATAATACATAGTACCACCGGACCTGGACGAACTTTAAAATCACTAAGTTTAGTTAACATTTTTTATTTACCATGTTTGGTTTTTAAAGGCTGAAAGCAAGATTGCAGAATAGGAAAATTAAATTTCAAAAATAATATGTTGTTCGATATTATTTTTGTACAACAAATAATTTATTGAATTTAAATCCAATTCAAGATCTTTGACTTTCTTTGCTGGTTGGAAGTCCGTTTCTGCAATTTCTAAGGATTGCCCTTCGATATAAACGTATGAAAGATCTGGTTTAGGCAGTTGTAAATTTGCAGTTTTTAAATTTGGTAGATGGTTTAGACGCTTCTCAACAGTTTTAGAGTCGACTTTGTCAATTTTTAATGCATTAATTCTTACCCTGTTATTGCTGCTTTTGAGAGCTTGTAGTGATTCTTTTAGCTTATCCAGCGCTTTTTTTTGTTGCTCTTTAGGGAGCGATTTTACCGAATAGTTTTTTAATGAACTCTTTATATCACTTTCGGTTGCATTTGGATCAATCTTTAATATTTCGTAAATATCGTTTTTTATTAAAGGATTTTTTTCATCAGGAAGTATCGGCATAATTCGATCCTATATTTTTAGCGTTATCACATAAACTTAGTTTCAGTTATTACCTTCTTACCTTTAACAAGCGAGTATAGATTTTCAAATTCCCCTTTTAATGCAACTTCGTTTTCCGGAAGAAGACAGGATTCTCTTAATGTAGTGATATGTTTTGTCATGACTTCATTAATAATTCCAGGAGGGCATTTGTCATCAAATAACTTTTCAATCTTTTTCCCCGCTTCAGTAAAATTACCAGAAATTCCTTCATGAAGAGCATCCATTAAATAAGTATTATATTGTTTTTGAACGACCTTATAATCAGCAGGAGTTGCATATTTAGTTTTACATCTCTGAAATATTTCAAAGCGTTGTTTTAGCTCTTTGGCTTCGGGCTGTAACAAAATTTCACTAATATTATGTTGGACCAGTAAATTCACAATGCTCTTAGCCCAAGTTTGGATTTGATTTTCTTGAGGGTTCAAGGTTTTAGAATAAGTTTGGTACTCGGAATTAAGTTGTTCAAAATAACCTTTTGTGTATCCGGATTTTTCGCCGATTCTCTTCAAATTAAAAATATGTCTTTCAATTCCAGCTTCATTAGATTTGCTGAGGTAGGTCATAATGTATGAAATGAACATATCTACAAAATTTTCCTTCAGAAATTTTCTAAAGATGACATCGACGTCATTTTTAGAAAAGGCTTTTAATTTTTCCGGTGTTGTGGAGAATCTCTCCTGAATGTGATTCCAATAGTCGATATTTGTTAAAATATGTTCATCCCAAAAATTTAGACATTCGTTCCAAATGTCTTTTATTGTTCCTTTATCCACAACATTTTCTTCACTTAAAATCGCAAATTTTAAATATAGAATTCCAAGATTATGTACCAGCATTTGCAGAAGTGCTTTGTCTTGCTGTTTACTTAAATATTCGGTTAAGTTATCTATGGCACTGCTTATGAATTCAATATTTTCAACATTTTCGAGTTCCTCTGACATGCCCAACAAAAGGCATACATTGTTGATCTCTTCTGCAGCGGAAGGAATTCCCTCTAAATACTCTCTGCCCTTATTGTAGTTTTTGTCTTTTATGGCCTTAAGCGCCAATTCAGACGAAAGTATACTGAACAATTTCTTGTTTGTGTCAGACTTATCGAAAAAAGGTTTAATAATATCCATTGCAACGTTTAATTCACCACATTCGACTGCGGCAGTTGCATGTAGGGCAGACGCTTCGATTTGAGTATCCTCGTTTAACCTGGGTATAAGCGTATGTATCTTTTTGGAATCTCTTGCGTGACAAAGATAAAATATTCGTAAAATTAAAATTTGCTGATCCAAATATTTAACTCCAGGAAAATTAATTAATAATTCTGGGATATCCGCTAAAGAATGTTCGGCATTTTTTAATTTACCTTGTTTCGCCTCCAGATAGGCTCTTACCGTTTGCATACCGATACGAATATTTTCGGGAATATCTGAAAGGTCTCTTAGTTTAATTAGTAGGTCTGCAGCCTGTTTATCATTACCCAATCCCAATTCGGCAATAACCAAATGATATAGATACCTTGAATTACTACTATCTTTTTTCATTAATGCGTTTAACAATTTGTTTGCTTCTGTGTTCTGATCTGCGAAAAGGTAAACCAGCGCGGAATAATACATGCATAATTGTTTTAGTTTATCATTTGTTGTTTGCTCCTGTAGTGAACGTAATGAGGTAAAGGCGGTATTAAAATCTTCGTTTACGATAAGTTGAACAACCATTCTTAAATTTGCTTCTTCTATAAGGTCATTAAGTTCAGATGGAATCTCTGCGCGGGACGTGATTTCTTTCAGAAATTCAAAGCATTTTAATGCTGAGGTGTACGAATCTTTTTCAAATAACTGTAACCCCAATGAATACATGGCATTTGCAGCATTTGATTTCCATTCACTATCATCCTGTCCGCTTGCAAAAATATTATCAAGCACCGTTTTACATTTTTCAATTTCGTTTTTGGATACTAGTGAAAATGCATATAAGTATAGGTACCAGGGAGAGGATTCGCCTTCTGAAACGGCAATCCCGAAGTGGTCAATCGCACTAGCATAGTCATTTTTGAAAAAGTATATCCGGCCAAGTCGTCTTTCTGCTAAAAGCTTAAAATCACTTGATACAGCTGCATGTTCATATAGCAAAACTGCACGATCAACTTCTGTTGTTTCAATTAACATGCCAAGGAAATAGTTTGCCGGAGGGTATGTGTCGTCTATAGATTTGGCCTGTTGGAAGAAGTCGATTGCTTTTTCTTTTTCATTTGCTGTTATTGATAGTTGCCCTAAACCAACCAAAGCCTGAATGCAATCCGGATCATTTTGCAATATATTAAAAAATGCCTCGCCTGCTTCAACAAGTTTATCAGATCTGAAGAACATATTGCCGATGATAACTTGTGCTCGTGAGTAATAAGGGTCATCTTCGCCTAACAGTGAAACAATTTTTATTGCTTTATTGTCTTCTTTAAAATATGCGAACGAAGATGCCAAATGATAAATTGCCTGATTGTCGTTTGGGCATTGTTTTAATAGAATTTGATACCACTCTATGGCATTTTTCAACTTTCCTGCTTTCGCGTACGATCTAGCACCGTAAAACAATGTGTCCCTATCCTTAGATCCAATTGATGTAAAGCACTTAAACGCAGCTTCGAATTTACCCGTCTCAAAAAAGCATCGACCCAGCTTAAACCAGAAAGTGTTGTCTTTTCCATACGCTGCCAGACACACTTTCAAGTGAGGAATTGCATCATCAAATTTTCCCTTTTCGTAAAATAGATCGACCAGCATTTTTCGGGTCTCGATATGTTTTGGTTCATATTCAAGATGTTGCTCAAGATATTGAATCGCATCCTGTTCTCTCTCTAAATGGTAAGCAATGGCGCCAAGATTGTAAATACAGGTACTGTAGTGTCGTTTCCAGGTATTTGATTTGACGAGTACTTGATTAAGGCGCTGGATAAGTTTCAAAAACGATTCATACCCGGCTTCAGGATTAACTGTTGATTTATAATTTGCCTTTTCGATCATATACAATGTGCGATCATGTAATAGAGGAATGTCATTTTTCCGCTTGGCGATATCCTTACTAAATACACCTGCAAGTTTCGTCACAACGCCTAATTTATTGAATATTGGGAGAGTCAGAAAATTATTAATACTAGTTTCAATATTCAGGATACGTTCACAATAGATTAATGGAAAGAATAGATAAGTTGAAAATCCAAGACAATGAAAAAATACAATTGGCAGAGTGAATGCGAAAATAAATGACTTGTAAAAAGGATATTTGCCGTATACAAACGCACATTGCAACGCTAAAAATATGAAAAAAACAACAACGCAATGAATGAGGCGGTAGCTCAAGTGTCCTTTTTGTTTTCCCACATTGTAGGCTCTAAACAGAAAAAATGGCCAAATAAGTAAGGCAAAAATCAATGCGACTATATCATATGTATTATTGACTGCGATGCCAAGGGGGGTCAACCATTTTTCAAGTTTATACTTCCAACTTAAACGATCAATTCTTACCTTCAGCTCTTTGATTTTGTTAGTATTAGGATTCTTTTCTTCTAAATTTGTATCTGGATTTATTAGTTCCGGGTTTGTCTCTACTAATTCGTGAAAAACTTCGAATGCCCTAACAATTTGTCCTGTTCGGATATAATCATTCGCTCTGGCTATTTTTAGATCTACGAACCAGATATCTAACCGATTTTTCGAACTTTGAAGTGGAAAATTTTTAATTAAATTTTCTAACCCCTTTATCAAAGTATTTGGTAATGGTTTTTGTGATTTTCTTGACTCTTGCAACATTTTGTAAATATGTGTCGATATCCCATCAAAAAGTTCATTGATAAGATCTGTTTCCTTAGAAAAATTTACATAGTTTTTGGCAAATTCTATGTAGGTCGTGACTGCTTTGTCATAATCTCCCGTTTGCCAAAGCTTCTCATAACGATTTTTTAATCCATCACTTTTTTCCCTTACAATTTTTATATTTCCAATTTTTCCTTTATAGTCCCTACATAAATTTTCGAGTATATCTAAATCTCTTACTACTCCCTCTTTAATCTGATCAGCTTCTATGTCGAATTCGAGAGAAATTATCTTTTCAAAAATCTTGTTTTTTTCTGCAAATCTTGGGTATTCAGTCCCAATTTTTTGATAGTTTTTCAGAGCTGCCAATGGTTCATTTTTTTCTTGAGAACCTCCCAATTTTTGAAGATGGAAGGCTATCATTTCACCAATATATTTTAGTTTAGCAAATTCGGGTGATTCCGATTCGATTTCTCTGAACAAAATGTAGGCTTGATCCAATTGATTGTTTGCAACATATAAAACTCCAATTTCCAATTTAAGTTCTAGCAGTTCATTAGAAAATGACGTGTCATTTGACGTGTTTAATAATGGTGTGATTTTTTCCATTAACAACTGTGCTTTCGGCCCATTATTTTTTAATTTACAATACTGAACGAGAGACTCGAATAGTGACCAATTTTTTTGGTTGATTGTCTTTACATCATTTAGAAAATTTGAGACCGCATTTTTGAATATTTGATCTTGATTCTGGTCAAGGAATGACTTCCAAACATTTATAGCATGTTGATTGATATTGGTACCTAGTGAAACTAATAAACTGTCTATGTCGATGATTCTATTCCATGATTTTACGGACACTTCACTTTGGCCTTTTTTTAATAATTGAAATCGTCTATAAAACTCTCGGTAGTTGCCCAATTTTTCTATATCTTTTCTGAATCCATCCGTTGAAATATTAAGAGAATTTAATAGTGAATCATTTTTTTCAATAAATCGTGTGCTTTCATTTATAAGTGATTCCATGTCATCTAAAGTTTTGCCGTCAGGATTCTGAATTTTTTGCAAAATATACAAAGCTTCAGACTGGATGATGAAATTACTTATACCGTTTGAAACATCCCCTTTTGGCAATGTTGAATTTGCTATAGTAGATTGAATTTTCCTGAATTGCTCTAATGCGTTTTCGTAGAGATCTTTCTCATAACTCAGTTTGGCTTGTCTGATATTAGATCTGATTTCCAGTATCAATTCCTTTCGCTTCATCCCCTCATCCAAAATCGCTTTATTTTTTCCAATACTTTCGTTCAAAAGCGCCCTATATTTTTTTGATTGAGATCCAAAAACAAGATCATGTAAACTGACTAAAAAATCTTCGATGTCCCGGAGATTTGAGGTAGTTTTGGAAATATTTCTTTGCTGTAATTCAATTTTTCCAGTTAATATAAAAATGGTATCAATCTGAGAAGTAAGTGTTGCACGATATGCGCTGATATTCTCCAAGCATTTGTCTATGAAAATATAAAATTTGTTTTCATAATCAGGAGCAACTGCCCCACCCTTACTGAGAGCAGTCATCAATTTTAGGCTTTTTTCAGTTGATTTAGAGTGAATAAACTTATTTATGGCAACAGTTTGGAGATGTTCGTAGCTTTCTTGATAAATGTTTGAAAGCACTTTAAGAGATTCAGATTTGGCTTTTTCCGCCTTTTTAAAGAGATCAACTAGTGTCAATAAATCATTTCGGTATTTTATGATTTGCTCAAAAATAATAATGTTGAACTTTAATTGTTTGTTTCTATGCTTTTTGGCAAGGTCATTAACATCATTGCTAATTTTCAGCGCTTTTACGCTTTTTGGTATGCCCAGTTTCCTTTTTTGATAATATGAAAGGGCCTGTTTTAAGCAGTCTTGCCTTTGGTGGGGTGTTTCTATTTGAGACTCGATAAAGGGTTTAGCGATAGCTTCATAAGCTGAGATGGCATCTGACAGTGTGGGCCTCATAGGGTTAATTCGTTCAAATTCCTCCCCTTCAATAGCGTTTTCTATGATCGTTAAAATTTCATCAACTTTATTTGCTTCAGGGGCCATGTTGCCTGGAATCATCACATCCCTTCTTTTTATTTCTATGACTTCATAAGGTAAGGCAACAACAAAATGGTGGTCAGATTGACGCAAAACAACGCCCCATACTTTTCTTCCCTTTTTCATTTGAAATGGCTGGACAGTAACCGTATTAGCATTGCCTGAATATGTAAATGATAGGTTTAAAAGTAGAATGCAGGCAAAGAATAATAAAGATTTAAATGTAATTTTTAGAATTTTCATATGATATGCATACGGGTATTTTATTTATTGCGGAATTTCAACAGGCTAATATATTAGAGTATAATTGTAATGCCAGTTAAGTTTCTGTTTCTGATTATCATTAAGTTTTTCTATTATCATTTTGAATTATGTGGAATACGAAGGAAATAATCGAGATTTTGATTGAAGCAGGTAATATCGCTCTTCATTATTATCAAAATCCGTCTTGTAGCGTAAAAAGAGATGGAAGCATTGTCACGAATGCTGATTGTGAAATTGAGAATCTCTTTGCTCAATTACTCGACAAACCAGAAGTAGGGAAGTTTTTGATCGGAGAAGAAACCATTCAGTATAAATCGAATGATTATATCCAAAATTCATTTAAAAATTCGATGTTTGTTGTTGATCCAATTGATGGCACAGTTTCGTACGCTAATCATCTTCCAAATTGGGGCATATCAATTGGTTACTCAGAAAATGCCAATTTGATCGAAGGTGCCATTTATCTACCGGTCACAAGAGAGATCTTTATTTCAGATGGTAATAATGTTTATTTTATCAACGTTAAAGACAATGCGAAAAATCATGAGTTTCTCATATTGAAAGAGTATACTCGAGAATCTTCGTCAACAGGCTTGATCGCGATCACTCAGGATATGTCAAAAAAGGGCAAATTCCATGTTGAAAATCCAGTCCACACCATTTGTTGTGCAGTGATGCCACTTGCCTATCTTTTGGTCGACAGGTATCACGCATATATAGCAAACCTTAAACTGTGGGATTTGGCTGGAGGGTTGCCAATGCTGCAAAAGCTAAATATTGTTGGTAGATTTGTTGGGTCAAGGAGAGTTTTAGATACGCAAATTAACTCAAAAAATTATTTTCTGGATAGTGATCATTCTCAGCGGTGGAAAATTCGCGATCATGTAATTTTTGCATCTTCAAAGATTGCGGACAATTTTTTTCAGTATATTGAACTACCTTAGTTTTCATTATTCATTTTTAATGGTTTTAAGATTTTTGAATTACAAAATAGCATTCGTTATTGTCTATCATAAATAATTCCATTTGAGGGCTTTTTTCTGAATTCATGATAGTTGTCGCGAGAGTTTCTTCGGTGATATACGAATTGAATTCAAAGATTGCTTTTTGGATAAACTCGGGTGCTGAGTACTCTATTAATATCCGATCGGCAACGTCAAGATTTAACTCCTTACGCATATTTTGAATCCGATTTACAATTTCTCGTGCCCAACCCTCTAATTTCAGAGTTTCGGTTAGAGTTAAATCAAGAGCGACGGTTATATCGCTATCATTTGCGGCCATCAATCCGGCCTTTTCTTCCCTGCAAATCTCAATGTCACTCAATGTTAAATTAATTGTGACTTCGTTTGCTATATTTAATTCGATGGTTTGTCCATCTCGCAATTTGTTTATTTCTAAATAATTCAGATTTGCAATTGAAACAGCAGCATGCTTCATGTTGCTGCCTAATTTAGGTCCCAATTTCTTGAAGTTTGCTTTGGCAGATAAGTTGACGAGTTTCTCTTCGTTTTCATCAATCATAACTTTTTTTACATTGAGTTCTTCAGCAATGACAGGTTTCATTAATTCTAAATCTTGTCTGATGTTGGCATTCATGGAGACAAGGTAAACTGAATTTAATGGTTGACGTGTGCGTATCCCGGATTGGCTTCTTAGATGGCGGCCTAAGGAAACCGCTCGAATGGCACGAGACATAATGCCATCGAGAGTTCTATCTAAAAAAGCCTCAGGCAGCACAGGAAAATCGGTTAAGTGAACAGAATCAGGCATCAATGAAGTCTTCAGATTTCGGTAGATTGATTCTGTTATAAATGGGATAAAGGGTGCAGCTGTATTACAAAATGTAATTAAAGTAAAATATAGTGTGTGATAGGCTTCATCTTTATCATTATCATTTTGACTTTTCCAAAATCGACGTCGACTGCGTCTTATATACCAGTTGGTTAAGTTATCAATGAATTCGGCAAAGCATGCAGCTGCTGTCTGAAGATTATACTGGTCCATATTGTATTTCACGTTTGAAGTAAGGCCGTAAAGTTGTGAAATAATCCAGCGGTCAAGTGGATTTTTTAGATGGACTTGGAGCTCCTTAAACGTAAGTTTAGGCACCCATTTATCGACAGCAGCATAGGTAACAAAAAAACTGTAAGAATTCCACATGGGTAAAAGCACTGATCTAATTATTTCTTTCACTGCTTTTTCTGAAAAACGTAGATCCTCTCCACGCATAACGGATGAAGATAGCAAGCATAATCTTAATGCGTCTGCTCCGTATTTATCCATTATGTATTCAGGTGAAGGATAGTTTTTTAGCCGTTTTGACATTTTGCGGCCATCCTCGGCTAAAATAAGGCCATTTACTATTACGTTTTTAAACGGAGGTTTGTCAAATAAAGCACCACCAATAACAATGAGCGTATAGAACCACCCACGGGTTTGATCTAATCCTTCCGCAATAAAATCCGCAGGAAAGTGGCTATCGAGCCATTCTTTATTCTCAAATGGATAATGCTTTTGCGCATACGGCATTGATCCACTTTCAAACCAGCAGTCCAAGACCTCAGGAACTCTGTTGAGCATAGCACCGGATTTGGATTTAATTTCGATGTCATCAATAAAATGTTTGTGTATATCATTGGCAGTTTTACCACTTAATTGCTCAAGTTCAGCTATAGAACCGACACAGATGGTTTCTCCGGAATCATCATTTTTCCAGATTGGGAGAGGGCATCCCCAATATCGATTGCGGGAAATTGCCCAATCGTGGGCATTGCTCAACCATTTTCCAAATCGACCTGTTTTAATATGAGCAGGCATCCAAGTTATTTGTTCATTACATTTTAGTAATCGATCTTTGATGAGTTCGACATTAACAAACCATGTTGCAATTGCTCTATAAATAAGAGGCGAATCACAGCGCCAGCAATGCGGATAGTTATGGAGATACTTTGTTTTATGAACCAGTATAGATTCCTTTTTCAAATGAGCAATTAGATCCTGATCTGCGTCTTTAACAAATCGCCCTTTGTAGTCTGATATTTCTTCGGTAAATCGACATTCTGCATCAATTGGACATACAGAAGGGATATTGTTTTTTTTGCCTGCCAAGGCATCATTTTCACCAAATCCAGGCGCAATATGGACAACCCCGGTTCCATTCTCGGTCGATACAAAATCTCCAATTATAACCTTAAACGCACCCTGATCTTCCAGATTTTCGAAGTAGGGGAATAAGGGCGTATATCTGAAATCACAGAGCTCTGCTCCTCTATATTCCTTTATAATCATTGGCAGTGAATCTTTTTTATAATAAACATCTAACCGGTCTTTAGCCAAAATGTAGCGTTCGTTACCATCTTGAACCATTGCGTAGTTTATGTCCTGCCCAACTGCGAGTGCCAAATTTGATGGTAACGTCCATGGTGTTGTCGTCCAGGCAAGAATAAAGGTATTATCCTGGTTTTTAAGCTTAAAGCGAATGGTAATTGAAGGATCGTTTACCTCCTTATATCCCTGATTAGCTTCAAAGTTAGATAACGGTGTTGCGCATCTTGGACAATACGGAAGTATTTTATGACCTTCATAAATTAATTCTTTATCCCATAGTTGCTTAAACACCCACCAGATGGATTCCATATAGGTGTTATCCATGGTTCGGTAGCCGTTTTCGAAGTCAACCCATCTTCCGATTCGTTTTACGATTGTCTCCCACTCTGAAGTATGACGCAAAACTATGCTTCGGCAAGCTTCATTGAATTTGTCGATGCCATATTCTTCGATCTCATGTTTACTGGTTATGTTTAATTCTTTCTCCATTTCATTTTCAATAGGTAATCCATGGCAGTCCCAGCCAAATACACGATCAACATATTTACCGCGCATGGTTTGATATCTTGGTACAACATCCTTGATGGTGCCGGCTAATAAGTGACCATAATGAGGCAAGCCTGTTGCAAATGGCGGTCCGTCGTAGAACACGTATTCTTCGTTGCTTTCTCGTTGTTTTAAGGACTTTTGGAATGTGTCATTAGTATCCCAAAATGATAAAATTTCTTTTTCAAGCTCAGCGAATTTAACGTTTGATTTTGCCTTTTTAAACATTTGCATTTATCTCGAATTTATTAAACATGTTGATAGTAAATTTGTTATTTTGGTTATAAGTCGATTTAATATTAATTATAGAATCATTAAAAGTAATAGTGATTTACGGCAGCATGATTGTATTGATTTAATTCTTCCCCAGGTAAATTAAAAATGAGTTGAATTCTTAATGTTGGGAAAATGGCGGGAAACGACTATGCTTCCTTAACGGAGTCTATATTTTGATAAGGAATTCTTAGTTTTTGGAGTTTGCCGTCGGAAGATACAAATTCTATCAACACTGCATCCCCCATAGGGTCAATTATTTTTTCTACCTTAAATTCATTGCCCTTTACGATGAAAATAAATGGTCCTCTGTGGTTGCCAGAAGCATCAATTGCAATTTGCTTAAAGTAACCCTGATCGTAAGTCCTATTTGGAGAATCTAAAGACTCCGTATTGATAAGACCGGCAACGGGAGCCGTTGTCTCAATAGATGCTGGTGGCGCTGCTTCAACAGGAGGTGGTCCCTCAATATGATGTATTACTTCTTCTTCTACTTCTAATTTAGCTACTGGCGCTGAATACACAGTCATTTTGAACAAAATGAAAATGGGGTAAATAACAGGAATCAATACCCCAATAAAAAAGTGAAACAAAGGGCTCCTTAAGCGAAATTCTGCAACTGATGCCGAAAAGCAACCTGACCAGAGGATGATGATGATCATGATTACATATATAGCTACTTCACCACTGCTTCCTTTCAGGAACATGATGTAGTCCCTCAATAATGACACGTAACTTTCCATTCTTTAATTTAAACTTTCTTTCGTTGCGATTGATCGGAATATAAAACACTAAAAACATTACGGATTTAGAAGGAAAAATCAAACTAAACTTTTAATTATAAACCCAGGACATGCTGCATGTCATAAATTCCTGGCTCTACAGCAGCGATAAATTTTGCGGCCCTAATGGCCCCTTTTGCAAATGTAGTCCTACTGGATGCTTTGTGAACCAATTCAAACCGTTCGCCATCTGCTGCAAATATGACTTGATGATCTCCTACAACATCTCCGCCACGAAGTGAATGAATACCTATTTCATTCACTGGTCGTTCGCCAACTAGTCCGAATCGACCGTGCTTAGTATCATTTGCATAACTCAAGTTTCTTTCTTCAGTTAAGATTTTGCCGAGTTGCTCAGCAGTGCCACTGGGAGCGTCTTTTTTTTGATTATGATGCATTTCAACTATTTCTATATCAAAGTCATCATCGAGTATTTTTGCTGCTTGGCGGCATAACAAAAATAGAAGGTTAATCCCAATGCTCATATTTGGAGCCATGACAATTTTCCCTCCATCCAATGCAAGACATTTTATTTCCTCTCGGATTTCCTCAGAAAAACCGGTTGTACCAATCACAATTGAACAATTTCCTGCAATTGCTGCCTTTGTATTCTCTAAGATTGCAAAAGGTGATGAAAAATCAATTATAACTTTGGTTTTAGGAATTGTGTCCAATAAATTATTTGAAATTTCAATTCCTAAACAGTCAATACCGGCATTTATACCGGCATCTGAGCCAAATCCTTCTGCCCTCTCAGTGTCAATTGCTCCAGCCAATTTTAAATTACTATCAGCCGCTACAAGTTGTATGATTTCTTTTCCCATTCGACCGCACGCGCCGATAACCGTAATCGGTATCATATATATCTCTCTGTTATTTAAATGTTGTGACATTCAAAAAGTTGCATAAAACAAAAATCCTCCCGGATTCAGGATGCTAAGATTTTTGTAATTTGTTTATAGTTCGAATCAACAAATCTCTGTTTTCCTTTGCCATACAACATAAAGGCAATCTATATTCTTCATTAATTTTTCCCAGGTGAGCAAGGGCAGCTTTTATTGGAATAGGATTTGTTTCTACGAACAAAACACTAAATATTTCGTGTAATTTAAGATGGCGAATTCTCGCCTTCGCAAAATTATTGGAAAGTGCATCATGGGTTAGTGTAACCATTTCTTCTGGAATTAAATTTGATGCAACACTGATGACTCCTTCAGCTCCAACAGAAATCATTGGCAGTGTCAACATATCATCGCCACTTAGGACAGTAATATCGCTTTTTGATTTTATCAGACTGACTCGATCTACACTTCCGCCGGCTTCTTTTACGGCAATAATGCACTTGATTTTTCCAAGATCTAACAATGTTTCTAGTTTAATTTCAATGCCAGTTCGGCCAGGAATGTTATAAAGAACAATAGGTAATCCAACTCCATCAGCAATTTTAGAAAAATGTCGGTACAATCCTTCCTGGGATGGTTTGTTATAATACGGTGTTACTTGAAGAGTTGCGTCTGCACCAGCATCTTTAGCAAATTGAGTAAGTTCAAGTGCTTCAGACGTTGAATTCCCTCCCGTCCCAGCAATAACCGTGCACCGATTGCCCACCGTTTCGATGGTGGTTTGAATAACCTTTTTGTGTTCATTGATAGTTAATGTTGGTGATTCACCAGTAGTCCCAACCGGCACAAGACCGTCTATCCCGGCTTGAATCTGTTCTTCAATTAATTCTTTGAGAGTTGAATAACAGACTTGACTATTTCTAAACGGGGTTACTAGCGCAGTGTAACAACCTCTTAAATTCAAATTTTATGCCTTTCTTATCGATTTTATTATTTGCTTGGACTCTTTTGTTTATCTTTTAAACGCTCCAGGTAACGCTTTCTTCTATTGCGTTTTCTAACTTTTTTATATTGTTTTCCCATAATTAACCTCGTACATGTTGTAAGTATTTAGCTTTCTGATGAACCCTACATAAACTCTGTCTTTGCAACAATTGCAAGTTTGAAATCAAATATAATAGTGCAAACCATAAAAATAAACCGTGTTATATTGAATGTTCAAGTATTTCAGGGACACAACACTTGTAGCGTCCTGCTGACTCGTTAAAAGATGATTGTTTAACGCAATGAATCAATGCATAATCCTTTATTCTGGAGGTTATCTAAAGTTATTGTAGCTTAAGATAGTTTACTCTCCCTATTGACTTGTAAATCATTCAATTTTATAATAACCGACTTAGTTAATACCAAAAATCATATTAAAAAAACAACTCAATTTGACAAAAAGCGTATGGGAAAACAAAACGTTGTTATTCATTCAAAAGAAGAGATTAAAGGAATTCGTGGAGCCGCTAAAATCACATCGCAGGTTCTTGAAGAAATTTGCCGTTATGTTCGTCCTGGTGCGACTACGTTGGAGATTGACGAATTTGCAGGAAAATTAATAAAGAACTGTGGGGGGGAAAGTGCATTTTTTAATTACCATGGATTTCCTGCCCAAATTTGCATTTCAGTCAACGATGAAGTCGTTCATGGAATTGGTCGATTGGATAAAGTTATAAAGATTGGAGATATCGTTAGTCTGGATGTGGGCATAAAGTTAAATGGATTTATTGGAGATACCGCGAGGACTGTCAGCGTGGGGCCGCCTACAGGGAAGATTGCTGATTTGTTAGCGATCACTCAAAAAAGTTTACAGCTCGCCATTGAAACAGCAGTTTGCAATAATACGGTACGAGATATTGGTGAAGCTGTACATTCATTAGTGACAAGCGCAGGTTTTAGTGTCGTACGAGATTTTGTTGGCCATGGTTGTGGGGTCAAACTTCATGAACCACCGGAAGTTCCTAACTATCCGACGGCGAAGTCACGTGAGAAACTGCGACCGGGCATGGTACTCGCGCTTGAGCCTATGGTTAACCTAGGTCATCATAAAGTTAGTATTGATAGTGATGGTTGGACAGTAAGGACTGTTGATGGAGGATGGTCCGCACACTTTGAACACATGATTTTAATTACAGAGGGGAAACCTGAAATACTCACCTGGCTAACAAATCAATAAAGATAGAAGGTATCGCAAAAGAACAATTAACTATCATAAAGTGCACATATATTTCATCGGCAAAAAGCATTAACTTTTATTTTTTTACTGGCAGTCTGTCGGACTGTTAGGCGGGTAGTTAACGCTTGAGCTGTCACGCTGTGATTTGAATGAAGGTAGAATTGCATACAGGGGAAATTAAATTTATTTTTGATTTTCACTATTGACAACAGGCACTCCCACTCTCACATTATCCTTTTTCCTATAATTTTCGTGGTTTACATAGTTAATAGCAATATCATTACCGAAGTGAGGACATTATGAAGGTTAGAGCATCCGTAAAACGACGTTGCGTTAACTGTAGAGTAATAAAACGACACGGAATAATTCGTATAGTGTGTAAAGATCCGAGACATAAACAACGTCAAGGTTAAATTCAAAACTTTTTGAAGTAGGGATTCAATAATTATGCCAAGAATTGTTGGGGCAGACATTCCGTCAAATAAGAAAATTAAGATTGCACTTACCTACATCTATGGTGTGGGGCCTGTTCGTGCACTAGAGCTCTGTAAAAAATGTAATATTGATCCAGAAGCGAGGGTATCACATTTGTCCGAGGCAGATTTTGGGGTATTAAATTCAACAATTCAAAACGAAAGTTTTTTAGTTGAAGGTGATCTACGTAGACAATTATCCCAAGACGTTAAACGACTTATGTCAATTGGAAGCTATAGAGGGTCGCGCCATAAGAGAGGCTTGCCTACCCGGGGGCAACGAACGAAAACGAATGCACGTACCAGAAAAGGAAGCAAACGTACTGTTGGTGCAATCCGTGATAAAGCTGAAAGAAAAATCGCAAAATCAGGCTAATATTAGGAACTTAAACGATGTCAGACGATATACTGTCAGATGATTTGACAAAAATGGTTTTGTCTCCAGTCAAAAGAAAAAAGGGGACGAAGAAGCAGATAGCAAATGTGTCAAAAGGAATTATTCACGTTCATGCAACGTTTAATAATACCAAAGTCTACATTTCGGATATGAATGGGAATATTATTTCTTGGGCATCTGCCGGAAAAATGGGATTTAAAGGATCGAGAAAAAGCACAGCTTATGCGGCACAAGTTGTTGCAGTGGAAGCCGTAAAAAGAGCAAAAACTTATGGAATGCTCGAAGCCGAAATTGAAATTAAAGGACCGGGTGCAGGAAGAGAGTCTTCTGTGCGTGGCGTCGTTGCAGCAGGAGTAACGGTTTCGTCTATCCGCGATATCACGCCGGTACCGCATAATGGATGTCGACCGCCTAAGCGCAGGCGAGTATAACCGCAATCATCAATTAGTTTTTAACTGGAGTTGTTTATTAATGTCAAGATTTAGAGGGCCAAAAGGAAAAATAGTTCGCCGATTCGGGATTAATGTATACGGGAATCCAAAATTCGACAGGCTTTTGAGTCGGCGTCCCGTCGCACCTGGTGTTCATGGAGCAAAAAATAGCAGGAAGAAAGTTTCTGATTATGGACTCCAATTGACGGAAAAGCAAAAGCTCAAGTACACTTATGGAATGGGTGAGCGTCAATTTCGAGTTGTTTTTGCCAGGGCTCAAAAGCAAAAAGGAATTACCGCGGACAATCTTTTGATATTACTTGAAACACGATTTGACAATATTGTGTATCGAATGGGAATTGCGCCCACTAGAGATGCAGCAAAGCAGCTAATTACCCATGGACATCTGAAAATAAATGGTCGACGAGTCAGTATCCCCTCGTTTCATTTAAGGATTGATGACGAAATTACAATAAAAGATTCAGTCCGATCAAAAGCATTGGTTCAGCGTTTTTCCGAGGAAAATAGTAATAGAGAGGTTCCTGAGTGGTTATCAATTGATAAAGAACAGTTAAAAGGGAAATTCAACAGGCCGCCTCTGAGATCGGAAATTCAATCTGTTGCTAACGAACAGTTAGTCGTAGAGCTATATTCCAAATAGTCAATAAATCAGACTTGTAAATTCCCTCCAATTATAATCATTTAAATCCAATTTTTTACTCAGTAAAAAAAAATATTCATGAATATGACGTTCAATACAATAAATTCTGGAGCATTTTATGCCTACATTTGATATATTCGCCAAACCAAATCAACTTGTTGTAGATACGAATACAGAAACAGATACTTATTCAAAGTTTACTGCGGAACCTTTAGAGAAAGGATTTGGCAATACACTGGGGAATGCATTAAGAAGAGTACTTCTTTCATCGTTAGAAGGAATATCAATATCTTCAATAAGAATCGAGGGTGTATCCCATGAATTTGGTACGCTTCCAAATGTTGTTGAAGATGTTATTGATATTGTGTTAAACTTTAAGAAAGTACGTTTTCAATGTTCTGGCGATTTACCAAGAAAATTAGAGCTAAATGTAGATAAAATTGGGGAAGTTACGGCCGCCGATATTAAAGAAGACAGCGTAACTAAGGTGTTAAATCCTGATCGTTTGATTTGTACATTAGATAAGAAGCGCGAACTGCGGATTGAAATGGAGATTACCAAAGGCAGGGGTTTTAGACCTGCTGAAGATAACAAAAGTGGCGATCAGCCAATTGGTGTGATCCCAATTGACTGTTTATTCACTCCGGTAAGGAAAGTTGCTTTTAACGTCTTTGATTGTCGCGTCGGACAACGAACGGATTATGATAAGTTAGAAATTGAAATTACGACTGATGGTCGTATAAAACCAGCAGATGCAATTAACCAAGCCGCCCGGATTTTAATTGATCATATAACGGTCTTTGTCGGGTCAGGTGATAAAGAAGACGATGCTTCGTCAATAATAACAAATCCAGAAGATGAAGCACTGTTAAGAAAGTTGTTAAGAAGTGTACACGATTTAGAACTTTCTGTTCGTTCGCAAAATTGCTTGAATAATGCGGACATAAGAACCCTGGGCGAGTTAGTCCAAAAATCAGAAGCCGAAATGTTGAAATATCGGAATTTCGGACAAAAATCACTGACAGAAATAAGAGAGAAAATAACAGACGTTGGTTTGGAATTAAATATAGAAATCCCTGAAACAGTTAGAATTGCATTTCAAAAGGATTTTGACAAAAAGCGCAAATTATCAGAGGTTTAGTTAATGCGGCACCGGAAAAGAATATTTAAAATAGGTCGGAGACCTGATCATGTTAGATCTCTATTAGCAAATCAAGTTTGTAGTTTAATCATTGAAGGCCGCATTCATACAACCTTGGCTAAGGCCAAGGAAGTGCGTCGCCTTGCTGAGAAAATGGTGACTTTGGGAAAACGGGAATCTCTCCACGGTCGTCGTCGAGCAATTGCGAAACTTCATCAAGTTGGTGCTGTTAGAAAATTGTTTAATGAAATTGCCCCAAAATACACCGAACGCAAAGGTGGCTATACAAGAATTATCAAATTGGGACAACGACGTGGCGATGCTGCTCCTATGTGTTATTTAGAATTTGTCGAACAGGAATTACAGAAGGCAAAAACAAAAAATACAAAGGCTGATGGAGATAAGTCGGTATCGTCAAAGAAAAGCGAAGCTGAAAGTAATCCGGTTGACGCGACATTATTATCAGAAGAACCTAAGGTAAACGATACAGCTTCTGAAGATCCCGAAAATGCCTCCATGGCGCAGGAAAAAACTGAATCAAAAATCGAAGAAATCAAGGAAGCTACCAATGAAAAGGTGGACGTTTATCAGTCGGTTGATTCAGAAAATGAAAGTCCCAAATCAAATGAAGTAAGGTCCTCCTTAGAGGGAAAGAATGAAGGGGCCTCTACTGAGATTGATGAAGCGGTTGAATTAAGCAAGGCTGAAGGTGAGGGATCTGAGAATGAATCATCAAAAGACAGCAAAACCAACGCTCATGATGAAACCGATTCAGATGAAGATGCAAAAGAAGCTGATGACGTAGTAAGCCAACCAATAGATGCCGACACTGATAATGAACCTGCAAAGGTGGATGATTGTGAAAAAACTGATAAAGATCAGTAAAGATTCTCCTATTTCATTCACCGTTTACAAATGTCTTACTTGCCCTATTTGAATACCAATTCCTCGGAAGTCCTGCATCACTATTTTGGCAAAATGTTAGAGTTGATTGAACTTTAGTCATTGTCAGTGTATCAAACCACCATTGGTTTGATAACTCATTGTAATATTATACATCATGTATTAATATAACTCTTTCCCACGCATAGGCCGCAAACGTACGTTTTTATTCTTAAAAATTGACGACACCCATGATAAATATAAAAAAAGAATATGTTTTGATAGCGGGGACAGCATTGTTATCATTATTGAATACCTCTTGTGTGTCTCTGAATGATCCTGTTGAAAATATTGTAAAAACAATTGAATGTTATAGTGATATAGAGACCATAAAACAGGGCGTTCCAACAATCCTGATACTATTGGATAGCTTAGTGCAATCAGATCCTGAAAATACGAATCTATTATTTGCCGCTGCGAATGCGTATAATACTTATTGCCAAGCCTTCTTAACTGGCGATGAGAATTTGGTTCGAGCTCAAAAACTGTTTGAAATTGGAAAAAGACATGGTTTTAATTTATTCGAGAATAAAAGGTATGTGGACGATCTGAGTGCGATTTCAGTCATTGATTTGGAAAACTCTGTTAAAAAATTGGGAAAGAAAGATGTTCCATATTTATTTACAACTGCATCTGTTTGGGTTGGCTGGATATTGACAAGTTTGGATTCGATGAAAGCTATAGCAGATTTGCCAAAGGCATTAGTCTTGATGAACCGGGTATTAGAGCTCGACGATCAACACAATCATGGTGCTGTTCATATATTTTATGGAATATATTTTGCAGTACAACCGCGAAACGCAGGACAGGATTTAGCAAAAAGCAAATTGCATTTTGAACGTGCGATTACAATTGCAGGTAAGGGAAGTTTACTCCCGATGGTTACATTTGCGGAGTATTACGCACGAGCTATTCTTGATGACCAGCTTTTTGTAAAAACTTTAAATGAGGTAATTAATTCAAATATTAAAATTAGACCCGAGATTCGACTAGTAAATGAAATCGCCATTTCGAGAGCTAATTATTTATTGAAGAATAAAGAGGACTATTTTTAAGTGGAAAAATTTATTATGAAATTTTTAGACTATAAATTTATTTGGTTATACTCTTCTTTTCTTTGTTTTGTTTTCTACCTTTTCATGCCAATGCCTGCATTTGCTAAGAAGTCGGCCAAGTATAATTTTAAAGTTGCAACATTAGCTCCGAATCGTAGCGTCTGGATAAAGGCATACAACGAAATTGCGGACGAAATCAAAACAGCCACTAACGGAGACGTTAAGTTCAAATGTTATCCTGGGGGAGTCCAAGGTGATGAATTAACTGTGCTGAGAAAAATTCGCATCGGTCAATTGCAAGGAGCTGGCTTTACTGGAACTGGATTAGCAAAAATTTGTAAAGATTCATTAGTTATGCAATTACCCAATGTATTTAGAAGTTATGAAGAATTTGATTATGTTTTCAATCAAATAATTCCTCAATTAGAAAGCCAATGTCGTACAAACGGTTATGAAGTACTTGGATGGCCGCATTTGGGCTTCGTATATCTATTTAGTAAAGATATCGTCAATGATATAGCAACGCTTCGAATATCAAAACCTTGGCAATTTGGAGATGATGAAGTTGGAAAAGCATTGTATCGTGTTGCTAATGTTACAGCAGTACCGGCGCAAATCAGTGATGTTTTAACAGGACTGAGATCAGGGTTAATTCGAACGGTGTTTGCTCCACCGGTAGGAATGTTATCCTTACAGTGGTATAGCTATATCCAGTATTGCTTGAATTTGAAAGGAATGTACACTTTTGGTGCCTTTATTGTTGATGCAAAAAAATGGAATAAACTGCCGATCCACTATCAGAAAAAAATCAAATCAATCTGTAAAAAACACTTTGCAGCGCTAACAGATACTGTTCGTAATCAAAATAATGAAGCACTCATCGTGATGAAGTCGCAGGGGTTAAAAATGATAAGTGCCACTAATCGGGGAGAAAATGATTTTCAGCAGACATCAAAAAAAGCGGCTGATTTATTAGTTGGAAAGTATTTTTCTAGGAAAACGTTGGGTTTAATGAATGCATCTCTTACTTCCTTTCGGCAAGTTCGAGAATAAATAAATAGATGAAAATGTATATATAGAGTTAACCTGGATTATGCATAAACGTTCTATTACGAGTCATTATATCACATAATATCAACGAGTTACAAAGATCTTTGGGTTCGAAATAGTTCACTATTCCTGCAAGCGAACGATATTCATAACTCATTGATTTCACGCAATTTAAGAACTCTCATCACAAAACTTTATGAATAATCCAGGTTAGTTGGATTATAATTCTATTTTTATACAGTTAAAAACTAATTATGGATACAAAAAATGAGCCTGATGATAATCATGTGATAGCCAAAGAAGAAAATTTTCTACAGAAAATAATTAGGATTTCAGAAGAAATATTTTTTTCTTTAATATTACTTTCAATTGTTTGTTTTGGACTGCTACCAATTATTACAAGAAGCTTTAACAATCTCAGTTTTAGTTGGACTGAATCATTATCTCGTCATTTTGTTTTATGGTTAGCTTTATTTGGAGCTGGAGCCGCTACTCAGGATCGAAAACATATCACAGTAGACGTAATCAGTAATTTTGTCTCTGAACGTATTAAGATTGGTCTAAGACTTTTAGCCGGGCTGATTTCAACTTGTCTCTGTTCCATTTTTTTCTGGTATAGTATTAAGTTTGTTATTGATGAACGGGCGTATGCATATGAATCCTCCGTTTTTCCGTCAATTCCTGAATGGATTTTTGAAATTATTCTACCTATCGGATTTTTTCTGTTAATCGTAAGAATGCTGATAGTTGTAATTCAGGATATATGTCTACTTTTTAAGAATAGTAATAAAGAATCATTATGATAGTCATTGGCATTTTGATTCTTATAATTGCGTTGGCGGGTACGCCTTTATTTGTTGTTATGGGACTTTCCGCAGTCATCAACCATAAAAATGCGGAAATTGATTTACAGGCTGTTATTATAAATTTTTACCAGTTGGCAAGTAAGCCACTTCTCCAAGCACTTCCCCTATTTGCGTTTACAGGATATTTACTCACTTATAGTGACGCACCAAAACGATTACTTCACCTATCTCGAGCAGTGCTTGGATGGATCCCAGGTGGGTTGGCCATAGTTACAATTATATCTTGCTCATTTTTAACCGCATTAACCGGGGCATCTGGTATAACTATCGTTGCTCTGGGTGGTTTGTTGCTACCTGCTTTAATTGATGAAAACTATGACAAGAATTTTAGTCTTGGTTTGGTGACCTCGGGAGGGAGCCTAGGATTACTTTTTGCTCCGAGCCTTCCAATCATCCTATACGGCGTCGTTTCTGAAACAAATATTGACCATCTCTTCAGAGCTGGGATCGTACCAGGTATCATGATTATTATAATTCTATCTTTGTATGGAATTTCTTACGCTCTTAGACATAATATTCCCCGGCAGAAATTTTCATTTAAGGAGGTAAAACTGGTGGTTTGGGAAGCAAAATGGGAATTGCCCCTTCCTTTTATAATCTTGGGAGGAATATACAGTGGAAAGTTTGCAATTAGTGAGGCGGCTGCCATTGCAACTGCTTATGTCTTTATCGCAGAGGTTATAATTTGTCGTGATATCAAATTCAGAGAGATTGGAAAAATTGCCAGAGAAAGCATGGTATTGGTGGGGGGGATACTCATTATTCTGGGGATGACTATGGCGGTAACAAATTATTTGGTCGATGAAGAAATTCCGTCAAGGATGCTTGAATTTTTCAGCGCCAAGATGACAAATAAATACACATTCTTGATCGCTTTAAATATATTCCTCTTGATTATTGGTTGCATGGTGGATATCTATGCAGCGATTGTATTAATTGTGCCGATAATATGCCCTATTGCGTTGGAATATGGTATCAATCCAGTTCATTTGGGTATAATATTTCTTACAAACCTCGGTGTTGGATACATTACGCCACCAGTTGGATTAAATTTGTTTATTGCAAGCATTAGGTTTCGGGAACCGGTTTTAAAACTATACTTGGCGTCGTTGCCCTTTTTGGTTTGCTTATTAATCGCTCTAGCGTTGATCACATATTTCCCATCAATATCAACTTTTCTGCTTCCGCCAGAACCAGAACTATCAATGATAGAATCAATGGACTAAGGTTGCCTTAAATTCTACCCGATTGCACCTGATCCCTTTTCCCCTGTTCTAATTCTTACGCATTCTTCCAAATTTAGAACAAAAATTTTTCCATCTCCAATCGCACCTGTTTTTGCCCCTTTACTTATTGCTTCAATAGTTGCGTCTACGAAATCATCATTTACAGCCAATTCAAGTTTAACTTTTTTTAATAGGCTGCCAGCTTCTTTGTGACTGCGATACACCTCTGCGATTCCCTTTTGAACTCCGCGCCCCATTATGTTGGATACAGTTGCCAAATGAACGTCATTTTTTGTAAGTTCATCCAGTACTTCATCTAGTTTTTCCGGTTGAATTACCGCGATAATATATTTCATAAACATGCCTCTTAACTTGAACTTATTTTATTGATTGATTGATTTAACGTTTAACTATTTAATCAATTTCAGATTGAGTTTAATTTTACTCCAGTACCGTATAGGCCGATTCTCTGTGATCACTCAAATCCAAGCCAATTAGTTCTTCTTCTGTCGTTACCCGGAGTTTTACAAATAGGTTAACAATGAATAGTAAAATATAAGTCATAATAAAAGCATAACCGATTGTTATGATCACTGATTTTATCTGAATCATAGTTTGTGCAAGGCTACCAGCTGTTCCTCCAATGGCTTCATCAGCTAAAAAACCTGTGGCTATGGCTCCCCATATACCACCGATACCATGAACTCCAAAGACATCAAGCGAATCATCATATCCAAATTTCGGTTTTAAATATGCAACGAAAAAGTAGCAAATTGAACTGGACCCGAACCCAATAATTATTGCCCCCATTGGATTAACAAAACCTGAAGCTGGTGTGATTGCAACTAGACCGGCGACTGCACCTGTTATAACCCCAAGTACCGTTGGTTTTTTATTGATAATCCAATCCAAAATTGCCCAGGCTATAACAGCTGTAGCTGCTGCAACATGAGTGACTACAAACGCATTTGCCGCTATACCGTCCGCTGCAAGTTCACTGCCAGCATTGAAACCAAACCAACCAAACCACAAAATTCCTGTACCTAAAATTGCAAATGGTAGATTATGGGGAGGTGAAATTTTGTCCGGGTATCCTTTACGTTTACCTACAAATAGGGCAAAAGCCAATGCGGCAACACCAGCATTGATGTGGACAACGGTCCCTCCGGCAAAATCTAATGCACCCATTGCCCCGATAAATCCTCCTCCCCATACCCAATGACAAACTGGATCATAAACCAATGTCGTCCATAAAAGCATAAAGATACACATTGCAGAGAATCGTGTACGCTCGGCAAACGCTCCAATAATTAATGCGGGAGTGATAATTGCGAACATCCCCTGAAAAATCATAAATGCTGAATGTGGAATCGTACCTTTTGCTTCCATTCCTACATTTTTTAATGCAAAGTGATCAAATCCACCAATAAAACCTGTAATTAGTTCAGATGACCCGAAAGAAAAACTGTAGCCAATGAAGACCCATTGCAGCGTCACAATTCCGATAATAATGTAACATTGAATTAAAACAGACAGAAAATTCTTTTTGCGAACTAAACCTCCATAAAAAAATGCCAATCCAGGTGTCATGAGCAACACCAAAGCTGCACAGACTAATACAAAGGCCGTATCACCGGAATTGATGGTTTCTAGTGAGGTTTCATTTGAAAATGTCTCGGAAATTAACCCGATATAGGAAAAAAGACATAGTGAAACAATGACTGATATCCGTCTGCTGATGGTAAGCATTTTGAAAACCTTTTTATAATAAAGTTAAAATCGATTCATTTCAGCCAACAATGGTGGTAAGCCTACCACCATTGTTGGGCGTCGCGCGGTAATGTCTATTTGGTTTAGGGTAACATATCTATGTATTTTTATTCATACAAATTTTTTGATATGATATTTTAATAAATCATGAATTGTATCACTACTTCAGTCTTAATCCATTTTTTGACACAATGTATCAAAAGTAAAACGACCGTGTATTAAAATGGAACCATGAGAAATCCAAATATTTATTTGCAATTTATTAATTATAAACGAATTATGATTGAACTTGAGGTATTTGGTATATATGTTTCTCGGGAGAACTAACCGCCTTGTTAGTTAAAGTTCTCAATGAAAAATTGAATTCTTTTTTGAAAGTGTCATTTTTTAATCGTTGGGAAAAGTAAAAACTTTTTGAATGTTACAGGTCGTGACGTATATTTTATACATCACAGATTCTCTGGATAATCCCCCTAAACTTGAAATGTTAATATGAAGAAGTTAAAGAGAAAACTTCAGTTCTTTAATCTAATTGAGCTGCTTGTTGTTATCAATGTTATCGCAATAATCGCTGCGCTTTTACTTCCGGCTATCAGCAAGTCTCGTGAAAATGCTAAACGGATTAACTGTTTGAGTAACCTCAAACAAATCGGTATTGCTCTTCGGTCTTATACAGTTGACTATGAAGAGTGGTTTCCCAGTGATTTAGATATACTTGTGCGGGAAGGGTACATGACAGATCCTAAAGTATACTCTTGTCCGAGTGTTGCTGAGGCTGCGAGTTTTAGCGAAAGTAATGAAATCATTAATGGTGGTTTTTTCTATATTGCCGAGCATGCAACGATTGATAGTATTTCTGAACCAGAAGCTGGTGGGAATACGTCACTAATGTGTGATAAAATGTCAAACCACGATGGTTATGGGAACGTACTTTTCAGTGCGGGACACGTTAAACCGACGACGGGGCCGAAATGGTATAATGATAGTCAAATATCAGATTTTCTGAGGGAGCTAGTTGACCCCCCATGATAAATTAAATGTTATTATTTTGATTTGTTTCGAATATAAGGTATTCGTTTATGATTCTTTGACGAAGTGCAGTTCAACGTTTTCAATGTATTCAGAAAGCTCTAACACTGATTGTCGAATGCTGTTACTATCCATTAAACCTGCTTTTTCCTCCAATTTTCTTCCAATATCTGAAATAAACTCAAAGCCGTAGGCCCCTCCAGAACCTTTCATTTTGTGGCCTGCTGATTTTATGGCGTCAAAATCTGATAATTCAAGGTTGGTCAGAATAGTGTTGACATCGGTTCGGCGATTATCTAAATAGATAGGAGCTAAATCTTCAAACTCCTGGTCAATGTTTATTACGTGTTTTTTGTTCTCTATTGTTGTGTTTTTTATTAAATCTTCTACAGGCTCGATGCAGATGTAATTTTTCAATAAATCGAAGAGTTTTATTTTTCGAATGGGTTTCGTGAAATGAGCATCACAACCTGCATCCAGGCTTTTCTGTAAATCTTCTGTCATTGCATTTGCTGTTAAAGCAATAATCGGAGTGGGTTCAATATTATTTTCCTTTTCATACTTTCTAATTTCTTCAGTTGCTGTATATCCATCCATTATAGGCATTTGGACATCCATAAGAACAAGGTCAAATTTTCCCATTTTAAATTTATTAACAGCAATTTGTCCATTTTCTGCAATCTCAATTTTGTGATTGGTTTTGCGAAGGTAGGTTTGAACGACAAGTCGATTGTCTTCAAAGTCGTCTACAAGAAGTATACTAGCATTTTTTGTTTTATGGATACTCTTCGGAAAATTTACTTGAGTCGGGTCCTTAGGATTTGAATTCATATCATTAGTCACTGGTATTCTTAATTTTTCAACTTTGATCGTAAAGTAAAATGTCGTTCCTATATTTATTTCGCTTTCAACCCATATTTGACCTCCCATCATTTCCACCAATTTTTTGGATATAGCTAAACCTAATCCTGTGCCGCCATATTTTCGTGTAGTTGATGAATCCGCTTGCGAAAATTTCTCAAATATGTGAGTTTTTTTCTCAAAAGGAATTCCAATGCCAGTATCGGATACTGAAAATAATATTTCAGTTTTTCCATGGCATTCATTGTTCAGTTTTATATTAACAACAATTTCACCAAACGCAGTAAATTTTACTGAGTTTCCTATTAAATTGATAAGTATTTGTTTTAATCGACATGAATCACCATAATAAACGTTAGTGACTTCAGATGATACATTTGTAGATAGATCAAGTGATTTAACATCTGTCCGAATTTTCATCATTGCTATCGTTTCTTCGACAACTTTTACTAAATCAAATTCTATATTTTCAAGCTTTAAATGACCTGCTTCAATCTTTGAAACATCAAGGATATCATTAATCAAGGTCAAGAGGGTATCACCAGCTTTTTGGATCAATGCGACATGATTTTTCTGTTCGTTTGATAAATCAGAATCAATAAGCACGTCTGCCATGCCAATAATTGAGTTCATTGGAGTCCTTATTTCATGACTCATACTTGCCAAAAATTCAGATTTTGCGTAGGACGCATTGATGGCTTCATCTCGAGCTTTCTTTAACATTTCTTCAAGTTGCTTTAATCTCATTTGAGTCTGGATTCTTGCCAACATTACGGGAAAATCGATAGGCTTCATCAAATAATCATTTGCTCCAAATTCAAATGCTTTGACGACATCATCGGATAGACCTTTTGCGGTTACCATGATAATAGGTAATTCTGTCATGGAATGTGATTGCCTTATAATTCTTAAGACTTCCATTCCATTGATTTCAGGCATCATGATATCTAGCAGAATTAAATCGAAATTTTGAGTTTCTACCAATTCCAACGTTTCTCTACCGTTTGTTGCCGTAGATATTGAATAATCGTTTCGCTTCAATCGCCTCGAAAGCAACTCACGATTCATTTCATTATCATCCACTATAAGAATGTGATTTTTACGATCCTTCATGTAAATGACTTTTAGATATTACATCATCCCCTTCATGTGAAAAAAAGAACAACGCTATCGTTGATATTAATACCCATCTAAATCTAAAGGTATTTTTACAGTGAATATTGCACCATTGCCCTCTTCGTTTGTAACTTGAATCTTCCCCCCCATCATCTGGCAGTAAATTTGACTTATTGAAAGTCCCAGACCAATTCCTTGATAGCGATGTGAGGACAAATCAGTGCATTGTTTGAATGATTGAAATATATCATTTAATTTTTCTTTACTTAGGCCAATTCCGGTATCGCTAATTTCGAAATTAATCCACTTGGTTTCATCGTTTTCAGAAAGGAAGGTTGTTAATGAAATTTTGCCATCGTTTGTGAATTTACATGCATTAGATAACAAATTGATTAACAAATTTTTTACTTTGACTGCATCCAATACGACTAGACCGACTGTGCCTTGGAATTTTAATTCGATATTGCTATTAATCGTGTCGTCAAGATGCCTAATTGCTAAAATGGCTTCTTGGATTAATTCTTTAATGTCAATTTCTCTTAATTCAATTTCGATACTTCCATGTTCGATTTTGGAAAAATCGATTATGCGATTTATAAGCTCTAATAATTTTTTGCTTTCACTATGGATGTGTTTTAGGTCAGGGTTAAAAATATCCTCGTTTAAGGCTGATGACTCTTCTAACAATAATTCGCAAAAACCAATGATAGCAGTTAGGGGAGTTCTGAGTTCATCACTAATATTGTCCAAAAATTCGCTTTTTGCAGCACTCGCGATTTGAGCAGCCGCGGCCATACGTTTTGTTTCTTCAATTGATTTTTTCAATAGCTCGTTTTTTTCTAAAAGTGCAATGTTTGCTTTTTCAGTCTGGATTTTGGCAATACGCAAATCCTCTTGAATTTGTTTTCGTTCTATAGAGTATCGAATTGAACGAAATAAAGAATTATAATTTAATTGGTTTTTAACGAGATAATCCTGTGCGCCGGCCTGAACTGCTTCTATAGCCATTTGCTCATCATCCATTCCTGTTAAGACGATGAGGGGCATCTCATTTGCGATTGCGTCAATTCGATAAAATGTATTTAACCCGTCAGAATCCGGCAGTGTTAAATCTAAGAGAATTGCGGCGACCTTGTTTTTATTCAAAAAATCTTGGGCTGATTTTAACGAACTAACATGGTTGGTCAAAATCTCTTCATCTCGAGATTTATCCAACACCTCCAATATCATTTCAGCATAAATTAAATCGTCTTCGACGAGCAAAATTTCAAGATTCTTACTATCTATATTTGATTTTCTATCCATATCTTAGGGAATTTGTAGATTTTGAATTTCAATATTTTGAGCTTTTGGGATTAATCTCATTGTCTTACTTGATAAGAAAACACGGATTCCAAAACGACTTAATCTTGCCCTGCCACAATGTACTAGCAAGAATAATACCAATAACTTAAGAGATCACATTTGATAAAATTTTCACTGTTGACTTGAAGGCTGTATTTCGCCAGATTTCAATCGATTGACATAATCATCAGTCATTTTTTTTATTTTCCCTGAAATGATAATCATGCCAATTACGTTGGGAAATGCCATGCTTAGAAGCATCAAATCCGCAAAATTAATAACATTTTCCAAGCTTAAGAATGGACCAATGACGATAATGAGAACGTACATAAGTCGATAAATTGGGACGACTTTTTTCCCAAATAAATAAACCGTACTTCTCTCACCGTAGTAGCTCCAGGAAATTGCGGTAGAATAAGCAAAAATTGCAACAGCGACGGACAACAGTACAGGCATAAACGTCCCCAGAGAGCTAAATGCCTTGGCTGTGATTTGAACACCTTCGCCTGCCAGTTCGGGATCCAAATGTGCTCCGGTTATCAAAATTGACAATGCTGTCATTGTACATACCACATGCGTATCGATGAATGGACCAATCATTGCGACCACACCCTCACGAATTGGTTCATTTGTCCTAGCTGCGGAATGGGCAATTGCGGCTGAACCGAGCCCTGCCTCATTTGAAAATGATGCCCGCTTAATCCCTTGAAATAAAACACCAGCAAAGCCGCCAAACGCTGCCTCAGGAAATATTGCCTGCTTAACAATACTCTTTAATAAAGGTATGACATCAGTGATATGAGAGAGGATAATTGACATGCAGACACCGCAATATAATAAACACATTATCGGCACCAATTTGCAGGTGACTTCACCAATACGTTTTATTCCGCCAATGATCACAATACCTACGAGGAATGCAAACACTATTCCTATAACAATTTTATAATTCTCTAGAACGGGGAATTGCCAAGATAAAAGTTTATATGTTTGATTCGCCTGAAATAAATTTCCTCCACCAAATGACGCCCAAATTGTTAAAAAGGCGAAGAGTCCGCCAAGTAGCTTTCCCAATACTGGCAAGTGCGGAAATCGTTCAGCAATACCTTGCTCTAAATAAACCATAGGCCCACCTAAAACCTGACCATCTTTATCGACTTTTCGATATAATTGGGCAAGGGCGCAAGATGAAAATTTCATACTCATGCCGAAAAATGCGACAATCCACATCCAAAAAACAGCACCAGGTCCTCCTATTGAGATGGCAACAGCAACCCCCGCAATATTGCCCAATCCAACCGTTGCTGCCAATGCGGATGTAAGTGCTTGAAAATGGCTGACTTCACCAACATCATCCGGATTGTCGAATTTTCCTCGTATCACATCAATACTATGGCGAAATAAGCGAAGATTGATGAATCGGTATCTAAAGGTGAAAAATAATCCACCCATTACCATAATAACTAGGAGAAAGGGCATTTTTATAGTTGGTGCAATAGGGACTGGATAGAATAGAACTGGTGCCATTTTTCCGACCAAAATGCCAAAAAAAATGTTTGTTTTATCCTGTATATTGTCTGATGCTGAATGATCTTTGGTTGTCACCAATTCATCTGATGCTTGGACCGCTTTTGTCTGAATCTCTTCAATTGATTCATCCACAAGATGGTCTCGACCAACATCAACAGTGCCATCGTGTTCTTGACTAAACAGCCACCCGGTTAGTAATAAAGTGCATAAAACAATTAAGAAAGATATTCTTTTTGGCATAAGTATTTCATAATTCATTGTTGTCCCTATCATTGTATGTATTAAAGCACCAAATTAATTTGCCAAAATGGGTTTTCAATCGAATATCACAAAATGAAATTGAGCGTATAAGGAATTATATATTAATCTATAAGGATTATAATGAGGTTTGAGTATAATCGTCCCTTGGTAAGTAAATAGTACTTAAATTTCGACAATGAATGAATTGGGCAGTAGAGGAAGATTTTAGTATTCTATGATTTCATTTAGCTAGCTGTTGCTTAGTCTTCTGAGCAATACAAAGGCAGATTTATTTTAAATTCAGTTCCTTTGCCCAATTCACTTAAAACGCTAATCGTTCCATTGTGTTCTTTGACAATCTTTTTCGTTATGGGAAGTCCAAGTCCCGTGCCTTTAAATTCGTGTGAAGTTTTTGAGGTATAGTAAAGATCAAATATACGGTGAAGGTATTTAGGATGGATTCCGCATCCATTGTCAACGATTCTAATTTCGACCTGCCTTTTAATTCGCTTACAGGAGATTGTAATAGTACCATCTTTTTTGGAAAGGGCTTGGACTGCGTTTAATACAAGGTTAAAAATTGCGCGAAAAAGCTGTAATTTATCGCCCAAAATAATGTTTGGTTCGCTGGAGCTGATTATTTCAATGTTATGGTCCTTAAGTAAACTAACCCTATTTTTAATGTGAATTTCGTTTATAATGTCTTCTAAAACTTCCTTTATCTCCAACGGATAACGTTCAAATATATTCCGTTTTGAATAATCTAACCACCGTTTTGATAAATCGTAGCACCGTTTTGTATTCCTGCTTATTATATTGATATATTCTTCAGCTTTGTTGAATTTATTACCAAGTTCTGCTTCTGATTCAATAATAATTTTTTTAAGGAATTCGACACATCCAATTGTGCTTGTCAGGGGGTTTGATAAATCATGAGCATATTCTGCTGATAGCTGACCCAATTCCGCCATATATTTACTTTGTTCCACTTCGTCAGCTAATTCATTATTAATTAATTTGAGTTTTTTGAATGAATCAATGTTTGGCTGGTTTTGATTATTACGACTTATATACTGGTCTATGAGATGCATGAGATCATTTGGAATAAAGGGTTTACTCAAATACTCATTTGCCCCATAGCGAATGGCTTCCTGAGCTGTTTCCAGAGAGCCATATCCAGTGAGTAATATTACAGGAATAGTTTTATCTAGTTCCCGTATTTTTTTTAATCCCTCAATACCACTTTCACCCCGTAATTTCAGATCCAAGATGACTACATTCGGTTTCGAATCGGAAAAGATTGATAAACCCTTTGAAATGGTCTGGGCCGTATAAACATCATAGTTATACTCAATCATCAGGAATCTTAAACTTTTAAGTACTCCCAATTCATCATCAATGACAAGAATCCTTGGCTGTATTTCAGCATGAACCATAGTTTTCCCTAGTAAATAAATCGTGGTTCTAAAAAATATATTCAGCACACCTCAACTATAAATAGCTACAGGTGCCAAAGAAACGCTCTAAAATTAATGGCGTTTTAAGGTTAAATCACTTTTCCTGGAAGGGTTGATTTATTCATGGCCAGTGCACAAATTGGTCACAATAATCTCTCGTAATATTATAGTATACCCTAAAACCATAATCAAAGTTTGAAACCAGAAAATTTGTAACTATACCGACAGCCATCAGGGTCTCTACAGGTTTCTGTAAAATTATTGCCTGAAATGAATAACGAATGTCGAAAAACTTACTGCTTGCAGTATAAAGTCAATTATAGTTGCGCTATTGAAATTTATGTTAGAGCAACGCAATGTTTTTTATACAACATAAAATATCTCCATTTTTAAAGAATTGAAGTTTAAATTTTACTTTTAGAATATCAACGCATTAGCTGGGGAATGTAGATGATGGCCACTTCTTTTGATTATAAACGATTTGCAATCTTATATGTAGATGATGAAATAAATTCCTTGAAGTATTTCAATAGGACTTTTCAACAAAAATTTCGAATATTCACTGCACCCAATGCAAAAGAAGGGTTCAGAATTTTTCAAGAAAATAAGGACATCATTGGAATACTAATGTGTGATCAGCGCATGCCTGGTGATAAAGGGGTAGATCTATTAGAGAAAGTAGCGAAATTAGAACCGAAAGTTCAGCGAATTTTAGTAACTGCTTATTCAGATTTGAATACAGCGATTGATGCCGTAAATAAAGGTTCAATTTATCATTATATAACCAAGCCCTGGGATATAAAAGACCTGGAAATAATATTAAAAAAAGGGTTAGAATTTGCTATAATCCAGCGTGAAAAAGATCGCATTTTATATGAAAAAATTTCGTTATTGCATACAACGCTGAACAATGAAAAAATAGTTAGTTTGAGTAATTTTCTCGCCGGATTAAATCATCATATACGGAATGCTCTGGTTCCAATTAAAACATTTCTGGATTTAACACCTGAAAAACTAAAAGCGGAAAATGTCGATATTGAAAATCTTAAGAATTCGAAATATTGGGTAGAATTATACGCAACAGCTCAAAGTTACGTTAACAAAATAAATTTGTTAATACAGCATTTGGACCTTGTATTGAAGCCGACAGCGTTAGACATCGATAAACAAATAAACCTTGCAGACATTGTCAACAACGTCAGTTTGAATATGACCCGAGAATTTGACGAAAATCGTATAAAAATTGAGCACACTGTAGAGGAGGGACTACCAACCATTTCCGGTGATTCAGATAAGCTAGCGAAGCTTTTTACCTTACTTTTGAAAGATGAATTAATTAATTTACCTGAAAATAGTCATGTACGTATATCGCTTGCAAAATGCGAGCATCAATATAATGGCGTTGAAGCTGTTATTATTGAAATAAGTGATGATGGACCCGGGATACCTTCGGATTCATTGGGATCAATTTTTGATCCATTATTCATAAGAAGTAAAGACTCTCAAGAGTTTGGTGTAAACCTGGTTAATGTATTCGTTATAGTGCATAATCATGGCGGCAGGATTGAGGTCGCAGAGAAGAATGAACAGGAAGGCGTTATATTTCGAATTTTTCTTCCCGTAGATCCAATTCAAGCACTGTCAAAAAAGAATGAAGGAAAACTTCTTCAGGATTTGGTATTTAAGGAAATTACAGTATCGAATAGTTGACGACGGTTGCGACTATTTTTTTGCGAATCTGTCCAGATAAGGCTGTAGTTTCTCTGCCATGATTTTTACATAAGGCTCAATAATCATTGTAATATGATTTGCCCCCGGTACACCGATAACATCAATTGGCCCTTCACAAAACTCGTCCCAACCCGCACATTCTGAAGTATCTGCCGCTTCAGTAATTCCGAATCCTTCATAAGTTGTATCTTCAGTACAGCGAATCAATACTGAATGACCTTTATATTTTAGCTTAGTTGATTCATTTCGAAGCGATTTTCTGTAATTTTCTTCTGCAGTACTGTGATTTGCATACATTTTTAAAATCATATCAACCATTTTATTATTAGCATTTTCGGGAATAAAGCCAGCGGTTTTAAGGAAATTAGTAACTAGATCATATCTCTCAGCCTTTGCTACTTCGCATAATTGATTCAATGAAAATGGCAATTCTTTGCTGTGAGCTAGTCCAACTGCCCATGCAGTAAAATAAAGTGCCTCAGGACTGTCACCGAGATTTTCTTGTTTAAATAGCTCCATGAGTGGGTTTTCAGTTTGTTCTCCAAAACTGGGTGCTGGTTCATCGATAGTAACAAATAGTGGTACTTTTAACCCTTCGTTTTGAAATTGTAATGCCATTTCATAGGCAATGAATGCTCCGCTTGAGTGGCCGATAAACATAAAAGACCCATCTGGCTGAACAGATCTAACCCCCTTTAAGTAACTCGTTACCATTTTTCCCATGTCATCAAAAGGTTCGCTAACGCCATTGAATGCCGGTGATTGTATTCCGAAACATGGCTGATCTGGATTTAAATGTTTAACCAAATTTATAAGATACCCTATAGATCCAATAGGTGGATGAAGGAAAAAAATGGGCGAAAAGTAATTCGAGTTTCCAGATTGTAAAGTTAATATATTTTCTAATGATCGAGAATCATTCATATGATTGCTTTCTATCTCATTTGGGGATGTTTTTTTTATTAATTTAATCTCTCTTGCTAATTCCGCAATTGTCATATTTTCATACATAGATGCAAAGGAAATCTTTACGCCAATTTCATCTGAGATTTGCCTGATGAGTTCAGGCACTAACAGCGAGTGTCCACCAAGGACAAAAAAATTATCATTAACACCGATTCGGTTTGCAGGGAGAATATTTTTCCAAATCTCACATAAACGTCTTTGTAAGTTTGTTTGAGGAGCTTGGTAATCAAGTCCCATTTCAACATTGTTAATCTCCAGCAATCTTTTGCGGTCGATTTTACCATTTGGAGTAAGCGGAAATTTTTCAAGGTATATAAAGTTTGCCGGAATCATATAGTCTGGCAGGAATTGCTCAAGATAGCTGCGGATTTCAAAAATCCCTAGCGGCCTCCTTTCTTCAAAAACAATATACCCACTGAGGAATTGGTTTTTCTCCTTATTCTTACGAGCTAATACGATCGCCTGTCTTATTGACGGGTGCTCCGAGAGTGTTGATTCAATTTCCCCCAATTCGATTCGAAACCCTCGGATTTTTACCTGGTGATCTATTCGGCCAAGAAATTCTATATTGCCATCTGGCTGCCATTTAGCTAAATCTCCAGTGCGGTATAATCGCGAATCATGAGCACTGTCAAATGGGTTTGGGATGAACTTTTCCTTAGTCAATTTAGGCTGATTATGATAACCTAATCCTACTTGTACACCACCGATATAGAGCTCTCCCGGAACACCCTCCGGAAGAAGGTCTAGATGGGAATTTAGAATATAAATTTTTGTATTTGCAATCGGGCGACCAATGGATACTCCCACGGTTTCAATTGGCCTATTTTTGTCACAACGAAAATAAGTTACAGCGATTGCAGCTTCGGTTGGGCCATATGAATTATATAACTCGGTAGATAATATGGAAAAGAAATGATCGTGTAATGTTTTTGTGAGTGTTTCTCCGCCACAAATGATATACCTTAAACTTCGACATTTATCTTTATCAATGTCGGATAAAAATAATTCCAACATTGCGGGAACAAATTGTATAATGGTTATTTTGTGCGATTGGATAATATTTGCAATATATACCGGATCTTTATGAGCGTTGGGTTCAGCTACTACCAAAGTCGCGCCGGTCAAAAGTGGCCAAAAAAATTCCCCTACCGAAACATCAAAGGTATAAGGTGCTGTTTGGAGTATCTTATCGATTTCTGATAAGTGGAAAGTTTCCTGCATCCATAATATTCGATTGAGAATGCCTCCATGTGTATTTATGGCGAGTTTGGGTCTACCTGTTGATCCAGATGTGTATAACATATAAGCGGCATTATGCTTGGAAATGTTTACTGATGGATTGTTATTATTTCCATTCTCAATTTCCTTGTCTATGAGTATGATTTCACTATTGACCTGTAGTTTCTTTAGGAACCTTTCTGTTGTGAGTAATAAATTTGCGCCACTTTCATTAACCATGAAATTAATTCGATCAATTGGATCTTCCGGATCAATTGGCACATAGGCACCTCCTGCTTTCATTATGCCCAATATGCCAACGATCATTTCTATTGAGCGATCCAGGCAGATGCTAACCGGGACATTTGCCTTAACTCCTTTGTGGATTAAAAAATGAGATAGGCGGTTAGCTCTATAATTGAGTTGTTTGCAGGAAAGTTGCTGATTCTTGAATATTATCGCAACATTATCTGGATGAGACTCTGCCTGCATTTCAAATTGATTATGTAACCAGCCATCATTATTAAATTTTCGGTCTGTATCATTCCATACCTTCAAGATTTTATATTTCTCAGATTCAGTAAGGGGATGTATAGATGCTAGCGATTTGCTCCCGCTATGGGACGTTTTTATTGTGTTATCATGCATATTTTATTTGCCATGCAATTTGGCCTCTAGAAGAATTTATAGTTTATGAATTAAAAATATACAATACCGGAATTAATAACGATAGGTGATTTCTAAACCGTATGTTCTTGGTGGACTGAATGATCTGACAACTGTGCCAAAGTCATCGCGAAAATCCGAGGCAACATTGATAATTTCTTCATTTGTAAGATTTTCGCCATAAATTGCTATCGACAATCGTTCATTTGCGGTGATATAGGACAACTTTGCATTGACTGTGTTAAATCCTGCCTGACTCAAAAGACTTTCATTTGTTTCGGTTAAGTAAACGCGGCTTTGGTATTGATACTCACAGCGTGCTTTAATTTCGCCATAATTAAGTATGGGAATCGTATATTGAACCGCAATGTTTGAGCTAAATCTTGGAGCTCGAATCAAGGCATTTCCTGACACATCCGGATTATTCTTATTAGGGGAATTCTTAAAATTGGTATACTCAGTTTCAAGAAATGCAATGCTACCTGAGATTTCCAACCGCCGTAAAAATTGATTGATAATTTCAATCTCCATCCCAAAATCTCTTGCTTTTGCTGCATTTCTAATTTCTACAACATTTTGTATGAATGTCTGAACCTGCAAATCTTTGTGTTCATAATAAAATAGTGCTGCATTTAATCTCAAACGTTTATCTATCCACATGGATTTTACACCAATTTCATAGGCAGTTAAATATTCTGGATCAAACGGGCCTTGCAATGTTGGTTGAGTAGTTTGAAATGAATTGTAGCCACCACTCTTAAATCCCCTTGAGACAATCCCATACCATAACAAATCATCAGACTGTTGAAATTGTAAACCGATTTTAGGTGTCAGTGCATCCCAATTTTCTTGATCACTTGATTTTGGTAAACTTGGAAAAATCACGTTATTCAATCGTTCTAATTCAAACTCTTTTTTTTCATATGAGTAACGAATCCCCAAATTCAAATTTAAACGATCTGTTAAACTAAATGTTAAATCCCCAAAAATGGCAAAATTCTCTGACTTAGTCTCTGAAATGTTTGTAGCACTAAAGTCTGCTTGGCCTAGAAGTAATGAGAAGTCTTCAGCAAGTACTTTTGCATGTTCAGCAGATTTTTCTCGGAAATAAAATAGACCTGCGATCCATTTGAAATCTGTTCCTTTTTTATTTGAGAGTCGTAATTCCTGCAAAAACTGCTTTTGTTCCTTTTTGAGCAGGAGGTCGAAAAAAGATAATCCTATACCATCTGGGTTATCAATAAGATCAATATCGAGTTTTCGGAATGAACTTAGAGACATCAGCGTTAGATTATCAATATCCCAGGTTAGTTTTCCGGATACTCCCCAAATATCTCGTTTGTCACTAGTGTTTCGACTGCCATGATTTACTTCAAAATTATTACTAGGTTCAACGTGATTAAACGGTGGATCATTTATGGATATACCTATATCGGTCCCGTTGTTTTTGATATTGCTGATTATTTCAGGTTTATAAACAATTGCATTTGGCCGGTCTTTTTGATAATCAGCTCCTAACTCCAGAGAAATGTCATTAGTTGGAAACAACCATAAAGTTCCCCGGCTGGCAATGCTGTCGACATCAGCAAGTTTATCTTCATTAAAGATGTTTTTATTAAATCCATCTCTATCTCTTAAATGGTAAGACAACCTTCCTAATGCTATATCTTTGGTAATCGGACCACTAATTGTCCCCGCAATATCGAATAGATTAAAATTACCAACTTTTATTCGTTCTTCTATATGGAATTCGTTTGTAGGTTTTTTTGTTGTAATGCGAATCGCACCGCCAATTGTATTTCTCCCATATAGTGTTCCTTGCGGTCCGCGAAGAACTTCAATTTGTTCAAGATCAAATAAATCAAAAAATAACGCACCAGCTCGACTTATATAGATATCATCGACATAAATTCCTATACTGGTGTCAGAAGCTGTACTAAAAGCTCTTGTCCCTACGCCTCGAATGTACAACTCAGGTGCACTTGTATTGCTGTTATTGCCAATTGTAAGACCGGGAGTTCTTAGTGCGATATCTGTAATCTCATCAATGTTTGTGCTGGTTATAAGTTTTTCAGTAAATGTGGTCAAAGATATGGGTGTTTTCTGAGCATCATTAGGACGCTTTTCAGCCGTGACTATAATTGTTTCCAATTGATAATATTCATCTTTACCTCTTTCATTTATATTACTATCAGCGTTTAAACCGGAAACACCGATCAACATCAACAATAATGATAAATGGGAGGGGTATGGTATGCTATTCAGGATATGGTGAGAAATATTGTTCACAAGTATATATCTATCCCTACATGTTAGAGTCAGTTCATTTATTTTTACAACAAATAACTAATAGTATAAGCTATCAACCGTCAGTTAAATACGAAATATTCCAACATAACATCTGAAATTTTAATTTAATTGGAATTGATTCAACTTGTTATCCAACAATATTACAATGATGATCTATGGTTATTTCGTTAATTTAACCCAGATTTCTCACAATTCTTCTGCTACAAAAGCGTATATCACTTAAATTCAAAGTCTTAAATTGTCTCGCGATTCTGCTCAACAGAACTTAACACTGTCATTCGCTCATCTGCGTCAAACCATTGAATACAGGCAATCTAAGCATTCTCGCCGCAAAGTTTGTTCCGAGTCAACGTTATGCTGTGTGTGTTTCCAGTACAAATGATTCATGTGTCGATGGTGTCGATGCCGAAAGTTTTATTATAAATTCTGTATAGTCATCGGGTTGGCTATTGACAGAAATCTCGCCATTATGCTTTTTGATTATTGTGTGACAGATACTCAACCCGAGACCAGTTCCTTCCCCGACATCTTTAGTTGTAAAAAAGGGATCAAAAATATTAGCTGATATTTTATCTTCTATCCCGCATCCGTTATCTCTAATTGAGATAATGCTGTAATTTTTGTCAGTGCAAATTTTAATATTAATTTGACGATTTTTACGTTTCTCAACATTTTGTCTGGTTGCTTGAATTGAATTTTGCATCAAATTCACAAACAGCTGTGTTAACTGATTGTGGTTGCCGATGACAAAGTCATCCTGATCCGTTGACACGTTTATTGATATGTCTTCTGTAATTTCATCAGCTAATAATCTCTTTGCAGTATCAATAACTGTTTTTAAACTACATTCTTCTTTTATGTTGTCTGAATTTCCGTATGCAAATCCTTTTAGATCTGAAATAATATCTCTGACTCGCTTTAATCCTCCTTCAATATCATCAATTGTTTCAACGACATCCGGCGTCGGGTCCTCCAAATCACTTCGCAGGAAACTGATCGCGGTCATCATAAAATTAACCGGATTATTAATTTCGTGCATTATGCCTGCGGATAAGTGTCCCAGCGCTGACAATCGTTCAGCCTGAATAAGCTGTGACTCCGTCTCCTGTAGCTGTCGCAGGGTATTTTCCAGTACCTGATTCTGGTTTTGTAATTCTCGCTCAAGCTGTGAATTGAGAAGGATATTGGCGAGACGAGTTTTTAATTCGGTGGTACTGAATGGTTTTGCCAGAAAATCATCAACACCTGCCTCGAGCGCTTTGATTTTTGTTTGATCATCGGCTCGAGCCGTTACAAGGATGATTTTTGTAGGTAACAGAATTGGGGATGATTTTATTCTTTTACACAAGGTAATGCCATCCATATTAGGCAGCGTATAATCTGTCAAAACCAAATCGGGTTGATATTCCTCTGCTAGTTTTAGGCCTTCTGCACCATCACCAGCAGATATGATGTTATATTTATCAATTAATTCTGATTTTAGAAACCGTTGCATATCCGGTTCATCTTCAACAAGCAATAATGTATGTTTTAAAAAATCAGATTTTGATGTTTGATCAGCAATAAGGGTCGTATCGACAGGGGTTTCATTTAATTGATAATGCTTTGCTCTTTTATATAAATTGGATAACCAGGCATCATTGACTTCGGCAGCAGATGTATCATCCGGAACAGAATCGTTACTTTTTTTCAATTTGATTGTAAACGTTGTTCCCTTTCCTTTTGTGCTGGATACATCAATAGTACCGCCATGCAAATCGACGATTTCTTTGGCAAGTGCTAATCCAATTCCAGTTCCTTGTTTTGTTGAAACCGCACTGTCTTCGTCTTGCCAGAACCGATTAAATACGGAGCCTAATTTATTGCTATCAATGCCTATGCCGTTATCAATGATATCGATTAAAGCATCATCATTTTCTGAAGAAATTACGATGTCAATAATACCGTTTTTAGGCGTAAACTTTATTGCATTAAAGAGAATGTTTAAGAATCCTTTTTCTATCTTATCTTTATCCGCGTTTATCAAAACCGGAGTCGAATCTTTCTCAATAAACTTGACTGCCAATTGTTTGTTTTCAGCAGCATGTTTTACTGAACTTACCAATCCTGACAATAATTCATTAAGATTAAACGTCGTAAATTTTAGTGCAATTTTTCCTTCTTCCATACGAACCAGATCCAGAAGATCGTTTATAAGGGACAGCAGACGCATAGCATTGCTGAACATTAAATCTAACGTATCCTTTACTTTTGCATTTGCCGTTAAATTCTGATCTTTTCTGATCTGCTCTAAGGGAGAAAGTATAAGTGTTAATGGAGTTCTCAGCTCGTGAGATATATTAGCGAAAAACTTACTTTTGGCGTTATCTAATTCCTCCAGCTTCCTGTATGAATTTTCTAAATGTTTTTTATTTTGGTCAAGTTCATATTGTAACTCAAAATCATGAAATCGAAGCTTAAATGTAAAAAAACCTGAAACCGAGATTATTAATAAAAAATCTATCAAAAAAACTGTATTACTGATAAATGTACGATTCCAGTTTACTGCATGTGATCCGTTAAAATATAGTTCTATACTGCATATTCCGAAATAGAGGAGAAGTGATACCAAGCAGGTGGATATACATTCTTTCGCTGATAATGGGAAAAGGAGTGAAATTCCTAGAAGGAGGATTATAGGAAATCCAATATAATAGGTGCTGGTATAACCTCCGGTGAATAACAGCATGATTCCATGAGCAGCCAATAATGTATAAATAAAGCTCATCGCCAGTATACGAGTATTTTTCTTCCCTGCCGTCGTGTAGGTTAAACATAAGATGAATATAACGAAAAGAGTAAAACACGCACGATCAATAAATAAAAGTTTTGCTGCATCCGGGTATACAAATGGATCAATTAATCCAGTTCCCATTCCGCATATAATCAATAGGTAACTGGCTATTCTGGTTCTCTGAATTAAAATTTTATTTTCACGCTCTTGAAATGCATTCCGTATCTGCTTATCTTCGTTTCTATGGAGTTCATTCATGTTTTATATCATTTTATTTCGAATCTTTAGAAATATATTTACTCCCGTATCGTCAACGAATACTTCGGATGCACCGCCAGTAATATTTAGACTTTTAAGCTCTTGTTCGTCACGGACGAAAATATTCCATTCTAACAGGTATTCCATAAAATATTTTTGAGGATTATTGGGGTGTACATTCGTTACCATCATTACCCCGTTATCATTCAATTTGCTGAAAAATAGAGAAATTAAGCGTTGACATACGGAATCTGTAAGATAGTCAAACAAACCTGCACAATATAAAATGTCATATTTTTCAACCTGGTCATTCGAGCCCGCATCCCGGGGAGAAATAGCTTCTCGGAGTAATATATCAATTGATTTTTCAATAAATTGGGTTTGTATCGTCGAATGAAGTTTTTCGCAAGTTTCTGTAATTTCCTTTTTTGCGAAATCTAAGGCCTTTTTTTCAAAATCTATTAGCGTAATATTACATTTTGCCGACTCTTCATGATGTGTAATGAATTTAACAACTTCTCTTGAGGGGCCACATGCTATGTTTAGAATTTTGCAAGGACAATTTTTTGTAAGCTTCTTTTTTGATTCTTCACATAAAAATTGTGTCAAAACTTTTATCCGATTACGATGTGCTTCAGCAACATCGGCTTCTAAGACAAGAACATTCACTGTTTTCGAAAATATTGTTTCCCCTTTTAACGGATCTCCTAAAAGCATATTGATCATTTCATAATCGCCCGCATAGCCCAACGGTTTTGAAAATGTCCTATAGACAAAAGGTGAACTCAACAAAAAGGGGTGCACGCCTCTTCTAATATGGGACTTATGAATATCGGATAACTCAGGAGGAATTTTATTTTTTGCTAAAAATTCTAACTTTTCTAAGAATTCCTTTATTTTGTGTCTGATCGGATTGGCTACTTGATATACGAGATCATTTCGAATAGTTTTTGCAGCATTTATATCCTCATTCTCAATCGAAATTTCAATTTGTTGGAGCCATAGGCTTAGATCAGAGAGAAAGACTTGGAAATCATTGCTCAATACTTTGAAATCAGGATCAATTTCATTTTGAGATTGCCAATTGATCAGAAAACGATCAACTTCATTTGTCAAAATAGACTTATCGTTAAGAACTGATAGTATGTCTAGATCATTCCAAGGATCGACCAATGTCACCTGAGCAACCAATATAATTCCAGTATTCACCAAACTGCTTACAACTGCTCTGCCGGAATAGATGGTTCTTTCGTTTAGATGTATTTCAAAACTGCCAAGTACCTCGCTTAACTGAAGCAAACTAAACGGATTATATACTTCGAACACCACGCTTTGCCCGCTGAGATGCATCAGCGTTCCTCTTACAAGTGTACCTTTACTATTCGAACAACTGATATAACGAGAGGTCGAAAATATTTTTTTAGTTTCCATCTGAATTATTGTGGACATTTGGCTCCCTGTTCAAAAACTCAAGAAGTTCAGTTACATTTGAATTTTTGATTTTATCTTGAGGTAAATTTATTCTAAATCGGTGTTCTATCTCATTTCTCAACTGTACTGCCATTATCGAATCAAAACCGTAATTTTGTAGAGGTTCCTGAGATTCGATCTTGTTTGAAGCGCATTGTAAAAGTTCTGAAATTAATTTTTTTAAAATATTTTCTTTTTCAATTATTTTTAATTTTTGAATCTTCTGTGAAATAGACTTGATTTGTTTAAATTGTCTATGTGGCTCAATCTCATCAGGAGATGAAAATTTTGAAATGAGCGATATATCGAAATCTGAATGAATTTCAGTAAATTTTTGCCAATTGATCTTCATAACGGATGATTGAGTAACATCGGCTGAGACTATTTTCTCTAAAGATTTTAATCCTTCTTCTGTTGATAATGGCTCTATTCCTCTATTCAGGAAATGTGTGCGATCTAAATGAGAGACAACGCCGGTTTCACCCCATGGTCCCCAATTTATACTTTGGCATGGAAGGTCTAATGTCTTTCGGAAAAATGAAAAACAATCTAAAAATGAATTCGCGGCCGCATGATTTGCCTGGCCTGAAGATCCTAAAATTGATGAAATTGATGAAAACAATACAAAAAAGTCCAAAGGGCAATTCTTTAATGCCTGGTGTAATAAAAACGTACCTGTAATTTTTGGTTTAGTTACCTCATCCAACAAATCTACTGTCAAGTTTGACAACGCGCAATCGTGCAAAATTCCAGCAGCATGGATTACCCCGATTATCGGGGGCCATTGCTCTGATTTGAACTTATTGAAAAATGAAAATAACGCCCGTTTATTTGCTATGTTTACCGATGCTAGATGAATTGATGCGCCACTATCCTCTAATTCCAATATTGTTTGGATACGATTGATAGTTTTATGGTCGTTAGCTGGCACTTGATTCCATTTTTTCCTAATTGGAAGTTTTGAACGTCCTAATAAAATGATTCGTCTTGCACCATTTTTAACAAGCCATTTTGCAAGCTCTAATCCAATACCGCCTAATCCTCCTGTTATAAGATAGGTGCCGCTTTTTTTTATTTTTAAAAATGATCCGTTGGAAGTCAGCAAATCGCTGTGTGTTAATTTCGGTACGAATAGTTCACCTTCTCTTATTGCAAATTCTCTTTCAGGTTCCTGACTTAAGATTGAATGAATTATTATTTTTAAATTAACCCATTGGTCGTTATCATCTAAATCAAAAAGACCTCCCCAAATCTTGGAATATTCCATGGCTATAACTTTGCCGATTCCCCATATCGGAGCTTGGCTGATAGATGGTACTATATGAGTGTTTTTGATATATGCATGAACATGTTGAGTCACTAACCATAATTTTACGGGACTATATTTTCGAGTTAAATTTGCTAATGATTGCGTGATAGAAATGAGGTACCTGCAAGTATAATCTAAATCGTTTTCGATATTAGAAATTGAAACTTTTTTAGATTTTCTATTCGTTATTCCCCAAAGATATATAAATTGATATGATTTAAATAGCGGTTTTTCCAGAGAAACAATATTTATTAATTTCGTCAAATCGTCGTTGCCATTCGGATTAATTACATAGCTGTCCTTGCTTATGGGCTTAAATGTGTTTCCCCGTTGAATTATAATCGTCGGATAACCGAGCTTTTTTAGATATATTATCAGGTTTTTGGATATTGAATCTTCACCTGCAAAAAGAAACCAAATATGTGATTTGCCATTTGTGGCAATATGATGTGAAAATTCTCTATATTTTTCCCAGCCAATTTGATAAAAAAGCGAGTCTTTGCTATTCTGCATTTCAGATTCTTCTGTAATCAAGTTCGGCGAAGAATTATATGTAGAAGTCGTGTTTTGAGACACTAGGATATGTTGCCCTAATCCTGTTTTTTCAGTTGAGGGGAACCAGTAAATGTTATGGAATTCAGTTTCTTTAAGTAGAGAATTCCAGGACTTACAGGAAATCAATGGTGAATTTTTCCGAAATTCTGAATCATTATGTACGTGCCAACCGGGTAATAGACCAAATGTAATATCTAACCAGGGATACGATTGTGTTAATTCCCATAAAATTAAATATCCCCCGGGCTTTAGAAGTGTTCGGATGTTTTTTAATGATTGAGTTAAATCGCTCGTTGCATGAAGGACGTTCGCTGCAATAATTATTTCAAAGTTATTTTCTGTAAAATTTTGACGGATTGGATCTGTTTCTATATCTAATACGCAATACGAAATAAATGGATAATCGGCAAATCGATTTTTTGCATTATTTATAAAATTCTGGCCAATATCTGTGAATACATATTCAGTACTATCAGAATGACATACTGGTAAAATAGATGATGCTGTACTACCTGTGCCGCCTCCGATTTCTAATATCTTAATCAATTGGGTATCTGCTTTTGAATTGATTATATTTGAGACAATTTGTCTTATGATTCCATTATAATAATTTCCTATTACTGAGGATTTATAAACATCTTCAAGGAGGGAGTGCGAGCCATTTGGAAACATTAATGATACTGGATCCAATTCTCCCTTGATGACTTGATTCAATTTTGAGCCGCATTGAGTTACCAGCTTAGGTAAATAATTATCACTTTCCCAAAGACGTTTTACATCCTTTGTGAGATGTTCATATCTCGGGAAATTATTGATTTTATCGGTGGTTATATATTTACCATCGACAAACGTTAACAGATTTTCCCTATCTAAGGTGTGGAGCCAGTATTTTAAAAGCAATTTTTTTTCGTCTGGAATTTTATCGAAATTTATTGAACTTAAACCTATGTTTCCATTCTTTTTTGGTATGATATTTAATGTTTGCAAAACATCGACTATATATCGAATACTTAGTTTGTTTAGACTTTCGACTTTTTGCTTTTCGTTGAGTACGAGTTTATCTATATCTGGCGTGGAAATGCTTTCAAAGTCAATACTGGTAATACTGTTTGAATCGGTATTGGCATTTGTCAGACCACTTTTTTCATTTGGTTTTTCCAGCTTCAAATCCGTTTTTTCAAATGGATAGAAAGGAATGTGAATAAAGTTGTGCGTTTGATTTATATGATATCCTTCCCAATTTACGCTTTTTCCTTGACTATATAATTTACCCAATGAACCCGCCATCGAATCCCGATTATCTTCTGATTTATTAAGAGAATGCAGCAATAATATTTCCTCAGATTTGCCGATTTGGGTTATCGCTCTTTTTACCATACTTTCAAGAGCCGGAAGCGGACCGATTTCCAGAAAAATCCTATACTCTGAATCAATACTATCCAGTATCCCTTGATGAAATTGGACAGGTTCCCGTATGTGTCTGGTCCAGTAATTCCCATCAAGAAGCGTATTTTTTTCAGAAATCCATGCGGATGTCAATGTGGAATAAAACGGAATGTGTGGTCGTTGAAATTCGATCCGGGAACTAATCAACTCAAATTTGGCTAATATAGGATCCATCAACGGTGAATGAAACGCATGCGATACGTGTAAAATTTTATGGTCGATTCCCATTTGAGTTGCGCCGTTTAATATTGCGCTTACGTCTTTTGTGATTCCGGCAATAACATGAATTTCAGGTCCGTTGATAGCTGCAACTGAAACTGTTTCTGAATGGGATTTGATCAAGTTTGATGTTGTTTTGATATCTGCAAATATTACTGCCATTGAACCTGTTTTTGGAAGTCCCTGAATCAATTTTGCACGCGTGGCAATCAGGGTTAATCCTTCTTCTAAAGTGAAGACTCCCGCGCAGTAGGCTGCTGCATATTCACCGATACTTTGGCCCATAACCGCATCAGGCTGAATTCCCCAGGATTTCCATAACTCAATTAATCCGTATTGAATTGAGAATAGTGCGGGTTGTATGTAAGCCGTTTCATTTATTAAACATGCATCATTTGAATCCTCAGAATATAAAATTGAAAGGAGTGGTTTATTGAGAAGTGATTTTAATATCTCATCACAATGATGCAGCGATTTACGAAAAACGGGTTCAGTACCATATAAAACTTTTCCCATATTCGGGTACTGCGATCCTTGTCCGGTAAATAGAAACATCAGTTTAGATGGACGATTGATATTTAATTTCCGAATACAAAGAGTGTCATCTGCTAATTTATCCTTGAGGATTGATAGCTGTGTTATCATTTTCTCGACAGAATCTGCTGCAATCGTGTGCCGGTGATCAAAATGTGACCGGGCAAGATTTGCAGTATAACAGAAATTCCCTAAATGGGTGTCGAGATTTTCAGTTAGAAACTGGTGATACCGCTTAATGAATTTCTTTAGAGATGGGATTGTTTTTGCGGAGATTGTTAGAAGATGTGTTTTTCTTGCTGAGTTTAATTTTGAATCATTTTTTTCAGGTAGACATTTATCCATCGCGGGAAATTCGCTGACAACAACATGGGCATTTGTGCCACCAAACCCAAACGAGCTCACACCTGCTATTTTCATGCTATATTCTGTAGGCCAGCATGATGTCAATTGCGGAATTTTAAATGGAGTTTCATCGATTTTTATTTGTGAATTAATCTGACTTAAATGAAGATGTTGTGGAATTTTTTCGTGCATTATCGAAAGGATTACTTTGATTAAACCGGCAATTCCGGCGGCAGCTTCCGCATGGCCGATATTGGTTTTCGCAGAACCTATAAAACAAGGTTGTCTGTTGATTCGACCAACATTAAGCACATTATTAAGAGCATGTATTTCCTGGGGATCGCCTAGTGGAGTTCCAGTCCCGTGGCATTCGACATAACTTATTTGACCGACATCAATATTAGCATTTTTAAAAGCCTGGCAAATTACTGCTTCCTGAGAGGGGCCATTCGGAGCAGTTAAACCGTTACTTCTGCCATCTTGGTTGATGGCAGAACCTTGGATTATTGCCAGGATTTTATCATTATCGTTGATTGCTTCAGCCAATCGTTTTAATACAATAATACCAATGCCTTCGCTACGAACGTACCCGTTTGCATTGGTATCAAATGTTTTACATCGGCCATCGGCTGCTATCATGTTAGCCATGGATAAACTGATTGAAAGTTCGGGTCTAAGAATTAAATTAATGCCACCCGCAAGTGCCATATTACAGTCCTGGTTTCGTAAACTTTGACAGGCTAAATGTACTGCAGTCAATGAAGAAGAACATGCTGTATCGACGACGATACTCGGACCGTGAAAGTCGAAGAAGTACGACAATCGATTCGCGATGATACTATGGGCAGTTCCTGTACCAGCATACGGGCCGATATCTGACAGGTCGGATAATTCATTTAATGTATGATCAAAGCTGCACGTACCGACGAAAACTCCAGTTTGGCTGCCTTTGAGTTGTTCGGGAACTTTGCAGGAGTGTTCTAATGCTTCCCAGCAGACTTCGAGTGTCTGCCGCTGTTGTGGATCCATGCTTTTTGCTTCCCGGGCTGCAATACCGAAAAAATCAAAATCCAACGAATTGATATCATCAATAAATCCACCCCATTTGCTATTCATTTTACCTGTTTGATTGCGGTTCTGGTCATAAAACGAATTCATATCCCATCGATCCGGAGGAACTTCGGTAATTGCATCGACGCCATTTTTTAGCAATTGCCAAAATTCGTCCGGGTTATTTGCACCGGGAAATCGACATCCAATCCCTATAACTGCTATTTTTTCATCCTTCCTATATCGGCTGAATGCCCCCCGTTCGTTATTGTTTTCAGTTCCAAATAAGAAGTCACATAGATTATGAATGGAAGGGTAATCGAATAATGTTGAATGAGGAAGTGACCGGTTTATCTTCTTTTCTATTTTTGAAACGATTGCAACAGCAATCAGTGAATCCATTCCATACTGTGACAAATTTTCGGAAGGATTTATTACTTCAGGATGGATCTTTATTTCGTTTGCTATTAATTGGATTAACCACTGTTTAAAATCTTCTTTTGGAGAGGAAGAGTCTACATTATTGTCAGATTTAATTTCATCTGATCGCGGGCTCTTATGGGCCGTTTGAAAGGTATTGGAATCTTCCCACAATTTTATAATCTTCAGATTATCGGTCAAAAAATGTTTTTTGCAGAAGCGTCGTTGAACTTTGCCACTGCTTGTCTTAGGAATGCTTTGTTTCTTGACAAGTATAATTGCGCGCGGGTAGATACCAAAAGTTTCTGTTACCGACACTTTAACCTGGTCAACGATGTGTTCGTAATTTTTATCCGTAATTTTCGCTGTTTCCAGAACGATTACCAACTCCTCAATTCCACCTGTTTCCATCGAAAATGCGGCAGCACCACCAAGGATCAAGGATGGGTGGGATTTAACGGCAGATTCTTCGATGTCCTGAGGATAATAATTCATACCTCTAATAATGATTAAGTCTTTTAGCCGACCAGTGATAAACAGTTCATCATTATCCAAAAAACCTAAATCACCTGTTCTGAGAAATGGTCCTTCCCCTGTATCGGACAAATAAGCATTGAATGTATTTTTCGTTTCTCGTTTTTTCTGCCAATACCCCTTAGCAACACTTGCACCACGCAGCCAGATTTCACCCACGTTGTTTCGAGCACGTTTAGTCTTTGTTTTCGGATCAACAATGACTATGGTTTGGTCCGGGGCTTTCTGTCCACTGCCGACGACAAATTTTGCATGACTCGCTGCCCGACTATCCACTACCGTCTGTGTTGACGTTAATGTATCAGCGTCTATTTTTTTAGAAATATATTTCCTTCTTTTGCTGCCGACAGCAACAACAAGTGTGGCTTCAGCCAAGCCATATCCTGGGGTGAGTGCTTGTGCTTCGAATCCACATTCTTTAAATGTGTTTGCAAAGGAGTCCAATGTTTGTTTTTTGATAGGTTCTGCTCCATTAATTGCGAGTTTCCAAGACGATAAATCAAGATTTTTGCGTTTGGCTCGGGGAATTTTCTGAACACATAAATCATAGGCAAAATTTGGTGCCACTGATATTGTTGCCCGATATCTGGAGACAGCATCTAACCACACAAACGGGTTTCCTATAAATGAAGTCGGGGCAATTAAAATACTGGGAAAGCCCCCGAAGATGGGTAACAGAATTCCGGCAATAAGTCCCATATCATGGAAGAAAGGGAGCCAGGATATAAGTCTGCTGTTCTCTGAGAGCTCCCATCTGTTATAAGCAAAAGAAAGATTGTGTAGAAAATTTTCATGATTAACCATAACACCCTTCGGTGTTTCTGTTGAACCTGAGGTGTACTGCAGTATTGCTAAAGTTTCAGGTGTAATACTTGCGGCGTTTTTAGATTGTTCTCTAATACCGGAAATTGAGTTAGTACTGAGTAGTATCAGCTTTTGCAGTTCAGGAACGATGTCAAAGAGCTGTTTGGATCGATCATAAATCGAATCAGATGTAAGACAAATTCGCGCACATACATCCTTGGCTATTGCATGGATACGTGATACATTTCGGTTATTTCTTGGTGGAAATGCCGGAACAGCAATAACGTTGGCAATTAAACAACCGAACAATGCGTTTATAAATTCGGGACCTGTATTATACAGCAGCAGTACCCTTTCACCTTCATTGATGTTATTTCTCAACTCAGCAGCGATAGTTTTTGCAGCTAAAAAAATATCGTTGTAAGTGATCTTTGTTTCTAGATTGCCATGCCGATCTAGAAATATGAACGCATCTTCATTTGTTTGAGTTTTTGCTCGATAGTGTAGTAAGTCTACTAAAGTATTGAATTTGATGAATTTGTTCATGTGTATATAGTATAATATTAATATATAGAGTGCTTTATTAATTGCGCTTATTTTTTAATTCGAACCATACAGCATTATACAGTTTTGTCATTTTATGCGAGTTAACTATGAGTATTGACTATAAGAACTATGCAGTATTATACATTGATGATGAATTAAATTCCTTAAAATATTTTAATAAAATATATTCATCAAATTTTATTATCTATACCGCTGAGAATGCCGCTCAGGGGTGGGAGATGCTACAGGATCACAGTGATCAGATTTCAGTGGTTCTCTCGGATCAGCGAATGCCGGGAGAAAGTGGTGTTCAGCTATTAAAAAGAGTTCGAGAAAATTACCCTGACATGATACGGATTCTTGTCACCGCATTTGCGGATATCGAAAGTGCCGTTGATGCTGTTAACGAAGGGGCAATTTACAAATATATCAGTAAACCATGGGACATTCCTGAGCTGAGAGTGACGCTGATGCGTTCAGTTGATTTTTATCTGATCCAAAAAGAAAGAAATCGGCTGGTACTCGAAAAACTGTCGATTATTCAGAGAATGTTCAATGCGAATCATGACAAAAACCTCGCTATACTTGGTTTGTGTTTAGATTCAGATATTAACAATTCAATTGGGGCTATCGCTGCTTTTGTTAATAGTATACCTGATATTAAAATTGATATGTCAGTATATAACGAGTTTTGGCGGGACATGGAAAAATTGCCAAGGACTGAAAGTCAATACATTTACACTACCCTTAAAGAATTGCGCAAAATATTCAATCAATCAGAAGATGGAACTATCAGTAATATAAATGCATTTTTTGAATCAATACCTGATTTAATGGGAGAAAAATTAATTGAAGACATCAATTTGAGTATTGATATAATATCTGAGATTGATAGTTTGGATATTGGACCAAAGTTCATTGTACATTTATTGGAAAATCTTTTATCAATTTTTAATATCCTTACAAATTTAAGATCAGAGATTAAACTTACTGTAAATATAAGTAAGTTGGATGATGCAAATGGAAGTCTAACATTATCATTAAACGATGATTTGTTCGAATGGTCGGATGATCAAAAACTTCGTTTATATTCTCCTTTTTCTGCAAAATCTTCAATGGTTGATGGTGCAGGTATAAATTTGTTAATTTCCCATCTAATTGTTTATCATTTAGGAGGTGAAATGGAAGTGGATGCGAATAAAAAAACTAAATTTGAAATTAAAATTCCATTTGGTGAAAAAAACATAAAAGCGATTCAAACCCCCTATCGCGATTTTTCTAACCTTTTTTGCAACAGTAACTCTTGGTTGAATTACCTAGGTAATAACTAGTACCTTGACCCCGCTAAAATTTTGTAATGACGCGAGGAAATTTAGCACCGTTTTATATTGACAGTGAATCTGTACTTAAAAGTCCCGTGCCCGACTAGGGTTGCGTCTCTTTCGTTGTCAAAGTCTCTCAATTTTTAAATTAGACAAAATCATTACGAAATTTTAGCGTGGACAACGTACTCGCCTGATTAATTTATGCAGTTTCGTTACGAGAGTGCTTAGCTTGCTTTAGATCAATGAGTTATGGAGGTTCCGAAGGCGAAGGAATAGTGAACTATTTCCAGTATTCAGGTTCTTCATAACTCGCTTAGATGAAGTGAGATATGCGCTCGGAATAGAAGCCGGATGAATTAATCAAGCTAGAGCTTTCTTAAAAAAGTGTAAGATTGGAAAATCTAAACCTGAATAGTAAAAAACAAACAAATTCCAATTTTTGTCATCCAGTCTTTTCAGATAAGGTCAATTAGGAGGCTCCTAATTATTCCTAATAATTGGACAGCCAATCGATAGTATTGATCTTATTTTATTTCACTTATTGCATTGATTCTCTTAATTGCATCGACGGTGTAGATTTTTTCAAAATATTCTCCAAACAGATGCTCGAATAAGATATCAAATGTAGATTTGTTATTGTCCTTTATGAATTCAGCTTAATGTGGCTCTGACACAATTTTCTAAACAAAAGATAACCCATTTGTTTATATTCCTTTGACTTGGAACCATTCCAACACTTAATTGTCCTATTTTCCTAATTCTTTGGATCGCGAGGTATCCGTTCGCAACGTGGCTTGAATAGATTTTTTGCAATAACCTCTCGCTTACAGATTTATAAAATCAATATTTTCAACAATTTCTCCAAAAAGGAATACTCTTATGGAACGTGCTGATATTCAGGAATTGCAAAATCAAATAAAGGCATCGTCATCTTTTGTACAAACGGTCAAAATAGAAATTGGTCGATTTATTGTCGGTCAGGAATTGCTGATTAACCGGTTACTGGTCGGCTTGATTGCTAATGGCCACATACTCGTAGAGGGTGTTCCCGGACTGGCAAAAACGATGGCGATTAACATCTTGTCACAAGCAATCGGATTAGAATTTTCAAGAATACAATTTACTCCGGATCTACTACCAGCAGATGTTGTGGGTACAACTATCTATAATCCTAAAGAACATACCTTTTCGGTAAAACAAGGGCCTGTGTTTGCGAATCTTATACTGGCAGATGAAATAAACAGAGCACCGGCCAAGGTGCAAAGTGCTCTTCTTGAAGCGATGCAGGAACGGCAGGTTACTATCGGTGGTGAGACTCTACAAATTCCATCGCCGTTTTTAGTTATGGCAACCCAAAACCCAATGGAACAGGAAGGAACCTATCCTCTTCCCGAAGCCCAGGTCGACCGTTTTATGCTTAAAATTTTACTTGATTATCCTTCGAGGGATGAGGAGAGAGTTATTCTCGAACGAATGGCCCATCCAGATGTAAAAAATGAAGCGACCTCCGTTGTTTCAATTGATGAAATCATGACTGCGAGAAAGTGGGTCGATAAAATCTATCTTGACGAAAAGATAACGGATTATATCCTTGACATCGTATTTGCGACTCGAAATGATAAACGCCACCAACTTTCCTCACGGCAAAAAGAGGCTAAGCTTGACGAATTTTCCAACTTAATTCAGTATGGGGCCTCTCCTCGCGCGACGGTTAGTTTGGCAATTGCTGCCAAAGCTGTTGCTTTTCTGGAAGGTCGGGCCTATGTCGTACCTCAGGATGTGAAAGACATTGCACCGGATGTGTTGCGTCACAGAATTGTTCCGACATATGAAGCTGAAGCCGAAGATTTAACCACAAGCGATTTAGTTAAGAAAATTTTGGATGAACTAAGAACTCCTTAATGTTCTAAAATCCAGAATTAGTCCCCAGCTCGTTCATATTAAATTTGGGAAAAAAACGGTAAAAAAGGTATGCAGGCAAAAGAAATCTTACAAAAAGTTCGGAAAATTGAAATTCGAACTCGCCGTATTGTCGATGAATTAACAGGCGGCGCATACCATAGTGTATTCAAAGGTAAAGGAATGGAGTTTAATGAGGTAAGGGAATACATTCCTGGGGATGATGTTAGAGCGATAGATTGGAATGTGACTGCACGAATGGGAGAACCGTACATTAAAAAGTTTGTTGAGGAAAGGGAATTGACAGTATTTCTACTCGTTGATGTTTCAGCTTCAGGTGACTTCGGGAGTGAAAGTCAGAGCAAAAATGTTTTGGCAGCTGAATTGGCGGCTGTTATCGCATTTAATGCAATCCGAAACAATGATCAGGTCGGGTTATTACTATTTTCCAATCATGATGAACTTCATTTACCGCCACGTAAAGGCCGCCAGCATGTGCTCCGATTGATTCGAGAGTTAATTGCACATGACCGAGTACACAAAAAGACAAGCATAAAAAATGCATTAGAAACATTTATGAAGGTGACTCCTCGAAAAACCGTCGTATTCCTGATTAGTGATTTTATAGATGACGGGTTTCAGCAAGCGCTTATGATTGCAAATAAAAAACATGATCTTGTTGCGATGAGAATCGTTGATAACAGAGAACTGGAAATTGAACCAGTTGGCTATATCTCTGTTGAAGATGCGGAAACTGGAGAAACACTGACATTCCCAAGTCAGTGGGAGCATAATCGAAACGCATTTAACACGCACAGTATGAATGCCCATGAGACTATTATTGATTCTTGCCGGCGTGCAGGGGTTGATCTTATCGACATTGTGAATGGAGAGGATTATGTCAAACCGCTAATGCAATTTTTTCGCAAACGTGAAAAACGGCGGTGACTCATCCCATTGACGAAAACGATTAATTGCAGCAGTCAATATCAAATAATTAGGCTTTAGCCTGATTAATTCATGCGGTTTCGCTTTGAGAGTGCTTAACTTGCTTTAGATAAATGAGTTATGGAGGTTTCGACGGCGAAGGAATAGTGAACTATTTTCAGTATTCGGGTTCTTCATAACTCGCTTAGATGAAGTGAGATATGCGCTCGTAATAGAAGCCGGATGAATTAATCAGGTTAGAAAAATTTTCGTTTTCGGAAACCATTCAAAGTATGTCTAACAATGGGTAGCTCAGAACCGATGAATAAAATTGAAAATTGTCATGAATAAACATTTTAGAAAAATAATCATTTTTGGGGCTATTTTCCTTGTAATTTCAATTGCGGGTGTTGCCTCTTTATTCTGGCGAAGTTTAACTAGCCAGGATCCGCCATTAGTTACGGATATAATTATTACTCCCGAATCGAAGCATATCGGAGACATTATCAATGTTGAGATGACCATCAAACTGCCATGGTACAGACGTTTGGTTGGAGAGACCCGAGTAGAGGTGCCCGAAGGATTGCAGGTTGTTGGAGATGATATCAATCAATTTTCCCGATTGGGATTGGGAACATGGGAATGGAAAAAAAAGATTCAATTTCAGGCATACGATTTTGGTCCGTATTTAGATTTGGAAGCTGAGATCACGATAACGCCGAATCGCCTGGATGGGCACGATTCAATAACCGTAACAATTCCAGAAATCTCTATTCAGTCAATTTTAGATGAGGGCAGTGACGAATTATTTATGGCAACTGAATTATCAGAAGATTTCTTAAAGACAAATACTAAAAATAAGCATTGGTATATTCTCATCGCAATACTATTGGCTGTAGCTGTCATTATATTATTTTTACTAATGAAAAGTGAGAAAAATAAGGCTGTGGTACCACCAAAACCATGGTTGGTCGCTGAATCAATGTTAATGCAGTTGCAGCAGCGATTTCCTCTAGCCGCAGAAACCGTTTTTGTTGAGTTGACTGATATTGTTAGAAAATACATTGAGTCCGCATTCCATTTGCCAGCAACAGAAATGACGACCCCTGAATTTTTACGTAAGATTAATCAGGATTCAAAAAATTTGAATATGGACCAAAAATTATTACTTGCCGATTTTTTGACTGCGGCTGATATGGTTAAGTTTGCACGAGTTGATGTGACTCAGGGTCAGATTGATGAAACCCTGAAAAAAGCGAAACGATTTGTGGTGGAAACTTCTGAAGAAATTGTTAAACAAAGTTTAGAAAGGAATGAAAATTGAATAAGTTTCTGATTTGGAATGTGCATTTTGTGTTAGATTTTTCCGAATCAACAAGGCAAAACGACTAGCCTGATTAATTCACGCGATTTTATCGCGAGAGTGCTTAGACTGCTTTAGATAAACGAGTTATGAAGGTTTCGAAGGCGAAGTATTAGTGAACTATTACGAGATTCCGGGTTCTTTATAACTCTTTTATATGAAACAAGATACGTGCTCGCAGCAGGAATCGCATGAATTAATCAGGTTAGCATCCTATGTTAGTAAAAAGAATCTGCAAATACTATTAATATGGT